>NZ_JACHGJ010000001.1:749719-1124579 GCF_014207565.1 Spirochaeta isovalerica | reverse complement strand
TTTTATTGAGTTTCATACAAGACTCCCTGAGATGATATAGATTAATTATATATTAGCATATAATTTTCCGAATTTGTATAATTTTGAAATATAACATAACTTATTATCCAGTTCTCCATAATTCCCAAAAACCAATACTTATACCGATTTTTTTACCAGTTCATGCGTATAACCTCCGATTTTCGGAAAAAACGCGCATTGCGTTATTGAGCATTTTTTCATTATTATCCGGATTTTATTATTATGCTATAAGAAAAATTCCTATGCTTTTGGACTGATTGGAGAGTTGTTAATAGAGTAAAAGTTGAAGATCAGGAGCCCCGATAGGCAACTTCTGTAGAAGAAGATTCAAGTTTCTAAAAAAAGAGGCTGACTCATTTTTCGAATCAGCCTCTCTTCTATCAATAGATTAAATATAGTCTACAGCAATTACCGTTTTACTCTGGCATTCCCTTCCCAGATGCTCCAGACCTGTTCTTCATCGGCAGGCTGGCAGTAATCCGTGTAGAGTGTGACAGTAAGCGCACCGGTGGCCCAACCGAATTGAACCCATTTTTCCGGTTCCCATTCTTTCAGTATCCCGTAGAGCATTCCCCCGACAAAGCCGTCTCCGCCGCCGATCCTGTCCAGAACACCAATGGATCTCGGTTCTTCCACATACCAGTTATCGCCTTCAAGCATGATGGCCCCCCACATGTGTTCATTGGTGCTGACCACTTCCCGGAGCGTTGTTGCAAAAACCGAAGCATTGGAATACTCGCTTTTCACTCTTTTTATCATTTCCTTGAAGCTGTCTATCTTCGCTCCCAGTCCTTCGCCTCCCGCTTCCGGTCCGGGGATTCCAAGACAGAGCTGAAAGTCCTCTTCGTTTCCGACAAGTACATCGGCTGCCTGGGCAATTTCAGCGAAAACTTCGCTCAGTTCCTTTTCCCGGCCTTTCCAGAAGCTGGCTCTGTAATTCAGGTCGAAAGAGATAAGCGAACCGTGTTTCTTGGCGGCTCTGGCAACGGCGAGACAGAACTGGCTTGTCTCTGGTGAGAGAGCGGCTATAAGACCGGACAGATGAACAACGGCAACGCCTTCTTCTCCGAAAATCCGCTCCATATCGAAATCTTTGGCGTTCAGGGTCAGGCCGACTTCTCCGGTTCTGTCGTTATGGACTCGGGGACCGCGATTGCCGTATCCTGAATCGGCTATATTAATCTGGTGCCGGTATCCCCAGGCTCCGCCCTGTTCGATTTCCGGTCCTTCGTAATCAATATGTCTGGAAGCCAGGTCATCTTTTATAATTCTGGCGATAGGGCTGCCTTTAACAAAGTTGGTCAGAACTTTTGCAGGCATCCCCAGATAGGATGCAACAGAAAGAACGTTGGATTCGGCACTTGTGGCTCTCATTTCAAAATGGCGGCTCGCATAAACCGGCTGCCCGTTGTCCGGTGTCAGCCGGACTCCCATGCTGGTCGGGGTTAGAATGGCGTATTTACAATTTTCACTCAATTTCATGTTTCTCTCCTCTATTTCAAACTGTTATGACTTCAATTCCCATATCCCGGAACTTTTCAACATGAGTAAATCCTTTGTCGGTAATCAATATGTCTACCAGTTCGGGACGGGCGAATATGGAGAACGCTCTGGCTTCGAATTTGCTGGAATCGGCCAGTATGACTTTTCTCCTGGCTGCCTTGAGCATAGCTCGTTTCAAGCGACCTTCAATGGCATTCTGTGTAAGAAAGTCTCCTTCGGAGGTCATCCCTGTGGCTCCGATAAAGGCTATATCGAACTGGAGCTGGTTTACGGCGTCTTCGGCAATCGGCCCGATAAATGATGCGGCATTGACTCTGAAATTTCCTCCGATCGCTGTCAGCGTCACATCGCGGGATGAGGCCAGCAGGTTCAGAATATCCAGGCTGTTGCTTATGACTCTCAAAGGCATATTAACAATTTTCTCCGCCAGCAGCTGCGTCGTCGCACCCGCATCTATACAGACTGAATCCTCGTCGCGGATCAGCTCCACGGCCCGGGCCGTTATTCTGTTTTTCTCTTCGTAGAAGGTTTCCCTTCTGGAATTGACGGTGGGCAGGGGAGCGACGGTCTGCGCCAGACTGGCTCCTCCGTGGCTCCGGATTATAAGTCCCTGCTCCTCCAGTCTCGTCAGATCTTTTCTGATTGTCACCTGAGACACACCCAGCCGTTCAGTCAGCTCCGTTACGGAGATCTGCCGATAAGTGTGAATCAGGTTGAGAATGGTATCCAGTCTTGGATTATGAGCCATTTCCTATACCTCGTAGGTGGTTGAAGAAACGTTTCCGCCTGTTCCTGTCCAGTTTGTATGGAAAAACTCGCCTCTCGGCTTATCTGTTCTTTCATAAGTGTGCGCGCCGAAATAGTCCCGCTGAGCCTGGAGAAGGTTTGCCGGGAGCCTTTCCGAACGGTAGCCGTCAAAGAAAGCCAGCGCGGTGGACAAGGTCGGTACGGGGATTCCCAGGGTTACGGCGGCAGTCACGACTTTTCTCAAAGAGTTCTGGGCCTTCTGAAGGATATCTCCGAAATAATCATCCATTATAAGGTTTGACAGCTCGGGATTTTTGTCGAAAGCTTCCTTGATTTTTCCCAGGAAGACCGATCGGATAATACAGCCGCCTCTCCACATAAGGGCTATGGCTCCGTAATTCAGTTTCCAGCTGTATTCCTTTGCTGCTTCTTTCATCAGCATGAATCCCTGGGCATAGGATATGATTTTGGCAAAGAGAAGAGCCTGTTCCAGATCTTTGACAAACTCATCTTTATCTCCGGAGAAAGTGACGTCCGGTCCCTTGATCTTTTTAGACGCCGCGACTCTTTCATCTTTGAGAGCGGAAAGACAGCGGGCGAAAACAGATTCACCGATAAGCGTAACGGGCATTCCCAGATCCAGGGCGCTTATCCCCGTCCATTTTCCCGTACCTTTCTGGCCGGCTGTATCGAGGATCTTCTCAACAAGAGGTTCTCCTGCATCATCTCTGAAAGCGAGGATATCTCTGGTAATTTCTATCAGGTAGGAGTCGAGAGGCCCTTTGTTGTAGTCGGCAAATACTTTATGCATTTCCTCATAGTTCATGCCGATCGCTTCATGAAGAAGCTGATAGGCTTCTGTTATCAGCTGCATATCGCCGTATTCGATTCCATTGTGGACCATTTTCACATAATGGCCGGCGCCGTCGTTGCCGACCCAGTCGCAGCAGGCTTCGCCGTTTTCCGTTTTGGCGCTGATGGCCTGAAAGACAGGTTTGACATAGGGCCAGGCTTTTTCATTACCGCCGGGCATGATGCTGGGGCCTCTTCTGGCTCCTTCTTCACCGCCGGAAACTCCTGTTCCGATAAAGTGTATGCCTTTCTCCGCAAGTTCTTTTGTCCTTCTGTTGGAATCGGGGAAGTGGCTGTTTCCGCCGTCGATTATAATATCTCCCTCTTCAAGGTGGGGCAGAACGGTTTCGATGAACTTATCGACAACCTCTCCCGCTTTCACCATAAGCATGACCCGTCTCGGTCTTTCAAGCTGAGCGATAAAGTCTTCGATGGTTTCCGCTCCGACGATGTTATCGTATCCCTTTGCCGGACCTTCTATAAAATCAGTCATTTTCTGAGTGGTTCTGTTGTAAACGGCAACGGTGTATCCGTTGTCAGCCATATTCAGTACGAGGTTCTGACCCATAACCGCCAGACCGATCAGTCCGATATCTGCTTTTTTCATTGTATGTTCTCCTTGTTCCTTACCTGATAATTTATTTGCTTGACCATAATCCCAATGCGGGATTCTGGATGTAATAAAACTCTTCGCCGTTGGCATCTTTCTGAAAACCGGTTGTTTTATTTTCTATCTGAAACAGCTCCTGCATTTCCGAAAGATCCGCATAGGCATAGCCTACCGATTCGATTTCATCTCTGGTCAGATGCCCGGGAGCGTAGGTAATCTTAAACCGCCCTTCGCTCGATCCGTGAATCAAATGGGCCGCCGCCGAGAGGTTGCTGCTCAGATCTTCATTTTCCTGAACCTTTCGCAGTGTTTCCCCGGTCGTGAAATATCCGTATTTCCTTATAAGGGCGTCTATTTGCCTGTCTTCACCGAATTCCTTCAGTCCGGGAGCTATGACGATCAGCTCTCCTCCGTCAGCAATGGCCATGCGCGTTCTGTATACGGATTTGTTGCCGAGCCATGTGCTTCGGAACTCTTTGGGGTCCAGATAAACCACGACTCTTTTCAGAGGTTCATCCACCGGCGTGAAGTTGACTTCCTTACTCAGGGCTGCCGCCTTGGCGAAACACTCGAAGCCGTCTCCTATATAGAGTCCTCTGACATGGAGTTTCCCTGCTTCATCGGGAGAAACCACAGTCAGCGCATAAAGAATCGGCAGATCTGATGCAAAATGCTCACTGGCATAGTTGAGCACTTTTCTCACCGGGCTGTCGGCCTGTCCCATTATGCGTTCCATTCCATAGGCCGCACCGAGAAAATGGGACTTGTGAATTCCTTCCGAACCACCGGTACCGACGAATATGTTTTTATTGTGATTGGCAAAACCTATAACTTCATGGGGGACGACCTGTCCTATGGAAAGAATCAGATCATGGTCTCCTTCGACAAGAAGTTTGTTAACCTGGGCCGGCCAGCTGAAGGAGACCTTGCCTTCGCTAATTTCCTCAACATAGGATGAGGGCACCTGGCCCAACGTTACCACATCGGTCCGCCATTGGTGGGGACGGATCAGGGCATGATCCAGTCCGGGAAACATTTCATCCAGTTCCTCTTCGGTCATGGGATAATGGGTTCCCAGAGCCGGCATAACATCGGTCAGTTTTTCATTGTAATAATCCCTGGCCGCCAGTGTCAGAACACCGGCTCTCGAGTGGAAACGAGTGATATCGGGGGGCAGAACCAGCACTTTGGATGTTTTTTCAGCTGGAGCCGCTTTATTCAGGGCTTCTGTGAGCCCCTGTGCCAGATCATCGTCTGTAAGAGAGAGCCCGGGAGCTCCTTTTTCAAAAAACAGCATATTCTCTTCGCTTTCCTTTGATTTCATTTTGCGAACAATATCGTAATTAAAAAAATACGCTATCCCGTCATTTTTGTAAAGAGAAAAGTTACGAATAGCTTCGTAAACGAAAATGAAATGAAATCTTCTTGCATAAATGAAGGGTTTCGATTTATTATCATTTAAGAAAACTAACGAAACATTTGAACAATTTTGTATAAATCATAAGAAAGGATAAAATTTATGGGAAATCTGAGTAAGGAAATCGCTGTTATTACCGGTGGAACAGGAGCTATAGGAGCATCTTTTGCCGAAGCTCTTTGTAATGCAGGTGCTAAAGTCGTTATTCTGGGGCGGGGAAAGACAAAGCCTGTTTCTGAAGCGGCAAAGGAAATTGAAGCAAAAACAGGACTTAAAGATGTTCTATTCGGTTATCAGTGCGATGCTTCCGATGAAGCCCAGATGGCCGCTACGATCGAATCCATCAGAAAGGAAGTGGGTATGCCGACTCTGCTGGTGAATGCGGCCGGAGGGAATAAAGGTAAAGCCCCGTTTACGGAAGTCGATGTGGATATCTTCGATGAGGTTGTCAAAATGAATCTTCTGGGCGGTCTGGTCATCCCGACAAAGCATATGGCCAGAATCTGGATTGCCGAAGGTATAAAAGGGAATATCATCAATATCGCGTCCATGGCTTCCTATCTTCCTCTTTCGGGAGTCTGGGCCTATGCGGCATCGAAGGCCGGTGTTATGAATCTCACCGCCGGACTGGCCAAGGAATTCGCTTCCGCGGGAATCCGGGTCAACGGTATTGCTCCGGGATTTTTTGTCGGAAACCAGAACCGGGATCTGCTATATGATGATTTCGAAAAAGACATTCTTTCGGCAAGAGGCAAGCAGATTATCGGCCATACACCTTTCGGCCGTTTCGGAGATATTTCCGAACTGAACGGAACTCTCGTCTATCTGGCTGACAGAAACGCCTCCGGTTTTGTTACCGGTGTCACCATCCCTGTAGACGGCGGTTATCTTATCGATAACATTTAACAGGAGGAATTCTGATGAAGCCCTTTATGGATAAAGATTTTTTACTGGAAACGGAAACGGCCCGGACCCTTTATCACAAGTATGCGGCGCCTATGCCAATTTTTGACTATCATTGTCATCTCCCTCCCGGAGACATCGCCGAGAATAGCCGTTTTTCCAATCTCTATGATATCTGGCTGACCGGTGACCACTATAAGTGGCGGGCCATGCGCTCTTTCGGAATTGATGAGAGGTATGTAACCGGAGACGCATCTCCTTACGAAAAATTCGAAGCTTACGCAAGTATGATTCCCTATACGATCGGGAATCCTCTCTATCACTGGACCCATCTGGAGCTTCAGAGATACTTTAACATTACAACTTTGCTCTCGAAAGAAACGGCAAAAGAGATCTGGGATGAAGCGGAAAAGCAGTTGGCGGAAAAGCCTATGGGAGCCCGGGATTATTTAATAGAGTCCAATGTCAAAGCTGTCTGTACCACTGACGATCCTGTCGATTCTCTCGAATATCACACTTCCATTATCGGAGAGGGGGATTGCCCTGTAAAAGTCCTGCCGACTTTCCGTCCCGATAAAGCTCTTGCATTCGGAAACCGGGCGGATTTCATAATCTATATGAAAAAGCTCTCTGAAGTTTCAGGGGTCAAAATCAGAAAATACGATGATCTGATTGAAGCTCTTGAAAACAGGCACGCCTACTTCCATCACCTGGGAGGCCGTTTATCTGACCATGCGCTGACGACCAGTATTTTTGCCGAATCCAGCAAAGATGAGCTGGAGGAAATCTTTAAGGATTTATTTCTTGGAGTCGATCCTCTGTCGGATCTTCAGGTGGAAAAACTTCAGACGGCCGTTCTGGCGGAGTTGGCCAGAATGAACAGGGAGAAGGGATGGACCATGCAGATTCACCTGGGAGCCCTGAGAAACAACAACAGCACCGGGCTGGCATCGCTGGGACCCGATACGGGATTTGATTCTATCGCCGACGGACCGATTGCCTGGAAGCTGTCGCGCTTCCTCGATAAGGTGAACTCTAACGGAGGTCTTCCGAAGACCATCCTCTATGTCTTGAATCCATCGGACAATTATACGATCGGAACGATGATCGGGAACTTCCAGGATGGAAAGACTGCCGGAAAGATTCAGTTCGGTAGCGGCTGGTGGTTTAACGACCAGAGGGACGGTATGGAAGCCCAGATGAAAGCGCTGGGTAATCTGGGACTTCTGTCGAAGTTCGTTGGAATGCTGACCGATTCAAGAAGCTTCCTCAGTTTTCCCCGCCATGAGTATTTCCGGAGAATCCTCTGTAATATTCTCGGGAACTGGGTGGAAAAGGGAGAATACCCGAATGATGAAAAGATATTGGGAGAGATCGTTCAGGGGATCAGTTTCAATAATGCTGTCGATTATTTAGGGGTTGATTTATAAAATAATAAAAAAGGCCTGGGTAGAAGATTTTTCTTACAATCCGGCGGTGATCTCTGCACTATACTTAATAGTATAAGTGAAGTTGAGGTAGCTGTGGTTTCCTATAATCAGAACCGGATAAGAAAAATCTTCTATGTTGTCAGTTTATGCATATTTATACTGACGGCTTCAGTCGAGGCTATAGTTCTTATAAATCATGCTAAAAACGATGCTCAGGCAAACCTTGAACTTTTATCAGAAAGTATTAAAGAACAGAAGAAGAGCTATCTTCAGTCGATTGTATGGAGCTGTATTAGCGATATTGAACAATATTCCGGCTTGGTATTTGAAGAGTATGAAAGTAAAACAGAGAATCTTCTCCATGCCATGGTTCTGCTTTTGCAACTCCGCTACGGGGGAGAGAATCAGTTATTCGCCTCGTCCGATGTTCCGCAGCTTCTCGAAAAGCTTTGCACCGACAACGTCAGCTATGCTCTTGTACGCAATGGAGAGATCCGGCTGAATTCGGCCGGATCGGATTTTCCTGATTCCCTGGATATTGAAAGCCGGTCAAAAATCGCGAAGAGTGCTCCGGTATTCGGCGATACGGTCCTTTATGTGTTTTTCACTCATGAATCCTATGAAAAGCTCATTCGCTCCGGTGGAGAAGAAATTGTACGTAAAAGAATTCTTCCTGATAATGAATACGTCTGGATCAACCATATACTCGATTATAATGGTGGAGATGGATACGCTATCAGGCTTGTTCATCCCAATCTTCCGGAAACCGAAGGAATGTTACTCTCAACGGACATGACAGATATCATGGGCAATTTGCCCTATAGGGATGAGCTCTCGGGTGTGAATGAAAAGGGCGAGGCATTCATCGAATACTATTTTAAAAAAATGAATTCCGACGAAATCTCACATAAAATGTCCTATGGAAAACTCTATCAGGATTTCGACTGGGTTATAGCCACCGGGGTCTATCTCGATGATATGGACAGCCTGATTAGAAAGGAATACAGCAATATAGATCAGCATGTCTCCCAGAACAGCCGCTTTTTTCTTTTCTTTGTATTTTTTATTGCTCTTCTGGCTATAATTGTTCTTGTTCTTTTTGAAAGGAACATAAACTCTTTACTCAATACTTATACAAGCCGGTTGAAAACAGCGCAGTCTCTGGGAAAATCCTCCTGGTGGGAGTATGATCTGAAAAGAGGGGAACTGATTGTTCCCGATGATGCCGCTAAGCTTTACGGATTCGATACGAATGAGGAAACTACTGACTTTGAAGTCCTGCGGAAGGCAGTCAGATCGGATTTCCGGTCTTTTTTCAATGAAAAAATAGATGATTTTCTTAAAGGGAACGAAGACAGCATCCAGTTTCCAATTATTTCCGGAACTGATGGTCAACGATGGTTATGGCTTAAAAGCCGGACGGAGCGGGACAGGAAGGGGCAGGTTGTGCGGCTTATCGGGTCATTGAGAGACATTACGTCAGAGAAAAGGGCCGATGAGGAAAAGGAGAAGCTTATCAGGGAACTTAAGGAAGCTCTGGAGCAGATCAAAACCCTTGGTGGACTTATTCCCATCTGTTCCTCCTGCAAGAAAATCAGAGATGACAGCGGTTACTGGAACAACCTGGAATCCTATATTGAAAGCCATTCCGATGCCTCTTTCTCCCACGGCATCTGTCCCGATTGCATGGAAAAGATATACGGTGAGAAAAAGTGGTATAAGGATAAGAAAGAGGACTAATCTCCGTATACCAGTCCCATCTGATTAGCTAAAGTCCGCAGAAACAACCCCACATCGCTGACGATTCCCACAGCCTGCCCTGTCCCCCTGTCCGAAAGTTTGGTTACCACCGCCGGATTGATATCGACGCAGATCGTTTTGACCCAGGAGGGTGTCATATTCCCCGCTCCAATGGAATGGAGCATGGTCGAAAGCATCAGGAGCATATCAGTTCCTTTTATGATTTCGCTGTAGCGGTTCTGGGCTTCAATCATATCCATTACGGTTTCCGGAAGAGGGCCGTCGTCGCGGATAGAACCGGCCAGGCAGTAGGGAATACCTGATTTGACTACTTCGTACATCAGTCCGGCTTTTATTTCTCCTGCTTTAATCGCCGCCGATATGGATCCGTAGGTATTGATTTTGTTAATGGCTCTCATGTGGTGAAAATGTCCGCCGTGAGTCGGCTTTCCTGTTGTCAGATCCACACCGAGAGATGTGCCGTAAAACTGAGATTCCAGGTCATGGACCGCAATGGCATTTCCTCCGAGGAATCCCTGAATATAACCTTCGCGGATCAAAGCCGCGAGAGCGCCGGCTCCGCCCGTATGAACGACTACGGGACCGGCTACGACGACGGCTTTTTTACCTTGCGCCTTCATTTCCTCAAGAGTCTCTGCCACTTTGCGGACAGCGATGTTGTCGCTTCTTTCCGAGGAGACGTCGTTGGTCATAAAACCGAAACCTTCCGATTGCCTTTCCGCATCGGGCGGGAAAAGCCTGACCGAATCACTGCCGCATAGTATCAGATCGCCTTTGCGCACATCGCGTAATTTTATACACTCAAAACCGGCAGACGTTTTCCTTATCATGGCATCCATCCGCTGTTTGGACACTTTGTGCCAGTCTCCCTGATAATAAATTTCCGTCCTGTGGTTGGAGGTCGAGTAGAAGTCGGGAGGGACTGCGCCGTCTCTGTCTGCTGTTTTGAGCAGAGGTTCGGCGGCTCCTTTCTCCCAGGCTCCGAGAAGAACCAGTTTTTCCGTTACGCTGTTCAATTTTTCCGCGCTGTCGCAGATCAGGAGAATTTCCAGATAGGATATTTCATCCTGTTTTTTACCTATGGTAAAATCAATTATTTTATAATCGGCCTTTTCATCGATAATGAGATTGAGAATCCGGGACATGATTCCCGAGTCTATTAAATGTCCCTGAGATATGATACTTCTTTCAAACATAATCTATTGATACTTCGGGTAGAAACAATTGTAAAGCACTTTATCTTATCACCGATGAATAGTCAGCAATAATCAATAATAGTATAATCGGACAATGATAATTGAAACAGAACGCTTAATCCTCCGTCAGTTCACGATTGACGACCTAAAGGCTCTCGCTCCTATCCTGGCCGACCGGGAGGTTATGCGCTTTTCCCTTAACGGTCCTTATTCCAGAGAGAAAACGGAACAGTTTATCCGGCGCTGCCTCGATAATTATCTGAAACGGGGTACGGGATTGCTGGCCCTGATCCATAAAGGTGACGACAAACTTATTGGGTATTGCGGTATTGTCATTCAGGAGATCGACGGGGAGGAGCTGCCGGAAGTTGGATACAGGCTCGATCCATCCTACTGGGGCAGGGGGCTGGCGACTGAAGCGGCGGCTGCGGCGGCAGATTACGGATTTTATAATCTCGGGTTTCCCTGTCTTATTTCCATTATCGAAGAAGAGAATACCGCTTCGATCCGGGTCGCTGAAAAAAACGGATTTGTTTACGGGAAAGATGCTGTTTTTATGGGACAGGTTCCCGTGCGCATTTATTCGAAACGTCTGAAAGAGCCGGCTCGGTAAATGCTCTACGCCGGAATAGATCTCGCCTGGAAGCGGGGAAACCCGTCGGGGATCGCAGTCATCAATGACGAACGCGCTATTATTCACTGTTCTGCGCCGCTATGGCCGGACAGTGAAATTTCCCGCTTCCTGACATCTCTGGAAGATGATTTCATTCTGTCCGTAGACAGTCCTCTTCAGGTTCTCAATGAAACAGGAGGTCGTCCCTGTGATTCCGATCTTATGAAACATTCTTTTAACGGCCGGTTTTTGAAAGTTTTTGCCACATCTGTCGATTATATGAATCGTCACTACGGAGGAGTTCGGGGGGCGGATCTTTTCGATATCCTCAGAATGGAAAACGGTCTCAAGCTTGGTAAGACTATAGTCGAGACCTTTCCAACAGCTGTGATTCAGAGTCTTTTCCCGGGAATATCCATGCGGAAATACAAAATCACATCTGCCCTCAAACTGGGAGAGCTTAAAGAGAACTTCCTGATTCTTAAGCATGCTCTGGAAGAGGTGGGATTTTACGGAGACTATCCGGAGATCGGGGAGTTAAGCTCAAAAAAGGCTTATAAAGAAGCGGAGGACCGCATCGATGCGATCCTCTGTGCTGTCAATTCCTATTATTTTCATAGATTAAAAAGTTTTGTACAATTCGGAAACGGAGAAAACGGTCTGACCGTTATCGCTCTTCCCATTTGAAAAAATCCGCCAGATAAGTGGCCACTCCGTCTTTATCGCAATGGGGGGCGGTTCTCTCCGGGGGGAATTTTTCTCTCAGCGCCGGCAGGGCATTGGCCATGACAACGCCCCAGTGAACCGCTTCCAGCATGGGCAGATCGTTGAAACCGTCACCCATGGCCATGGATTCCTCTACGGTTCCGCCGAGAAGGTTCATGACTTCTCTTACCGCCCCGGCTTTATCTATGCCGGCCGGAACGATTTCCAGGAAGCGGGGATCGGAATTAAAAGCATTCAATTTTTCCGAATGTTTTTCCATTATCTCCTCTTTGACGGGCAGGAGATTTTCATGGTCTGCGATCATCAGGCATTTTGTCAGTTTCAGCTCATCTATTTCATCGAAATTGACGATTTTTCCGGGAAGTTTGATCCTGTTGTAGTATTCTTCCGCTTCCGGCCGCTCTTTTTCATAGATCAGTTCACCACTGCGGTACGCCAGAATATGGTAATCGAGTTTTCTGGCTATGGTGATAACGGCACGGGCTTCCTTCTCCGGAAGAGTGTGGTGTTTTAATACTGTCCCGTCGCTGCCGTCTACGATCATGGCGCCGTTGTAACAGATAAGGGGACTGTGTATACCCAATGTCTCTTTTACCGGCAGCAGAGCCTCATAACTCCGTCCCGTGGCGATGATCGGAGCGACGCCCTCCTGTTCGAGCCGCTGTACAGCATCGATAACGGGCCGGGAGATGGTGTGATCAGTTCGTACGAGAGTTCCGTCTATATCAAAAAAACAGGCTTTGATTCTTTTCATGGACCTATGTTACCTGTAAGGGCCGGGGAAGTCCAGACGGACGGCGGATCAGACAACTCTGGAGATCAGAACAACAACCGATTTAGCGGTCACTTTATAGGATTTCTGATTCCTGAGTACTTCTTCGTCACCGAAAAGCGTGATGGATTTCTCACCCGGCACAGCCGTGTCTATGGCTCTGAACCATTTGGTTCCCGGAGGAGGGAGTGTTTTTATGGTGAACTGTCTGTCCCTGTCGCTGCCGTTGAACATGAGATAGAAATCATTATCGTCCTTATCGGCATCGACTTCCGCTTCTGTTCCATCCAGACGGTAGGCCAGACAGTGATCCATGTCTTCCCAGACCGGCGGATCGCCGTCGTAGTTGTACCAGGTAATGTCCGGAATGGCATTGAATGTCGTATCAATTCCCAGAAAGAATTCAGGCCTGTGAAAAGCGGGGTGGCGCTTTCGGAATTTTATAAGTCTTTTCAGGAATGTGAAATTATCGCCGTTCTCTTTTTTCCTGTTCCAGTCAAACCACGAAACTTCGTTGTTCTGGCAGTAGGCGTTATTGTTGCCCTCCTGGGTTCGCAGAAGTTCATCTCCCCCCAGAATCATAGGCGTTCCCAGAGAGAGCATAAGCGTCGTAAGAAAGTTTCGGGCCTGCCGTTTCCTCAGCTCCAGGATTTTCGGATCGCGGGTTTCTCCCTCCTCTCCGTGGTTATAGCTGATATTGTTATCGCTTCCGTCGCGGTTTTCCTCTCCGTTCGCCTCGTTGTGCTTCCTGTTATAGCTGACCAGGTCCCAGAGGGTAAAGCCGTCGTGGGAGGTTACAAAGTTTATGCTGTGAAAGGGTTTTCTTCCATCTCTCAGGTAAAGGTCCGAACTTCCGGTCAGCCTTGTGGCCAGAACGCGGGTTTTCCCTTTGTCCCCTCTCCAGAACCCCCGGACGTCATCGCGGAAGCGGTCGTTCCATTCGGCCCAGCGGCCTCCGGGAAAGGATCCCACCTGATAAGCACCGCCGGCATCCCAGGCTTCGGCTATGATTTTCGTGTTGCGCAATACCGGATCTTCGGCGATCCCTTCCAGAATAGGAGGATTCTCCATCAGATTTCCGTACCGGTCTCTTCCCAGTATGGAACCGAGATCGAAGCGGAAACCATCGACATGCATTTCAATGACCCAGTAGTGAAGACAGTTTCTGATCATGGTCCTGACGATAGGGTGGTTGCAGTTCATGGTGTTCCCGCATCCCGAGTAATTCATATAATAGCGCTTCTCATCGGCGAGAATGTAGTAAATCTCGTTATCCCATCCCCGGAAGGATATGGTCGGTCCCAGCTCGCTGCCTTCTCCAGTATGATTGAAAACCACATCGAGGATCACCTCGATTCCCTCTTTGTGCAGCTCACGCACCATCTCTTTGAATTCGGTTACCTGGGCCCCTTTCGAGTCGGAGGCATAACGGCTGTTGGGAGCGAAAAAGGCGATGGGGTCGTAACCCCAGTAGTTTTCCAGATGCTCATCGGTTATGGGATTGACCCGTGTAAAACTCATATGGTCATATTCCATAATGGGCAGAAGCTCCAGGCTGGTTATTCCCAGCTCCTTGAAGTAGGGGATCATTTCCACAACGCCTTTATAAGTTCCCGGATGAGCTACCCCGGATGAGGGATGTTTCGTCAGACCGGATACGTGGGTTTCATAGATTATGCTGTGGCGGAGGGGGAAATTGAGAGGCCTGTCTCCCTGCCAGTCGAAATCGTCGCAAACAACAAGCGATTTCGGCATATGCATGATATCGTCGTATTCGCTGAATGAAAGATCCCGGTCGTCCGATTCCCAGTCGTATCCTCTCGCCTTATCCAGATCGATAGACTCATGGGTGGAGATGGCTTTGCAGTAGGGATCGAGCAGAACTTTGAAACGGTTGAATCTGTGGCCTTTTTCCGGTACATAGGGGCCGTCGACGCGGTAGAGGTAATGGGTTCCTTCTCCCATGCCTTCCAGACGGATGTGCCACACATCGCCGGTTTTATTCAGGTACGGATCGAGAACCAGCTCCGCCATGGGTACATAATTATCAGCCTTGTCGAAAAGCAGAAGGGTAACGGATGTGGCATGCCGGCTGAGTACGGCAAAGTTCACGCCGTTGCCCTGGACAGTGGCTCCGAAGGGGAGGGGCTCTCCCGGATAAACCGTATAATTTGTACCGGTTGTTCTGACTGACATATCTCTGCTCTCCATGAAAAAAAGATTCACTATACAATATAAGCTTTTTTTGCAAAGTCGAAGAAAAAATGATTTTTATTTTTCACATTTTTGTTAAAGGTCTGTTTGTCATACAATTGATTTGACTTGCGGCTGCTTCGGTTGTAAGATGAAATTGGTCACCCACCCTTCAGTATTATTATTCTGAAAAAACAATCAGGGAAATACTATACGGAGTGAGGATATTTATGTCTGAAAACAACCCCATCCTCTGCAGAAGCAGATTCGTCATCCCTTTAAGCGAAAAAAACAGAGCCGAGAGAATTGAAGACGGCTTTATTCTGACTGTAGGCAGCGAGATTGCCGAGGTCGGACCCTGGTCGGAGAAGAAAGGAGAAGCCATATTGAAGCAGTATGGCGGAAACCTGAAAATCATGGGCTTCAATGGCAATGCCGCAAAAGCCGTAGCCTCCGGCGTACCGAAACTCAATACGGTCATGATGCCCGGCTTCGTAAAAGCCCACGGCCACGACCACGAGCAGCCTTTGATCGGAATTGCCAAAGATGTTCCCCTGACCGAATGGCTGGATAAAGCCGTGAATCCCTTTACGGGCTACATAAACGAAAACGGCGATATGCTTACGAAAGAACTGGGCATGTCTCCTCAGCTGCTTACTTATCTCATGGCCCGTGTTGCCGATATCAATTACGGTATCACGACCAGCATGGTGCATCACTGCAATCACAGTAAATATCACGCCGCGGAAATCGCCAGAGCGAACGAAGCAGCCGGAACGACTATGATAGTCGCCATCGGCGGACAGGACCGCTTTTATTATGAGGCTCTTCTCGATACGCCGGAAGAAGCGGTGGAAAGACTGCAGAAAGCTTCTGAGATAGAAGGACTCGAGCGGACGTCGTTCTGCCCCGGACCGGATCAGCTTTTTTCCAACAGTCGGAAAGTTCTCGTTCCCCTGAAAGCCTGGGCCCGCGAAAACAACACTCTATTCCATATCCACAGTTCGGAAGAACCGAAAACCACAGCCTGGTTTAAAAAGGAGATCGAACCGGGAATGACTCCGGTCCAGTATGCCGATTCAATCGGAATCCTCGATGAGAACAGCGTTCTGGCCCATCAGGTCAACTGCATCCCCGAAGATCTGGAAATCCTGGCGAAAACCGGGACGAAAATCGTTCATAATCCGCTGGCCAATACCATTCTGGGTTCGGGAATGCCTCCGGTCATCGAAATGATGAAAATGGGTATACCCGTGGCCATTTCCACTGACGGATCCGGTTCGGCCGATAACCAGAATATCATTGCCGCCGCGCGGGCTGCTGCTCAATACCAGAAAGCTTTCCATCAGGATGCGACACTACTCAAGTCGGAAAAGCTTCTGGAGATGATAACCGTTACGCCTTCCTCTATTCTCAGAAAGAACCAGGGAGAGCTGAGCCCCGGTAAACAGGCCGACTTTGTTCTTCTCGATCTGAATCAGCCCAATATGATTCCCACCAGACTGGACAACGTTATGGAAAACATCATCTGGGCGGCAAACGGAAGCGAGATTTCTACAGTTGTGGCCAGCGGCCGCATTCTGAAGGAAGATTACAGGATCCGTGATTTTATAGACGGTACGAAACCCGATGAGATTATGGCGAAAGTTCAGCATATGAGTGAGCTGTATGCTGAATATCGCAAGACTATGAAACCTATATCCGGCACCGGTGCTCATAAATGAGCTTCGGGCCGATTGCTTGATTTCAACCCCTCGGCGGCAAGTTCCGCCGGAGGGGTTTATTTTTTGAACCTGTTTCTGAAGGTGTAGGAAACGAAAAGGGAAGCCTGAAGATTTCTGGACAGGTTTTCAATGGCCGGGTCATTGCGGAAAGTGTCGGTGAATGTCATCAGGTAGCCGCCTTCGATTCCGATTCTCAGGTTTTTGAATAGGTAATCGATCTGGAGCGAGGGGAAGACCGTCAGGTCGACACCGGAATAGATTTCTTTGTTCAATTCACTGATTTTATAGAGGAATCCCACTTTAGCGGCTGGCATGATTCTCAGACCTATGGGTAACTGGAAGCCGTAGCCTATCATCCCGTATCCACCGATGGAATTAAGCATGAAATCTTCATCGGCTTTGACAGCCCCTTTGTAGCGGGCTCCCAGTCCCACCATGAAATTTTTCATAAAAGTTTTTCCGCCCAGGTCTGTCATGATCCCCAATGTCGCACCATATCCCGCAGAGTCGTTGTAAATGAGAGCATCGGCAGTCACGGACAATTCGAGATTGTCGAAAAAGGAGCCCGTTTCCCCAGCATGCAGGGCGGCGCTCAGAAACACCGCGCTGATGATCAGTATTATGTTTTTCATTAGTTGTAACTCCTTGCTATTCTCAATCCGAGCGTGTCCATTGAGAAGGACGAGTCGGAACCTGCCGTAAACCCGACCGCATTTTCGGTCGGAACATTATCCGCGCTTCCGCTCCGCCAAAGACGCACATCATCACCATCGGCGTTAAGGGAGGCATCAAATACCCATTCCCATACATTGCCGCTCATATCGTAAAAGCCCAGGGCGCTGGCGGATTTCCGTGCTACTTCCCTGTGAATAATCCAGTAACCGGAACTGTACTGATACCAGTCCGAATTGTCAGAAGTCCAGGCCACGTCATCGGCAGAGAGTGGGCCTTCGCCACTCAGCTCGCTCCCGCTGTAGAACTCACCGGCATTCAGGAATCCGTTTCCATCCTGGTCGCCTTTGTAGCGGGCAGCCAGTTCCCATTCATCGGAAGTCGGAAGCCGGAAACCGTCCGCATCGCTGTCAGGCGTTACGCTGTCGAGGCTTGATATGGCTGTCGAGTCTCTAAGCACAGAACCATTTGACCGGTAAACCGGTGTATAGGAAGTTCCCTCTTTGGCATTGGTGTATTCCGTCAGCGCATTGGTCCAGACAACAGCGTCATACCAGTTGATACCGGTAACGGGCAGAGAGGAACTCAAAGCTCCGGCATCCTCTGTTTCGAAATTGTAATGACCTTCGCTCACGGCCCACAGGTACACTGTTTTCCACAGATGGTCAGTCAATTCCGTGCTTCCCATATAAAAGGAGCGGGCGATTTTTGTTCCGGAAGCTTCTATCGCGATATTAGAGATATCGCTGCCGTTGTTTTTATCACCATCATCATTCAATCCGGCCATATATGTTCGGGCGGGGACATAAATCATATTGAAGGAGACACCGTCCACTGGAGTGAAAGTCTCATTCTCTGCGACGGGAACTGTAATTTTGAAAGTTTTATTTTCACTGGTTCCTTCTTTTTCTACGGTTGCGGTCAAAGTTACTTCTCTGTCTCCGTCGCTAGCGGCAGGGGGAATAAGGGTGCCGTCGCTGCTGATTATACCGGGCGCATCGCTCGTCCATTCAATCGTTGTGCCGAAATCGCCGACAACAGGAAGATCCAGGTTTTCATATGGGTCCGGTGAATCGATGGAAAGACTGTCCAGTACTGCGTTAAGGGCATCTTCGATGGTCAGCTCTTCGGCGGGAACGGTCACTTCGAAGTCGACAGTGATTGTTTCCCCGTTGAGTTCGATATTCGCTATTATCGTGACGGTTATATCATCGCTCCCGTAGGGAGGTCTTTTTACAGTTCCATCGGAAGAGACAATCTCCGGGTTATCAGATGTCCATGTAATGGTTTCTCCCGATTCCCCTGTGGTGGGCAGTTCGAGGTTTTCCGTAACTGTTTCGGGAATCTCGAGATTTTCAGATGACTCATTGAGAATTTCCAGAATGGTTTCGGAAATGAGTTCTGAGTCTTCATTAAACGGTTCAAGTTCAAGCATTAAATCGCTGCACCCCCATAAGAAAAACAGGGTTGGCAGAATGGCTGATATTGTAATCTTTTTCATTTTTTATCCTTAAAATAACTTTAGTTACTATTAAGCAAACTCTGTGCCATCTTGCCTGAAATGAAAAAAAATGTAGAAATCGTCGAGAATGCTGAAGTCATTCAGTTATTCTCCGACATTTATGACGGAACCCGACGGTTTTCCGGATTTGAAAAATGATATATTCTGATCTTATGAAAACCACTTTATACATCGTACGTCACGGACAGACAGAATGGAACCGCCTCGGGCTTCTTCAGGGGCAGCTCGCCAGTCCGTTAACTGAAGAGGGGATCGCCGATACGGAGGCGTTCCGGCAGGAGATTACGGAACTTGAACCCGATGTCGTCTACAGCAGCGATCAGGACCGGGCTTTAACTACGGCTAAAATCCTGACCGGTGATCTGCATAGGGAGATTCATATTCATGAAGGGCTCCGTGAGATGAATTTCGGTGTCTTCCAGGCTAAGAGCTGGGAAAACATAGAAGAAGAGATGCCGGAGCTTTTCGAAGTTTACAGGCAGGATGATCCGGATTTTGTTATCCCCGAAGGGGAAAGCCATAATCAGTTTCATAAAAGAGCTGTAAATGCTCTAATTGAAATTACGGAAGCTCACCCCGGTAAAAGGATTCTGATCGTCAGCCACGGCGGAACAATAAATAAAATGCTCGGTTATGTCGAGGGCATGAGGCCTTCGGCCAATCGCTTTTTCCATTCGAAAAATCTGGCTCTGAACATTCTTGAGTTTGAGAACGGCCGGTACAGAAGAACCACGGAAGCCGAGCTCCTGGAGTACTCCGCGATTCACTGAGCAGCCACTCGATTTTTCTTGACTTAATACTCTTTCGGTTTGATACTGTTACCAGTCGGTCACTCGACCGACTGGGGAAGACAGTGCATGGCGGAAACCAGAAACGATCCGAAGCTGAAAGAATTTATCATAAATAAGACCCTCGAACTGATGTCGGAAAACGGTGTGGGCGGCACTTCGCTTAAACAGGTCGCCGAAGCCTGCTGTATCAGCCGGGGCACGCTTTACTATTATTTCAAAAGCAAAGATGAACTGATTCTCCAGATCAACCAGTGGAACATGAATCGTATCACTTCCACTCTGCTGGGGCTGCTCGATGGCTTTCTCAGAGAGGGGAAATCACCCGGTGAGATTGTACTGGAGATTTTCAAGTCGGTCAGCGGGGCGGAACTGCGCGGACGTATGCATTTTTATCTGATCAATGAAGCCATGACTTCCAATCCGGCTCTGATCGCTCCTCTCCGTGAAAGCTACCGGGAATGGTTCCGCATTATCGAAAATTCCTTCACCCGTTTTCTTCCCGAATCTTCGGACCGGGAAGCTGTAGCCCGATCGCTGGTTGCGGCGCTCGACGGAATCATAATACAGAAATTTCTATCGCTGAACGATATTTCTCTGAAAAGAATAGTGGATATAGAAACTAAAGGATATGGAGGCTGACGGTAAAGATGTATCACAGAATCGAAGAAAATTGCATAGGCTGCGGCGCTTGCATGCGGGCCTGCCCGGTTGAGGCAATCAGCGGAAACAAGAAGGAGCTGCATAGAATAGACGGGAAGCTCTGCATTGACTGCGGTTCCTGCGGAAGGGTTTGCCCGGCTGCCGCCGTCAGGGGGCCGGATAACAGAATCGTGGCGAGGCTGAAAAAAAGCGAGTGGCTCAAACCCCGAATTCTGGAAGACAAGTGCTTAGCCTGTGAAAACTGCGTCGCTGCCTGTCCGACCGGCGCTCTGATCATGAAAGATGATTCATTGCCTCTGCAGCAGAACTGCGCTGTGCTTTTCTATCATGAAAAGTGCGTTTCCTGTAACTGGTGTTTTAAAAACTGTCAGTTCGATGCTATTTCCATGGAGGTTTTCAGTGAAAACAATTAAAGGCACGTCCAACCGGTACCTCGATATCAATCTTTCCGATTCATCCTGGTCCGTCTATCATGTTTCCGCTGCGGACCTCCGGGATTTTCTGGGGGCCAAAGGTGTGGCTCTTAAAATCTTTCACGATCGCTTTTCCCGGGATAAACTGGCACAAATCGATCCTTTGGGTGCTGATAACCTTCTCATTTTCTCTATGGGTGTCATGCTTTCCACCGGGGCTCCCTGTTCCGGTCGTTTCGAGGTCGTGACCAAATCGCCTCTTACAGGCCTGATGGTCGGCTCGTCCTGCGGGGGGTATTTTGGAGAAGCCTGCAAAACCGCCGGCTGGGACGGAGTCATTATTTCCGGTTCCGCCTCTGAACCGACAGTTATAAAAATTGACAAAGACGGTGTCCTGTTCGAAGAGGCGGGAGAATTGTGGGGACAGGGAACTCATGAAGTCCAGAAAAATCTCAATCTGTCACCGAAAGAAGGGGCGGCTGTCATCGGGCCGGCAGGGGAAAACAAAGTCCTCTATGCCAATATCTGTTCCGGTCACCGATTCGCCGGCCGCGGGGGCGTCGGCGCAGTAATGGGGGCGAAAAACCTCAAGGCCGTCGTCGCAAGAGGCAAGGAGGTTTCCTACGAGCCTGTCCGCCCCGGACTTTTTCAAAAGACCATTGCAAAGTCGAAAAAATATGTCCATCGAAACGGCATGACCGAATCCTACCGGCTCTACGGAACAAATGCCAATGTTCGGTTCGGCATTAAAACGGGATTTTCCCCTGTCAGGAATTTCCGTGACCGATGGCATGAGGATACGGAAAAAACGAGCGGTGAGGCTATGGCTGAAAAATACGGGACCCGGCACTCCGCCTGCCGCCATTGTTCTGTCCTGTGCGGTCACAAAGGCCGTTATCCCGACGGGAAGATGAGACAGATTCCCGAATATGAGACGATCGGAATGTTCGGCAGCAATATAGAGAATTTCGATCCCGATAAAATCGGAGTCTGGAATGAAGAGATGAATGAACTGGGGCTCGATACCATCTCAGCAGGCGGAACAATGGCCTGGGCTATGGAAGCGGCGGAAAAGGGGATCCGGTCATCGCAGCTGCAGTTCGGCAGGCACGATAACATTTCTTCCGTTCTCAAAGACATCGCCTATAGGAAAGGGGAAGGCGCGGAACTGGCCGATGGATCAAAGAAGCTCAGTGAAAAATACGGCGGTACCGACTTCGCCATACATGTAAAAGGTATCGAGGTCGCCGCTTATGACCCCAGGGCCAGCTGGGGACACGGTCTGGGATATGCCGTTCATAACAAGGGCGGATGCCATCTCGGTTCCTATCTGATCTCTCTGGAGCAGCTTATGGGGTATATGCCGCCTCATACCACTATGGGCAAGGCCCATTGGGTTGTTTTTATGGAGGATATGTTTTCCGCGGTTAATTCCCTTCAGGTTTGTCTCTTTTCAGTTTTCGGTATCATGACAGAACCTGTTATTCCCAAGTATCTTCCGAAGTTCGTACTCAATATCGCCACTATCGCCATGCCCAAAGTGGCTATGATGCTTATGGACTGGAGCATACTCAGTGAATATTTCACCTCGGTTACGGGTATAAAACTCAGCAAATGGGGTTTTGTCAAAGCCGGGGAAAGGATCAACAAGCTCGAGCGGTGGCTGAATGTGCAGATGGGCATGACACCCGATCAGGATACACTTCCCGACCGGTTTACGAAAGAGAAAGAGACAGCCTATAAAGGGAAAAACACAGTCGTTCCCCTTGATAGAATGATCCGCCGGTATTACCGGTTGCGGCGCTATAACGACACGGCCGGCCCGGAAGACAAAGTTATAGATAAGATGATGGCAAGAGAAAACAGATCCAGAACAGTCAGTCCCTACAGGTCTCCCGTCAAGCTGATTTACTGCGGTACGGTGATGGCTGTCCTCGGCTGGTTTATACCGGCGGTAGCCTGTCGTAAAGCTTCGGTCCGGGATGAGGTGAAAGCCCTGCCCGAAGATTTCAAACTGCGTTTTGCTATATGGCCTTCCGGTCCTTCTCTTTCTCTGAAGAGAGAGGGAGACAGATTGAAGAAAGTTTCGCTGAGGGAAGAACAGGCGGATATGACTGTTTATTTGAAAAGTCTGGAAGCGGCGTGGCTCCTCCTTACTTTTCAGGAGAGCACCTGCGACAGCGAAGCCAGAGGCAGATTGATGGTCAAAGGGGATCTGCCCCACACATGCACTTTTATCCGGCTTATGGATAAAGTGGAAATTCTGCTCCTTCCCCGTTTCCTGGCGAAGAGAGCTGTCAAAAAATGGGAGCCTGTCAGATGATAAGAGAATTTAAAGCAGCGGGAACAGTTTTATGGGGCAAAGCCATGGCCGCCCAGCTGGTTGTCGAGATGGAACAGCAGCATGTTAAAAGGCCTGTTATTATCACGGAAAAACATAACCTGAGAAAGGCTGAAAAAGCGGGGAAACTGCTAACAGCAGGGTATTATCATTCCATAGATCTTCTCCTGGTGGATGAAAACCACGATTCTTATGATTTTCTTATTCTGGCGGGTGGCAGGAGCCTTACGGACCTTTTCCGCGATGATCCGAGGCAGAAAGCCCATTTTCCCCTGAGCGCAGACCAAATCAATGAAGTCAGCGGTCCCCATAGCCAGTTCCTGGTCGTAGACAGGGCTCTTGTGGGGGGAAGGAAACCGGCTCCGGGATTTTTCAGGAAATATGCCGAATCGCTGACCGGCGGTCTTATTATCGATTCAGGAATGGAGGAGATTCCCTCTTCCTTTACCTATCACAACAAAACAGCCGTCTCTCTGGGAGATTCGTCTCTGGAAAAATTACCCCGGCTGTTATCGGAGCGGGGGATTCGCAAACCTCTGCTTCTGACAGACCGGGGGATCGTGTCCGTGGGGCTTCTCGATTTTGTTACGGCTCAGCTGGAAGGTCGGCCCTATGCCCTCTTTTCTGAAATCCCCCCCGATTCCCGCATCGACATAGTCAACAGCCTGGCCGAACTCTATGAAAAGGAAAGTTGTGACGGAATCATAGCTTTCGGCGGAGGTTCTGTTCTCGACACGGGTAAAGGTGTCTGGCTGAATGTCTCAATGGGTGTGAAAGATCTCAACAGTCTTATCGGTTCGGGATTTATCCCAACACTATCCATCCCCTTAATCGCCATACCTACAACTTCGGGAACCGGTTCTGAAGTGACTAAAGTAGCTGTTATATCCGACCCCGAGAAGGGGAGAAAAATGCTTTTCAATTCCGATAATCTGCAGCCTGATCACGCCATTCTCGACAGTCGATTAACGGCTTCTCTTCCACCGTTTTTAACCTCGATTACCGGTATGGACGCCATGACACATGCTGTCGAGGCGTTCACCTGCATAGCAAAGAATCCCTTGAGCGATCATCTGGCCTGGACTGCAATATGCCTGATCCGGGATCATCTGACCGGAGCCGTCGAGGATCCGGGAAACCTGGAACACCGCAGAGCTCTGGCCGCTGCTTCCAATATGGCCGGGTCGGCTTTTTCCAATTCCATGGTAGGGCTTGTTCATACTATAGGCCACTCAGTCGGGGCCCTCTGTCATGCGCCTCACGGCAGCTGTATGTCTGTGCTTTTGCCCCCTGTTCTGCGCTATAACAAAGACACAATCGAACCTCGGCTATCCCGTCTTCTGGAAGCGGTCGCGGGAAAAACTGTTTATGATCAGACTCCAGCGGAAAAAAGGGCCGACAGAACCATTGAAGAGCTGCATGGAATGAATCTCAAGCTGAAAGAGCTTACCGGGGGTCGCCATCCATCATCTCTTAAAGATATAAAAAACAGGGAAGGGGAGCCGCTGATCCGGGAAGAGGATTTCAATATGATTGCCGAAACCGCCCTGGGAGACGGTTCCATTATCTACAACCCTGTTGAAGCCCGCAAAACCGATATTCTCGCCATTTTAAAGGAGGCTTATTAAGTCCTGAAGGTATACGCCCGGAATTTACCACCAGGGGCAATGCCTTTCATGAAAGGGCGGTAGAGAATTCCCTACCCCCATAGGCTGAACAGTAAGAAATAAAAAAAGCTGCAATGCGGAGAGGCACTGCAGCTTTTGTTTACGATCAGTAGTTGCCGTCAACCGGAGCACCGGTCATAACGGCGATGCTCGACCCGATTCCGAGCCGGCTGGCTCCGGCTTCAAGCATGGCAAGTGCTGTTTCAAAATCCCGTATTCCGCCGCTGGCTTTAACAAGAACTTTATCGCTGACGGTTTTCCGCATCAGTTTGACATCTTCCACTGTGGCGCCGCCTCCGCCGAATCCCGTGCTGGTTTTGACAAAATCAGCTCCGGCTTTTTCAGACAGTTCGCAGGCTTTGATTTTCTCGTCGTCGGTGAGCATGGACGTCTCAATTATGACTTTGAGGATTGTTTTGCCCGAAGCCGCCTCGCGGACCGCCCGTATATCCTTTTCCACAAAATCATAATCCCCTGATTTCAGTGCGCCTATATTGATGACCATATCGATCTCATCGGCACCGTTCTTTACAGCTTCAGCCGTTTCAAAAGCTTTTGATTCGGAAGTCATGGCTCCAAGGGGGAAACCGACAACTGAACAAATGAGAGTTTTTTCATCTTTCAATTTTTCTGCCACATATTTGACACGGCTTGAATTGACGCAAACCGAGTAGAAACCGTATTTAACCGCTTCATCACACAGTTGGTCGAATTGAGCTGTCAGGGCATCGGGTTTTAATTGGGTGTGGTCTATGGCTCCTGCAACTCTTGCTGCATCGCTGTTTTCTTTATACATAGTTATTTTATCCTCCATTATGGTTGTCTTTCATTTTAATTATCGCCTACAAAGACGCTTTTTGCTGTGTGGGCGGCGTTCATCGATTCAACGCGGAACCGGAACACATAATCTCCGCCGTTGAAAAGGGTCCTTTCGTACCACAGGGGGGTGTTGCCATCGGCAAAGCCTGTCGATTCTCTGAGCATGACAGCTTCTCCCTCATTCATCTGAAGAAGCGCAGCTTCCTCATTCCCCGCCAGAACAGCGCTCAGTGTCTGATCGGCTCCGGCCAGAGTCAGATTGTACTTATCAATCCACATGGAAATAATCGATCCCGATACATCACTTTTTTTTAATCCGGGGCACAGTTTTGCAGAAACATAGCGTTCCTCAAGTATGGATGGTCTTTCATTGAGAAGCCGCAGCCGCTGCATAAAGTAGAAGTCGCTCTTCGGCTCACCGCCAAGAGCCGCAAGAACGGTATCATCGAGATCTCTGCCTTTTACTTTTCTGAACTGAAGAACTTTTGTTTGCGCCTTTGCCCCCATGGCCTCGGCCATTTTGGTAAAGCTGATAAGCGAATGAAGATCATACTGGCTGTGCTTTGTCTTGATAAAACTGCCCAGGCCTTTGCGGAATTCAAGGAGACCTTCGCTTATCAGAGCTGTCATGGCTTTGTTAACGGTATTCCGGCTGACTTCATAGCGGGAACTGATTTCGCCTTCCGTCAGGAATTTGTCTCCCGATTTATACTGATCGCTTTGAATCATTTCTCTCAGTATGCCTGTTAACTGCTGATACATGGGCTCTTTAACTATCTTCATCTCTGCTCCCGGAGGTTGTTTGCATGGTGGTTGATGGGTGGACCGGCCACTAGGGTTATTATACTTCCAAATTTTGTGAAGTCAAGAGTTATGACAAGCTATCCGATTAATATATTATATATTAAATGGAGCACCCCGTGTCATACAAAATAAAGTACAGAATTATCATTACTATTCCGGTTTTTCTCTCATCTGCTCTCATCTTTGCCCTCTATACTCAGAATTTCAGTTCATCCGCAGCATCTTTCGCTGTTTTTCTGGGCGTGGGGGGAATTATAGAAATTCTGTTTCTCAATCTGCTTCTGACAAAATTTTCCAGTTATTTTACGAAGGAGAGAATGCTGCTCCAGCCCGAAGGGGAGGATCTTTCCGGCTATTTTGACAAGCTCGGAAAAACTCCCCTCATCACTCTGGCCGCTTCTCTTTTTGCCGCCCTTATGTACATAGCGGCTCTGGGAACATATCTCCATTTCAGACTCGGATTTGATTACGGGCATATTTTCGTCTTTTCCGGTCTGGTCCTGTCTATCATAATGCTCAGTGCCAGCTTCGCCTATGTCATACTGGATAAGCAGGTCATTTCTTTCCTCTATGAACAGAATGTACACTTTTACCCTCTGGAATTGATTTCACAGAGACAGAAAAGCAAAAATATAATAATTCCGGTATTTATGTCTCTCATGTCCCTGATCTTCGCCTCATCCATAATATTCCTGGAGCTTATCAACAGCAGCTTCGAAAGCCGTGATACTCTGAGCATAGTGATAAAAGCTCTGGGCTCATCCATTCCTTTTTTCGTTGTTTTTATCCTTATCGAGCTGCCTCTGGTCCTGCTCTGGGCCAAGGGGACTTCCCAGCTGTACGGGCAGATCAATGCCAGACTGGAGGAAATGATCTCCGGCGAAAAAGATCTCACCAAGAGGATCAATATCAGCTCTGTCGATGAGATGGCTACCCTGAGCAACAGAATCAATATTTTCAGCGATATAATCAGGGACCATATGGTCGAAACCGGGGCGATGTTCGAGCAGTTCGATTTGAACCAGAGCAACCTCTCGAACAACATTTCAATGTCTTCGGAAAGCGTCAGGGAGATCGCCGATCATATCAGCATTCTGACGGAAAATGCCGAGAGGGAATACGCTATGGTCAAGGATTCCCTGGAAACGGGAAAATCCCTCATAGATGACTTAAAAACACTGGTTGATAACGTCGATTCCCAATCCAGAAGCGTCAGCGAGTCTTCCGCCGCAGTCGAAGAGATGATAGCCTCCATCAGTGAAGTTTCCCGTAGGACGGCCAATGTCAAAGAAAAAATCAACGATCTCTCGGAAATTTTTTCCAGAGGAGAGGAGAGAGTTAACAAAACCGTGGAATCCGTCTCCACTGTCGTGACCTATTCCAAAAGCCTTCTTGAAATAAACAATCTCATTTCAGGTATTGCCGCCCAGACGAATCTTCTCGCCATGAATGCCGCCATAGAAGCTGCCCATGCCGGTGATGCGGGACGGGGATTTTCCGTCGTCGCCGATGAAATCAGAAAACTGGCGGAAAATACGGCAACCCACACCAAGACAAGCAGTGAAAATCTGAAACAGATAATAAAGGAGATCGATACGTCTCTGAAGGTTGCCGAGGAAACCGGTACCATTTTCCGGGAAATGAAAGTGGACTTATCCCAGATCGATGATGAGAGCCTTTCCATATCGGAAACGATGATTGAACACGACCGGGCGAATAAACTTGTTCTGGAACAGCTTTCCTCAACCAATGTCATTGCGGACAAGCTCAATCAGGGGGCCGGCTATATTTCCGAAAAAGGGAAGAGCATGCTTGATGCTCTGATTTCTCTGGAAGAGTACTCGGCACAGTCCTTTGAACATTGCACGGGGGTTAACAATAGAAACAATATAATAAGGCAGCATATTGAAGAGCTTGTAACCCTCTCCTCCGAGACAGATGAAATAAAACGTAAGACCATGTTGCTGGTCAATTCGTTCCGGGTCAAATAAAAAAAGACTGTTGCCGTTTATGAAAGGCAACAGTCTGTATATTATGCGTTTTCAGTAATCAGCCTTCGGCTTTTTTCAGCAGTTCTTTGACTCCTTTAACAATCAGCTCCGCACTGGATATAATCAGAATCAGAAGAAAGATAGCTTTAAAACCCAGAATGGAAGGCATCGATGCGGCGGGGTTGGACTGAAAAAGGCTCTTATCCGATACCATCAGAAGAAATATGATTATTCCCGACAGATCAATGGCATAACTGAAAAACTTCAAGGGCTTGGTTATCATCGCCGTTTTCAGAATCATGACATGATAAATCAGATCGCCGATCCAGACCAGGCTCATAAAAATGGCATAGATTGTAAATCTGTCTATTTCAATTCTGTTCCCCAGAATCAGCCCGGACTGTTCAAAGGAATTTTCGGCAAAAGTCAGCAGTCCCGGAAAGAGATTTACTATAGCCAGAAGAATCAACAGAAAGAAAATGCTGAAAAAGCTTTCAATCTTTGATTCGGCTTCCTCTCCCAGCGGAATACCTTTCAAGTCCTTTGGCGTCCAGTCTTCCTCCAGATCCACTTTGCTCTCCCGGAGAAACCGGCTGATGATGATAAACACAATCGTCATCATGCCGATGCCGCTCAGCGAGGCGTTCCAGGTACTCAGAACAAGCTGACCGATTTCCATGAGAATCCCTATGCCTGCCAGGTCTTTTGTAAAGAGATTGATAAAGAAAATGGTCGTAAAAGCCACGGCCATAGCGAAGATTATGATCCAGAAAATAAGATAGTAAATATCTGTAAACCCAGTAGCGATAACAAGACGATCACCGGAATATCTCCGGGCTACCTTTGAAGGTGAACCGAAATCGCTTATGGCGGATTTTACCTCTTCCTCCGAGGGATCGGAACCGAATTTCGCTTCGATTTCATCGAGAAGGAGCGATCGGAGCTCCTCTTTCACATCTTTTCTTCCTTTCAGCGGAAGTTTCTGTCCAATAGCGTAAATGTATTGTTCTATGATTTTCATTCTCCATCCTCCCTGGACAACATTGATTCAATAACAGCATTCGTCCGCTGCCATTCTTTCAGCAGCGAATCCCGTACATCTTTTCCCGATTCGCTTATCCTGTAGTACTTCCGCGGTCTGTTTTCGCTGGTGTCCCAGATACTTTCCAGCAGATTCTGTTTTTCCAGGCGGCGCAGTAAAGGGTAGAGCGTGTTCTGTTCAATTTCCACGCCTTTTTCCTTGAGATTCTGAACCAGCGAATAGCCGTAACAGGACTCTTCCGTATTGAGAAGAACCGTAAGCACGAGAGTTCCCCGTTTCAGTTCCTGAAGCAGGT
This sequence comes from Spirochaeta isovalerica, assembly GCF_014207565.1. Classification (NCBI taxonomy): domain Bacteria; kingdom Pseudomonadati; phylum Spirochaetota; class Spirochaetia; order Spirochaetales; family Spirochaetaceae; genus Spirochaeta; species Spirochaeta isovalerica. The sequence goes on along the minus strand of NZ_JACHGJ010000001.1, from coordinate 1,095,094 downwards.
TATCTATGATTTTTTCATTTTCACTCATGCTGACCTCCTGAATATAATATAATGTGTGATGCACAGTAATGTCAATAAAAAAATAACCGACTCTGCACATTGATGAAAGAATCGGTCTTTTATATGAGAAAAAATCCTCTATCCGGTTACTGAATCGGAAAGGAGGCGCATCCACTCTACTTCATCTTCCGGTTTGAATTTCAGCAGGAAACCACCGGTATGGCAGAATAGAGTCTGCGAGGGGCGGCACCTGGTAAAATCCAGGAGATTGTGACCGTAATTTGTCCTGTAGAGAGTCCTGGCTCCGGGCACTTTCTCATCGAAAGAGAGAGTCGCCCCTATCTCCTTCTCATCTACGAGCCGGCTGATTTCAGAGCGGAGCGGTGCCGTCAGTTCAGAGGGCGGCATGGTGAGATAAATAAGAACTTTTATACCCGAAACCGTAACAATTTCCATGTTACCCGGTTCCTTTCTCCAGAGCGAAGCCACCTGTTTTGCCTGTTCAAAGGCAATTTTATCCTCAAGTCCCGCAAGCATGAGCTTCAGGACCATCATGGGATTGTCCTCGAAAGTCCGGATCAGTATATTGTGGCTGAAGGAAAAATAATCGCGGCTTTCGCTGACCAGATGAAAATCATCCAGACTCATGGCTCCTTTGGTATCCACTTTCGAAACCAGTTCCACATACTGGTGCAGCTCTGTTCCCTCAAGGTGCTTGAAATAGCGCTTGAATATGAGAAGAGCGGAGCAATCGAGGTCCCTGTTCTGATGATGATCGAATAATCGTCTTTCGGGATCGAACTCCATTCCGCAGTCTATATACCATAAATCGGGGGGCAGCGAACCTTCGGCGACCTGCCTTTCCGCATCGGAGGAGTTCATCCGGATAATTTCTTCCGGTTCCTCTCCCATATAAAGAGCCAGCAATGCGGCACCCAGTACCTCATCCATATGGGCTTTTCCATCGTGCACAACTATTTTATAGGCCATAATCTATCCTTTAACCGGCCAGCGTTTCCAACATGAAAGTAAAGATTCTATCTTCCATACCCGGTAGATTTTCATGGCCGTAGTCATGGTAAATCAGACAGCTCTTTTCCGCTTCAATGCGATTATAGGCGGCGAACTGGGTAGAAGGGGGGCATATATTATCCATAATCGTTATACCCATAAGAACCTTCCCCTTTATCCGGCCGGCCAGGTTTTTCACATCAATATAACCCAATGTATGAAAAATATCATCTTCCCGTTCATGATGGGGATCATAGGCGCGGAAATAGGCTCTCAATTCCCCGTAGGCATCGAGGTCGAGATCCATATCCCAGACTCTTTTATAATCACTGAGAAAAGGATATACGGGAGCGGCGCATTTTATCCGCGGCTCCAGTGCGGCGCAGGCGAGAGTCAACCCGCCTCCCTGTGACGCCCCTGTTACGCCTATCCGCTTTTCATCGACTTCTTCAAAACTCATGATTATGCGGGCTAGCTGAACCGTATCGAGAAAATGTGTCCGGTACATGAGCTTGTCCGGTCCGTCTTCCAGACCCCGGATTATATGGCCTTCCAGCGTGGGGCCGGACACTTCGATTTTGTCCCGCGACTTTCCGCCCTGGCCGCGGCAGTCCATGGAGGCAACGGAAAAACCGGCGGCGGCGTATTTCAGTTTTCCCGACCAGTCTCCGCTGTTCATATGATATCCGTGAAATTCGATAACAGCCGGATGGGGATCTGACTGATTCAGGGGTTTGACATATTTGGCATAGACTCTTACGCCGTCCACTCCGGTAAAGTACAAGTCGAAACACTCCGCAAAAGGCGCCTGGAAAGCGGATTTCTGCAGGTTGACATTCCAGGGGAACAAATCCAGTTCCTCCAGCGCTTTATCCCAGTATTCATCGAGATTATCGGGACAGGGATTGACTCCCCTATATTGTTTCAGTTCCTCAAACGGGAAATCCAGTTGTGCCATCAGTTCCTCCTGTTCAGTTTTAAATATAGTTGAATTGATGACAATTGGAAAGCACAGGGTATTAGTTCTGCTCTGACTGAGGACTAGTGAAAAATACACCTGTAGTAGTATTCGGTTTCACTCTTCGTAATGGTACTATTTGAACAGGATAATTCTTTATTTAATAAGGATTTAAAATTCTCATTGTGTAACATGATTGAAAGCTTGAAGGGAGTTGAGTTGATGAAAAAAATCCTGGTTCCGGCGGTCATTGCCGCAATTGTTTTAGTTTTATTCCTGGCCGGTTGAGATGACGGTCTGGTGACACCTGACGGTAGCACCGGCGGAGATTCGGCTGTTATCCCCGTCATACCCGATGAGTTCAGTGAAATGAAGGCTTATTCCTATTCGGGAGCTGATCTCCGGCAGGACAGTCTGGACTTTTTTGAACCTCTGATCCGTGGATTGGAAATCGTTTATACTAAAATGGGAAAACTGTCCGTTTTAAGCACAGATGAGGAAATCTCCGAACTGAAAAGCTTTGTTGATCTCATTCAGGGAAGAGAGAGCGAATATGATTACGGAACTGCCCGGTTTGTTAAAATCGATCCGTTGACTTATACGGGCAGCGTCGTTATCGGTTTTGATGAAGCTTTCGGCGGGACTGAATTCACAGGAGATCTTTTTGCGACTTTAAACCATGAAAATCTGATTGTGGTAGATCAGGATACCTATGAGCCTGTGTTTGATTATATCCTTAATAGTAACGAGGAGAAAATTCTCCAATTTCAAAACGCCAGCATTTCAGCAAGTGCCGGTTTGTCGGATGTTGATGTAAAAGTCCTTGGTGCAACCGGATCCGATGGGATTCGGCTGGAGTATTTCCGGTTACTGGCAGATGTCTCACTCTCAGCATCAGGTGATGATTTAACAACTATGGGTTTGCCTGTAGAGCTTACGGGAGACGATCTTAATGATTCTCTGGAATTCCTTGACGGCTCTTTCAGTTTTGATGCAGCAATTACTCTTAAAATGGCTATGGTTTACTCTTCGGGGAATCCTGATATGCCGGGCTGTAAAGTCGTTGCTACAATCGATCTCGACGATGATGTTTCAGATATATCTTTAAATGGACTGGACGTTTTTGACGAGGATCAGCTGTTCAATAAACTGGATGATATTTTGATCGGATTGTCCTTTCCCACCATAACTTTGGATTTCTTCGATTCTGACAACAACTTTCTGTTCAGGGAAACTGTACCTGTTATTAATGGGATCGAGTCTTGTTTGTTTTATCTGTGAAAAAGAGGGGCGGATAGTACCGACCCCTCTTTATTATTGAAGAATTTCCATGACCTTCGGCACAGTGTCTTTCGGACTTACCTTGTACCAGGTCTCCTGTATATTCCCGTCCTCATCGATCAGAAAGGAAGAGCGGATAATGCCCATGGACACTTTCCCGTACATTTTCTTTTCGCCCCAGACGCCGAAATCTTCCGCCGCAGTTTTTTCAACATCGCAGAGCAGGGGAAACTTCAGGTCGTATTTGTCGGCAAATTTTTTCTGCTTGTCCGGTGTGTCGGGGCTTATTCCCAGTACTTTGACTTTCAAATCGGAAAAATCGGGCAGCGCCTCCTGCACATTGCAGGACTGGGTGGTACAGCCCGGCGTATTCGCCCGGGGATAGAAATAGAGGAACACTTTTTCCCCTTTGAAATCAGACAGGCTTACATAGTTTCCGTCCTGATCGAGTAATTTAAAATCAGGTGCTTTTTCATTTTTTGACAGTTTACCCATTGTCTTCCTCTTTTATTACAATATAAATCTTTTAAGCTGTAGCTGTTCATTTTTTTAACTCTATATAGTAATAATTACTAATAAGAATTAAGATTGTCAACAAAACAATTGTACCTTTATCAATCTTTGATTAGTTTTAAGGGACAGGAGCACAACATGAACAGCGACAACTGCATAATCGTTATATTCGGGGCATCGGGAGATCTGACCAAAAGAAAACTGGTGCCCGCCGTTTATGACCTGAAGAAACGGGGGCATCTGCCTGACAGATTCGCTATACTGGGAATCGGAAGGACAGAGTACAGCGAAGAGTCTTTCAGAGAAAAGCTGCAGGCTGATATGGAAATGGAAGGCGATGAAGCGAATTCCTCTTTTTTCCAGGATATCTATTATCAGTCGCTCAATACTTCTTCGCCCGATGATTATGTGAAGCTTAAAGACAAACTCACCGGTCTGGATAAGCAGCTCGGGACAGAGGGGAATTATATATTCTATCTGGCCACTCCGCCCCGTCTCTATTCTCTTATTCCCGGATTTCTGAGCGAACAGGGGTTGAACAGCGAAGAACGTGGATGGAAACGTCTCATAGTGGAAAAGCCCTTCGGGACCGATCTTCAGTCCGCCAGAGAATTGAACCGGGAGATCCTCAAGTATTTCAATGAGAGCCAGCTGTACAGAATAGACCACTATCTGGGAAAAGAGACAGTTCAGAACATATTGGTCACCCGTTTCGGCAACGGATTTTTTGAACCTCTTTGGAACCGCAATTTCATAGACCATGTCGAAATAACCGCAGCGGAAAGCCTGGGCGTGGAAAAGCGGGGGGGATACTACGACAGTTCCGGAGCTCTGAAGGATATGGTGCAGAACCACCTGCTGCAGCTTACGGCCATGGTCGCCATGGAACCGCCGGCGTCTTTCGAGTCCGATGCGATCAGGAACGAAACTCTGAAAGTTTTTCAGTCCTTAAAACCCCTCAACCGCGATGAGCTGGATAATTGTTTCATTCGCGGGCAATACACAGCATCGACAATTAAAGGGGAAAAGGTCAAAGGATACAGGGAAGAGGAAGGTGTCGACCCCGAATCGAGAACCGAAACTTTTACGGCTTTGAAGTTTTATATTGAAAACTGGCGATGGGGTGGCGTTCCCTTCTACATCAGAACAGGAAAAAGACTGCCTACCCGTGTTTCTGAAATCGTTATCCATTTCAAATCGACTCCCCATAAATTGTTCAAAAAGGCATTCGGCACCCAGGATAATTTTAATAAACTCATTATCAGGATTCAGCCCGATGAAGGCATACTCCTCAAGTTCGGTATGAAAATGCCCGGAGCCGGTTTCGATGTGAAAGAAGCCAATATGAGCTTCCGTTATTCCGAATTGTCCAGCGTGGAAATGGCCTCCGCTTACGAGAGACTGCTGCTCGATTGCATGCATGGCGATTCCACTCTCTATGCCAGAGGTGACGCCGTCGAAGCCTGCTGGGAGTTTATTCAGCCTCTTCTCGATTATGAGAATTCCGATGATCCTCCTAAAATCTATGGTTATCCCGCGGGAAGCTGGGGACCCGATTGCGCCGATGATCTTATAGAAGGAGAGGGCGTGACCTGGCGTTATCCCTGTAAAAATCTGGCCAGCGACGGCATGTTCTGTGAGTTGTAAATGATGAAAAAGAATGTTTTTGATAGTAAAATAAAGGCGGCGGAAGCTCTCGCTGAATACGCCGCTGGAGAAATCGCCCGAAAATCCGGTTATTTCAATCTGGCTGTTTCGGGAGGCAGCACGCCTGCCGGTTTTTTTTCCCTATTGGCATCCAAGTATCAGAAGGTCGTCAACTGGAGCAAAGTCCGGCTTTTCTGGGTCGATGAAAGATGCGTCTCTCCTGATCATGAGGAGAGCAACTACCGGATGACATCCGAGACACTTCTCGATCATATCCCTCTTCCTGCAGAAAATGTATTCAGAATGAGAGGGGAAGAGGATCCGGAAGAAGAAGCACGGCGCTATGGAAATACATTAAAAGAGTTAGTTCCTTCCGGGGAGGGGATACCTGTTTTTGATATGATTCTTCTTGGAATGGGGGATGACGGCCATACCGCATCGATATTTCCCGATCAGATAAGTCTGATGAATTCCTCCGAAATCTGTCAAACCGCTGTACATCCGGTTTCCGGACAAAGACGGATAACGATTACCGGACCGGTTATAAACAAAGGAAAAAAAGTCGTGTTCCTTGTCACCGGCGATGGAAAAAGGGCCATGATGGAAAAAATATTCCGTCATGACCCTGTCTATCCCGCATCTCTGGTTCAGCCAAAGAGCGGAGAGCTCTTGTTTTATCTCGATAAAGGGGCCGACCCCTCTTAGGATAACCGGAAATATTCAATAGTTTCTTTCAGCTGTTCGGCCTGTCCGGCCAGCTCCTGCGAGGTCGCGGCCAGCTCTTCCGAGAAAGAAGCATTGCTCTGAATGATTTTATCCAGTTGGTGAATGGCCGTGGTTATCTGATCGACGCCGCTTTGCTGTTCATTGCTGGCCGCGCTTATTTCTTCCACCAGTTCTGCGGTTCGTTCAATACCGGGAACCAGGTTGTCCAGTTTTTCGCCCGATCCCTTGGAAAGTTCCACAGTCCGGCCGGCCAGTTCTGTTATCTCTCCCGCCGCTTTCTGGCTCTGCTCAGCCAGTTTTCGCACTTCCGTCGCTACCACGGCAAAGCCCTTTCCATGTTCTCCGGCTCTGGCAGCTTCAATGGCTGCGTTTAAAGCCAGAAGATTGGTGCTTCTCGATATTTCTTCGATAATGCCGATTTTATTGGCGATCAGCATCATTGCTTCAACTGCTTCTTTTACGGTTGTTCCGCTTTCCTGTGCATCTTTCGCCGCTTTCATGGCGATTTTTTCTGTCTGGCTGGAGTTATCGGCATTCTGACTGATATTGGCGCTCATTTCCTCCATGGAGCTGGACACTTCTTCGGCGCTGGCCGCCTGCTCCGTGGCTCCGCTGGAGAGCTGCTGGCTCGAATCGCTTACCTGCATACTTCCTATGGCTATTTTATTGGAAGCATCAAAGACTTCCTTTACGACTTCGCGCATTTTCGAAGCCATATTTTCCAGAGAACGGGCCAAGTCTCCCGTTTCGTCTTTTTTCGCAATAAGTGCGGGGTCGATCGTGATGGTTAAATCTCCTGCGGCTATCTCTTCAAGATAATGGCTGGCTTTGCCCAGAGGAGCCACTATCCTGGCTACAAGAATCATCATTATGACCATCAAAATAACGAGCGAAGCTAAAGATGTAATAATCAGGGCAACCAGAATCGGTCCCAGACGGTCTCTATAGGAATTGGCCGGAACAGCCGATACAATGATTCCTTCAGGGGTCTTTTCGAAACTGGAGAATATATTCTTTCCTTCATCTTCATATATCAAGCTCCCCGTTCCCTTGGTCAGAATAGCCTGTCCGTAATCTGTTGATCCAAGATCTGCGCCGATTTTTTCCGCATCGGAATGAGCTGTGATCGTCCCGGTTTGCGGATCAATGATATAGGCGAAACCACCGGACTTATAAAGGTAATTTTCGATGATATAACCGGGACTGCTGGTTTCGAGCAATTGCTGCAGCTCTTCCGGTTTTACACCGATCTGCACCAGCCCGTTCGGCTCTTTCAGGGGAACCCCGATATACTGAAACAGCACACCGTCGACCGCGCGATAGGAAGGATCCTGAGCCAGTTCGAATGATTTATCATCAAGCATTTTCAGAAACGGCGCTGTCTGATCATTGGTCGAGAAGTCAAAGCCGAAGAAACCCGGGACGGATCCCGCGTAGAGAACGCCTTTATTGTCAACGATATGGATCTCATCGACACCTACACGGGCGGCAAGGGAAATCATGGCATCCGTATCGGTCAGGGAGGGCTTTTCGTCGACCAGAGCAGCCAGGCTCCGGGCAATGCGTAGAAAGTTTTTATTAAGCGATCTTTTTAGGGTTTCGCTGTCTTTTTCTCCCCCTGTAATCAGATTATTGATGTCGTCCAGAGTTCCTTTAGTGGTTATCTCCATTACATTATCGATTTCTCTGGAAATATTGCTGTAGCCGATAAAGGAAACAGCAGATGCGGCAAGTATGAGCATTAATGCTGTCGGTATAAGTATTTTAAATGATATTTTCATTTCCAATCCTTTCAGAATGATTCAAAGTCATCATCATATATTTTCTCCGTCTCGCTTTTCAGGGATCCGGAGCTTATGGTTATGCCGGTTTCTCCCGAAGCCGAGGAAGGCGGGCGTTGATTATTCACAGGCTTAATTTCTTCTTTTTTTACCATTTGCTTCGGTACGGATTTTACGGGTTCATTTTTTATCGTGCTCCGGCGCGGGGGCTCTTGTTTCTGAGCGGATTGTCTTCCCCTGTTTATCTTGAAGTACTGGATGGTCGCTTTCAGCTGTTCCGCCTGGGCTGCCAGTTCCTCCGATGTCGATGCCAGTTCTTCCGATGACGAAGCATTGCTCTGAATGATTTTATCGAGCTGATGGATAGCGGCCGTTATCTGATCGACACCCGACTGCTGTTCATTGCTGGCGGCGCTGATCTCTTCAACCAGCTCGGCTGTTCTCTCGATATCGGGGACGAGTTTGGAAAGTTTTTCGCCTGATCCCTGTGACAGCTCAACGGTTCTCGATGCCAGTTCGGTTATCTCGCCTGCCGCTTTCTGGCTCTGTTCCGCCAGCTTGCGCACTTCGGTGGCCACCACAGCGAAGCCTTTTCCGTGTTCGCCAGCTCTGGCCGCTTCGATGGCGGCGTTGAGGGCCAGGAGATTAGTGCTACGAGATATTTCTTCGATTATGGTAATTTTATTGGCAATGAGTCCCATGGCTTCGACAGCTTCGCTCACCGTTTCACCGCTCTCCCTTGCATCGCGGGCGGCTTTGATAGCGATTTTTTCCGTCTGGCTGGAGTTATCGGCGTTCTGGCTTATGTTGGCGCTCATCTGTTCCATGGAGCTGGAAACCTCTTCAGCGCTGGCCGCCTGTTCCGTCGCTCCGTTCGAGAGCATCTGGCTGGAATCGCTGACCTGGTTGGCCCCCGAAGAAATATAATTGGCTGCATCGGTCACCTTACCGACGATGTCCCGGAGGTTCCGGGTCATTTCGTCAAGAGATTTTCCCAGGGTGCCGATCTCATCTTTTCTGATCAGCAGATCCGGTTCGACAGAAATATCCAGATCTCCCGAAGCAATCGTCTTCAGATAATCCGAAGTGAGAAGGATGTTTTTAATTACTGTAAGATTCAATATTACAGCCACGACAGCTAATGTTATAAGAAGTATGACGGTAGAGATAATCGTGACCGGAAGCACCGATGAGACAACTTTGTTCGTGATATCAGCTACGGGAAAAGAAACGCTCACCATCCAGTTCGTTCCGGGAATGGGGGAGGCTACGGCATAGAGGTCTTCCGCAGCGTCGACAGCGACCCTCGCTTTTTTCCCGCCGTACAGGACAGTTTCCACTTCGTTTATGTTTTCAGTGCCTAGCATTTCCAGTAATTCTGAAAAGTTGTAAATTTTACTGTTGTCGGTGATATTTTTGTTGTAGATAACTGATCCGTTCATAGTGAAGACACCAATGCCTGCGTTGTATTCTTTTCCTTTTGCTTCGACATAGCTGACAATGTTCCCCAGTCCTATATCAATAGCGGAAACTCCGATCAGCTGACCGTTGTCTTTAATGGGGTAGGAGATCGTCACGGCTGTCGGGTCCGTACCCTCGACCCCTTCGGGATTCAAATAAGGTTCGGTTACGTAAAGGCCGTTTTTGTTCACGGGCCCCGTATAGTAATCATTTTCCCTGCCGTCATAATCGGCAGGAACCTGAATCCATGTATTGAGTATCAAGGCACCTGTTTCGGCGCTGATTACATAAGCCAATGCGACATTTGTATCGACAAAACCGTTAATGGTCAGAAGGTATTCATCATAATCGGGGAGCTGCCTGTAGACGGCTTCATCATATCCGAGCGGAGGGGGGTTTTTCAGAATGCTTTTTGTAATAGGCATGGAGGATATGTCAATTACTTTCTGTCCCAGTTTCTGAAGTTCGGCATATACACCGTTCGCTACTTCGTTAACAAGGTACTCCTGCTGAGTCAGGATCTCTCTTTCGATCGTACCCTTTTGTATTTGGAATGTAACAACACTGGTGATTGACAATATCGCGAAGGGAATTCCGATTAAAAGCAAGAGAAACTTGGCGGTCAGTTTCATAGGTTATCTCCTTGTAATTTTTTTTCAGAATGACTCAAAGTCATCATCATATATTTTTTCCGTCTCCCTTTTCCGGGATCCGGAGCTTATGGTAATGCCGGTTTCTCCCGAAGCCGACGAAGGCGGGCGCTGATTATTCACCGGCTTGTTTTCTTCTTTTTTATCCGTTTGCTTCGGTGCGGATTTTACAGGTTCATTTTTTATCGTGCTCCGGCGCGGAGGCTGATGGAGCTGATGCATCTTCCCGGAATCTCTGTCCCGGTTTATTTTGAAGTACTGGATGGTCGCTTTCAGCTGTTCCGCCTGGGCTGCCAGTTCCTCCGATGTCGATGCCAGTTCTTCCGATGACGAAGCATTGCTCTGAATGATTTTATCGAGCTGATGGATGGCGGTCGTAATCTGATCGACTCCCGACTGCTGTTCATTGCTGGCGGCGCTGATCTCTTCAACCAGCTCGGCAGTCCTCTCGATATCGGGGACGAGTTTGGAAAGCTTTTCACCTGATCCCTGTGACAGCTCAACGGTTCTCGATGCCAGTTCGGTTATCTCGCCTGCCGCTTTCTGGCTCTGTTCCGCCAGCTTGCGCACTTCGGTGGCCACCACAGCGAAGCCTTTTCCGTGTTCGCCAGCTCTGGCCGCTTCGATGGCGGCGTTGAGGGCCAGGAGGTTCGTACTGCGGGATATTTCTTCGATTATGGTAATTTTATTGGCAATGAGTCCCATGGCTTCGACAGCTTCGCTCACCGTTTCACCGCTCTCTCTTGCATCGCGGGCGGCTTTTATAGCAATTTTTTCCGTCTGGCTCGAGTTATCGGCGTTCTGGCTTATATTGGCGCTCATCTGTTCCATGGAGCTGGAAACCTCTTCGGCGCTGGCCGCCTGTTCCGTCGCTCCGTTCGAGAGCATCTGGCTGGAATCGCTGACCTGGTTGGCTCCCGAAGAAATATAATTGGCCGCATCGGTCACCTTGCCGACGATGTCCTGGAGATTTCTGGTCATATCATCGAGCGATTGGCCAAGGGTTCCGATTTCGTCGTTTCTTGAAAGTATTTTCGGATCGATATCTATGACCAGATCTCCGGAGGAAATGGTTTTCAGGTAACCGGAAGTGGTCAGGATATTTCTGATGACAGTTATATTCAAAATGATAGCAACCGCTGCAAGAGTCAGAAGAAGAACCACAGCGGAAAGGATGGTTATGGGAAGAACCGAAGCCGTTATTTTCGCTGAAATATCTTTTTCCGGATAAAAGACGCTGACAATCCAGTTGGTGTCTTTTATGGGGGCTGTAAAACCCAGGTCGACACTGCCGTCAGCACTGTGAACGACTTTGAAATTGTGGGATTTTCCGGACAGAATATTTTCCAGAACTGTATCGACATCTTCAAGACCCAGGGAATCTTTTAACTCGTAAAGGTTGATAATCCTGGTCATATCTTTAATATCGGGAGAATAAATGTAATTTCCCTGATCGGTATATATGCTGATACTGGCATTGTATTTTCTGTTTTCTTCAGAGATATACTCGACAATCCCGGCTAATCCTATATCGATAGCCGCCACTCCGAGAAGTCTGTTTTCACTTTTCACCGGATAGGAGATCGTTATCGCAGTCGGGTCATCGGTTCCTTCGGCGTTCATATAGGGCTCTGACAAAGCCAGACCGTTTTTTATAACCGGATTTTTATAATAGTCTTTCACCCTGCCGTCATATCTTTCCGGTAATTCGATCCATCGATTGATTATCAGAGCTCCGGTTTCTTCGCTGACAAGATAGGCGAGGCTGACGTTGCTGTCGATGAAGCGGTTTATGGTATCCAGGTATTCCTCATAGGCCGGATGGCTATTGAATTCGTCCCGGTTGTAGTCTATCGTCGGAGCCCCGGTAAGCATCTGTTCTGAAATGGGGAGTATGGCGATATTCTTCACTTTCTGATTCAGCTGCTGAAGCTCTCCGTATACTCCGTTGGCAACATCATTCAGCAGATATTGCTGTTGAGATAATATTTCTTTTTTTATTGTATTTTTCTGGATATTAAAAGTAATCGTGCTTGTTACAACTAATATGATTAATGGCACACCGATCAGAAGTAACAGGAATTTTGCTGTCAGTTTCAATTGGTCTCTCCTTAATATTCTCTCTCTACAAATTATAGGGGAAGGGATCGTCATTTGCGAATTTTACCAGCGAAATTGACTTGCAGTCCCGGAGGGGTAATTGTTATTGTGGATCTCAGGGAGACTTTATGGAAAAAAGCAGGGACGCTCTGAAAATTCTTATAAAAGGGGAAACCGAAGCTGTCGCTATGTATGCCTCCTTCGCTCTGAAGGCAGAAATAGAGGGGTGGTACAACACAGCAGCTCTTTTCACGGCCTTATCCGAGGCTGAGAGCATACATATAAAAAATCATCTTCAATCATTAGGAGAGGATTTCACCCCCGATACTCAAAAGACAGAAGTCGGTTCGACACTTGAAAACCTGAATGCAGCCATCGAGGGGGAATCGGAGGAAAGCCGGAGACTTTACCCGCGGCTCATCCGTTCCATAAAAAGCGAGTTGAGCGGTGAATACGGCAAGGTGGCCAGACTATCGATGACCTGGGCCAGAAAAGTTGAAAAAGAACATGCCAGGCTTTTAAAGAAAGCGAGAAAAGCGATTAAGAACGGACGGGATCTACCGGTCGACAAAATCTATCTCTGCAAAGTGTGCGGCAATATCGTGTTCGATGATCCGGGAGAAGTCTGCGATGTCTGCGGACATGATACCCAGTTCTTCAAGCAGATAAAAGGGGATGAGTAATGGCCACTTATACGGATAAATTTCATCTGCAGGGCGGAGAGCTTATCAGACAGGTTACTTTTGGAATGAATGACGGCGTCGTGAGCATTTTCGCTCTTCTCGCCGGGATGGCCGGAGCGGGGCAGGAACCGAAAATCATTCTGATCACTCTTCTCGCGGCAACCGTAGCCGGAGCCCTCAGCATGTCGGCGGGAGAGTTTATCAGCAGCAAGAGCGAAGCCGACTATTACAATCACGAAATAGAACAGGAATCCCTGGAGATCAAACTCTGTCCGGAAATCGAAAAAGACGAGCTAAGAAAAATATATAAGGAAAAGGGCTTTGAAGGAGAGCTGCTTGAACAGATCGTCGATCATCTCTCTCAGGACAGGGACCGGTGGGTCAGAGAAATGGTCAACGATGAGCTGGGGGTTACGGAAATCGAACAGGGCGCAGACTTTAAGTCGGTCATTATCATCTTCTTTTCATTCATTCTGGGGGCTTGTTTTCCCACACTTCCCTATGTTTTTATGATCAGTTTTCCCGTGGAGCCCTTCTTTATTTTCAAGATAGCCACGGCAGTGACTGTCGGAGGTCTTTTCCTGGCCGGCGCATTGAAAAAATTCGTCACGGGAGTCAATTGGCTCAAGTCAGGTGTGGAGATGCTCATCGTGGGATTTTTCGCCTTCACCGTATCCTATGCGATCGGTCTGTTCATACCTTTTTAAAAGCTGTAAACAAAAGTTTATATTTATTCCTATTTAATTGTATTATATTAGTACCGGAGCGGATTTCCGCCCGGTATTTTTTTGTTAACAGGAGACTGAAGAATGAAATCGAATAAATGGCTGTTTCCGGTCATAATAATAGCCGTTATCATCATAGCCGGTTATTCATCGTTCAAGGGCACATACAATAAAATGGTTCAGATGCAAGAGACCGTCAAAGCCTCTTGGTCCCAGGTTGAAAACGTCTACCAGAGGCGGTTCGATCTGATTCCCAATCTGGTAGAGACCGTAAAGGGATATGCCGCTCATGAAAGCGAAACCCTTACAGCCGTTACCGAGGCCAGGGCTAAACTCGGCGGTATGGTAAACATCTCCGATGAGGTCCTTCAGGACCCGGAAGCTTTCCAGCGCTTTCAGCAAGCTCAGGGGGAATTATCAGGAGCTCTGCAGAGACTGATGGTCGTTTCGGAAAACTACCCGGAGCTGAAAGCCAATCAGAATTTTCTGGCGTTGCAGGATCAGCTGGAAGGTACGGAAAACCGCATAGCCGTTGAGCGCATGCGCTTTAATGAGTCCGCCCGGGGGTACAATACCTATATCAAACAGTTCCCCCGCATGATAATCGCCAACATGTCCGGTTTCGATGAAATGGCCTACTTCCAGGCTACCGAAGGGGCCGACACCGCACCGGCAGTGAAATTCTGAGCTTATGAAAAAACAGATTCTGTCTGAAGAAGACAATAAACGAATTGCCGAAGCCGTATCCAAAGCCGAGTCGAAAACATCGGGAGAGATCGTCACAGCTATCATCCGCGAGAGTTCCGATTACGCTTTCCACGAATTGCTGGCCGCTATGTTCGGCGGATTTATTTTCTACACCGTATCTCTTCTGTCCTATGGATCAATCGCCAATTTTCTCGAAAGGACTTTCTGGTCCTATAAAGAATCCTGGCCGGCTCTTTTCATCGGGATTGGTACCATTCTGTTTATGGGAATTCTCTATCTGCTTGCCAATGTGGAAGGCGTGGACCGGCTGATCGTACCGGCTTCGACTATCTCTATGAAAGTGAAAAGACGGGCTCTGCTCTTTTTCTCCGAAGCCGGATTATTCGATACGAGAGACCGCACCGGCATACTCATATTCATTTCCCTCCGGGAAAAGAGAGTGGAGCTTCTCGCCGACAAGGGGATTAACGATAAAGTGGATACGGGAGCCTGGGGCGATATCGTCGATGAGCTCGTGGGCAATATCAAACACGGCAAAATGGTCGACGGCCTTGTCAAAGCGGTGGAGAGCTGCGGGGACAGGTTGATCGAGCATTTTCCCATCAAGCCCGACGATGAGAATGAACTGTCCGATCAAGTTCACATTCTGGAGGACTGAATGAAGAAACTCTTATTTATTCTATCAACCGCTTTTCTCCTCCTCCTTCCCCTCGGAGCCCAGAATATTCCCGAACTGAAAGGATATGTCAATGATTATGCCGGTGTGATTTCCAGCTCGGAAGAACGGGAGATCACCAGCCTTCTGTCATCTCTGGAAAAATCAACATCGGCCCAGATCGCCGTATTAACCGTTGATGATCTTCAGGGATACGACATCGAGAGCTTCTCCATCAAAACGGCCGATCAGTGGAAACTGGGGCAGAAAGGCCAGGACAATGGCATTCTCATTCTTTTGTCCATGGCTGAAAAAAAAGTCCGGATTGAAGTGGGATACGGTCTTGAAGGATCCATGACCGATGCTAAAAGCGGTTATATCATCCGCAATATTATCATTCCTGAATTTCAAAAAGGCAACTTCGGCACAGGTCTCTATAAAGGGGCTGAAGCAGTCAGTTCCGTTATCGGGGGGACAATGGTCATCTCCGATAAAGATATAGCCGAATCGCAAAACCGTTCCAGACATACTTCCTCTGGCGGATTTCTCAATGTGATTATATTTCTGATCATCTTTTTCCTCTCCGCTCTGACAAGAGGACGGAGGCGTCGGGGCGGATTGTTCCATGCTCTATTCTGGGGCTCGGTTCTCAGCGGAGGAAGCCGGCGCGGCGGATTCGGTGGCGGTGGTTTTTCCGGCGGCGGTTTCGGCGGGGGAGGATTCTCCGGCGGAGGCGGCGGTTTCGGGGGCGGCGGTGCTTCCGGAGGTTGGTAAAACCCATATATAATTAAGGATTTTCTCAGGGGATCTGCATGGATCCCCGGGAAACACCGTCTCTGAATGCATAAGCGCCCGCATCAGCCATGACGGGAGCATTCCTTTTAATGCTATACAATATGAAATCAGATTCCCGGTAACGCCCTCTGCTAAATTGACAAGTATCGTCATAATTTTGTATATATGTATAATGAAATATATGAAAAATATAATATCAAAACGGCGAATCGTTCAGGGACTTGTCGGCGCTTCACTCTATGTCCTGGTTTTCTACTTCCACATTTCACTTCTCTATGTTCTGATCGCCGGGTCCATTCTGGGGATTATACTCGGTAAAGTTTTCTGTCGCTGGATGTGTCCCATGGGATTTATTATGGAACTGCTTATGGGAAACAAAAAGGGTTCTGAAGCCGGACAGATGTATCAGTACCATAAACTGGGCTGTCCCATAGCCTGGATCGGCGGTATTCTGAATAAATTCAGTTTATTCAGAATCAGACATAACCCCGAGAGCTGCACCTCCTGCGGCGTTTGCGATAGGAACTGTTATATTTCCAGTCTCAATGAAAACTTCAGTCTCTACAAAGCTGAAAAAAAAGCTTCGGGAAACTCGTTCAGCTGCTCGCGATGTCTTGAATGCGTTTCCTCCTGTCCAAAAGGCAGTTTGAAATACTCATTTCTTCCTTTCGGCAGGTCTGAAAAATAGTTCACAAAAATAGTTGTCATTATAGAGTTCTGTTCTTATACTTTAAGTAGGTTTAGCTAATAACAGGAGGAACCTATGAACATGTATAAATTCGCCCATACAATGGAAAGGGATGCAGAACAACTCTATAGGAATCTTGCCTCCAGAGCCAATTCAACCGGTGTAAGAAACATTTTTAATATGATGGCTGAGGACGAGAAGAGGGAAGGCCGGGCTGTTGCCGTTCTGGAGAGAAAATTCAAAAAGAACAGCGGAGAGACCGAAAATCATTTACCGGAAATGAAGACGGTATACAGGGATATGATTGAACACATAGATGAAATTCCCTTATCTGATGATGAATTGAAAGATTACAAACTGATTCTGGATATCGAGAAGAAAGGTCTTGATTTTTACAGAGAAAACCTGGGACAGCTGGGGACGGAAGAAGCCCTCCATCTGCTGAGGTGTCTGTCCAATCAGGAGCTCTATCATATCCAGACCCTTGAAAATCTGATTGAGATGCTGGAAAAAGACCAGTGGCGCGTCGATGATGCGGAGTTTAATCTGACCCAGGAAGATTATAACTGATTCAATAGCTGATTCATCCCCCTTTATGGATTCTGATGAATCAGCTTCATTTTCCTTTACCCGTGAAAATTAAAACTTGATGAAATAGTATTTACCTCCTATAATGATTAGATGTTTACGCAAACATTTATAATCAATAATAATTTTGAATAAAATAAGAGGATAACTATGAACGTCAGGCGGCAGGTATTTCTGGGTGACCAACCCTTTATAAACGAACAGTTCCAGGTTGAAGAAGGATTTTGCGACAGGGAAGGGGAGATCTATTATAAAATAGAAAATTACACAGCCATGGAGCCTTTTTTTATGACTGTGACCAGTGATTCGAATCACTGGATGTTCATCTCATCAACCGGAGGATTGACAGCCGGGCGCGTTAATAGCGAATTCTCACTGTTCCCTTATTACACCGATGACCGGATTACAGAAAACACCGGCAATACAGGACCGGCAACTGTCATTCTGGCGGAAAAGGGCGATAAGAAATTCCTCTGGGAACCTTTCTGCCGGGAGAGCGGGAGAGTCTACACGGTTCATCTCAATCTCTACCGCAATGTCCGGGGCAACCGGGTCATTTTCGAAGAAGTAAATGAGACTTTGGGGCTTTCATTTTCCTATATGTGGATGAACAGCCGCCGCTTCGGCTGGGTAAAAAAATCAATCCTGAAAAACAATAGCGGCGAATGTGTCAATATCGAGCTGACCGACGGGGTCATGAACATTATACCTGCTGGAACCAGCTCCCATATTCAGAATACCTTCGGAAATCTGCTTAACGCCTATAAAAAAAGCGAAATTGACAGGGAAACAGGATTGGGCCTATTCGCCTTGAGCGCCACGTTGACCGATCTGGCCGAGCCCAGCGAATCACTGAAAGCCAACGTTTTCTGGCAATGGGGGCTGGATGTTTCTTATTACCTTCTGAATGAAAAGCAGCTGGCAAAAATTTCTTCAGGATCGAAAGCCGAACCGGAATGGGTCAATAAAGGGGATAGAGGCGGTTATTTCGTCGGTTCTTCCTTTGCTCTCGACAAGGGAGAAGAGAAAGTCTGGTATCTGTCCGGCGATGTGGACAAGGATCACAGCGCTGTCGAAAGCCTGAGGTCGATGCTGCTTGATTCAGGATTTGACGGTTCGAGAGAAATCGAAGAGGATGCCGCCGAGGGAAACAGGAAACTGGATGAAATCCTCGCCCTGAATGATGGCATGCAGAAATCTGCCGGTGTTATGAATTGCGCCCATCATCAGGCCAATGTTCTTTACAACATTATGAGAGGCGGTTATTTTTTCAACGGAAATACCATACCCGTGGCGGACTTCGTTGAATATATCCATTCCACAAATAAACAGGTCTGCGCTCTCTATGAAGAGTCTCTTCTGAAGCTGGGAGAGACCGCGGAGTACGGCCAGGTCCTGGATTTCGTCCTCTCACGTCATGACGTAAACCTGACGAGGCTCTGGTATGAATATCTACCGCTCTCTTTCAGCCGAAGGCATGGAGACCCCAGCCGTCCCTGGAATGTTTTCTCCATAGAGACGGAAAAAGCCGACGGATCGCCTAAACTGGATTATCAGGGAAACTGGAGAGATATATTTCAGAACTGGGAAGCCCTCAGCTATTCCTATCCCCTCTTTATAAGACATATGGTCGGGAAGTTCCTCAATGCTACTACGGCTGACGGATACAACCCTTACCGCCTGTCCCGCTCGGGCATCGACTGGGAAGTTCCCGAGCCGGGAAATCCCTGGGCGAACATCGGCTACTGGAGCGATCATCAGATAATCTATCTTCTCAAATTGCTGGAGATGTACCGTAACTTCTTCGGAGACAGAATTCTCGCCGATCTGGACAGCCGGGAGTTTACTTTTGCCGAAGTGCCTTATGAAATAAAATCTTTCGACGAGATTCTGAAAGATCCCTACAATACAATTGTTTTCAATGAGAATAAGCATAAAATCATTCTTGAAAGGACAGAGCAGGTTGGCGCCGAAGGAAAAATGCTCCACACCTCCGAAGGCTCAATCGTCCTGGCCAGCATGACCGAGAAACTCATGATTCTTCTCCTGGCGAAACTGGGGAATTTTGTTCCCGGCGGCGGTATATGGATGAATACCCAGCGGCCCGAATGGAATGACGCCAATAACGCTCTGGTGGGCAAGGGGGTTTCGATCGTCACTCTGGCCTATGTCAGAAGATTCGCCGCCTTTCTGCTCGGAATTTTTCAGTCTCATGATAGCGGAAGCTCATTTACAGTGCATAAAGATGTTCACGACTGGTTTACAGCCATTTCGGAAGTCATGAGCCGTATCGATTCCATGAAAGAATCAGTCAATCCCGAAGAGAGGCTCGATGTCGTTTCCCGTCTCGGGCGGGCATCGGAACGTTACAGATCCAGTTTATACGAAAGGGGCAGAACGGAAGAGAGGGAAACTCTTTCCCGGGATAGGCTGATCGAATTCTTATCCACATCTCTCAGGTGCATTGATCAGACTCTAGGGGAAAACAGAAGGGATGACGACCTCTTTCATTCCTATAACACTCTTGAAATAAGAACAGATGGTTTGAAAATCCACTACCTCTATGAAATGCTGGAAGGGCAGGTCGCCGTTCTGTCGGCAAACTGGCTTGAACCGGCAGAATCTTTGAAAATGCTTGAAGCCTTGCGGGGCAGCTCTCTCTACCGGCCCGATCAGAACAGTTATATGCTGTATCCCAACAGAACACTTCCGGGGTTTCTCGAAAAAAACAATATCGACAGGGAAAGTGTGAAATCCTCCGTGCTTCTCTCCACGCTGATTGAAGAAGGCAACAAAGATCTCATTCTCATGGACAGCAAGGGAATCTGCCATTTCAACGGCGACTTTCACAATGCGCGGCAGGTCGGCGATGTCCTGAACAAATTATCCCGGGAAGTGAAATATGCCGGACTTGTCGAGAAAGAGCGGGATTCAATTGAACATCTCTTTGAAGCGACATTCAATCATCAGTCCTTCACAGGACGGTCGGGAACTTTTTTCGCCTATGAAGGACTGGGGAGCATCTACTGGCATATGGTGAGCAAACTTCTTCTGGCTGTTCAGGAAAATCTTTTCCGGGCTGTCGACGGCGGCGTATCGGCCGATGTTATCGAGTCGCTGAAAAAACACTATTATGATGTCCGCGCGGGGATAGGATATAACAAACCCGCAACTGTCTATGGCGCTTTTCCCTTTGATCCCTACTCTCACAGTCCCGAAGGCAAAGGAGCCAAACAGCCGGGAATGACAGGACAGGTTAAAGAAGAAGTTATCACAAGGCTTGCTGAAACGGGCATACGAATCATCGATGGAAAAATCGCCTTTGACGGGACATTAATCGATCCGCAAGAGCTATTCTCCGGCGATGAGACATGGCAGCTTGTCACCGCCGGCGGACAAACCCGCAGGATGACTCTTCCCCGTAATTCCATGGGACTGACTTTCTGCGATACGCCTTTCGTAATAGGCAAAGGAGATAAGGCTTCCATAAAAGTCTTTTTTACTGACGGAGAGACAGAAACAATCATCGGCTCTGTCCTGCCCGGTGAATACTGCAAATCTATTTACAGCAGAGATAATACAATTTCACAACTTGAGGTTACCGTACTATGAAAAACATCAATCCCTTTAAAATCGCCTTTATCATTCCTTTAATTTTGATTTCCTGCGCAGGAACCGGGGAAAAGACCGCCGGCGAAGTCGAGGCGGAAAAAGACTGGATCCTTGTCTGGGAAGATGATTTCGATGACGAAATCATTTCTGACGGGAAATGGAATTTTATAGAAGGCGCCGGAGGATACGGAAATAATGAGCTGCAGTATTATTCCCCCCGCAATGAAAACGCCCGTATAGAAAAGGGTAATCTGGTAATCGAGGCCAGAGAAGAATCCTATAAGGGGAGCCCCTACACTTCAGCCAAGCTGACGACCGAAGGAAAAGGAGAGTGGACTTACGGGCGTTTTGATTTCAAAGCCAGGCTCCCTGAAGGCCAGGGCATCTGGCCTGCTATATGGATGATGCCCGCCGATATGGAAGTCTATGGCGGCTGGCCTTCCTGCGGAGAAATCGACATTATGGAGCTGGTCGGTCATGAACCTTCCACGGTCCATGGGACTCTGCATTACGGTATGCCATGGAAATATACCGGTTCGCCTTATACTCTTGAAAAAGGAAAATTCAGCGACGACTTTCATATCTTTTCGCTAGTATGGCTTCCCGGAGAGATAAAATGGTATGTCGACGGGAAACTGGTCCAGACCCAGGACGATTGGTACAGCCAAAAGAACTCCCGGGAGGAAGCCTTTGCTTTCAATGCGCCCTTCGATCGGGATTTATACCTTCAGCTGAATGTCGCCGTGGGCGGAAACTGGCCCGGGTATCCCGATGAAACTACTGTCTTTCCCCAGAGGATGGAAATCGACTGGGTTAGAGTTTACGAAGCCGCCGATGGCTACGGAAAGCCTCCGGTCAAAAAACCGGTGGAAGAGGCGGAAATCACGGGACGGGATCCTCTGGATGACGGAAATTACGTTTTCAACAGTACCTTTGATGATCAGATGAAGTGGTGGGAGTTCGGTAATTATGAAGGCGGTATGGGAAATGCTGCTGTTGAAAACGGGGAAATGCATATTGCCATAAGCGGAGCGGGCGGTCAGATCTGGGCCAACCAGCTAATTCAGCTCGATATGTTCCTTCAGGAGGGCCAGACTTATAAAGTCTCCTTTGATGCCAGAGCGGCCGCTCCCCGGGATATTATGGTGAAGATGGGCGGTCTGGGCGATCGCGGCTGGGCTGCTTATTCGGGAGAGCAGTACATCTCTATCGGAACGGACATGAAAGCTTATTCCTTCGAATTTACCATGGAGGAGAAGAGCGATGCCCATGCCCGGTATGAGTTTAATATGGGGCTCCATACGGCGGATCTCTGGATAGATAATCCGAGACTGGAGCTTGTCGGTGATCCCGGTGTTAAAAAAGACTATATGGCCAGAACTCCTCTCGATTCGGGCAACTATATCTACAATGGTACATTTGATCAGGGATATGACAGAAAAGCCTTCTGGAAACTGGATTATGATGGGAACAGCGATGCCTGGCTCTCCGTTTCTCCGGAGATTTACACCAGGGAAGGTCACCTTTCCATTCTGGATTCCAGCGGGGACATGAACGGGATCCGGCTCTATCAGGAAGGGTTTTCCTTCGAAGCGGGAGAAAAATGGCATCTTTCTTTCGATGCCTATGCCCGCGGGAACAGGAAGCTGTACGCGGCATTTCTTGACAAACAGGGGACTATAGCCGCAGAGCCGCAAGCCGTCGATCTGAGTACGGTGAAGAGACATTACACAATGGATTTTACTGTTGATGCGCCTATTGAAAACGGAAAAGCGGCATTTCTGCCGGCTGTGAGCGGCGGCGCGACCAATCCCGACATAATCCTTGACAATATAATGTTATGGAAAGATTGATACTCAGCGCCTGTCGGCAATGCTTTCGCCGGGTATGAGAGTAACGGGGAAGATCTTCCGCCTTTCCAGATCGGAATCTTCCTCGATCTGCCCGATAAGCATTCTGGCGCACTCTTCTCCCATCTCCTCGAGTGGCTGATATATCGTTGCCAGGGGCGGACTTGTATAACTGCATATTTCATGACCGTCGAATCCGATAATCGATATGTCTTCGGGGATGCTGAAAGAGCTGTTCTTCGCCGCTTCATAGACACCGATTGCCATGAGGTCCGTGGAGGCTAGTATCGCTGTGGGAACGTTCTTTAGAGATGTGAATGAGGCGAAAGCTTCGCTGCCCGATTCCTTGGTAAATTCTCCGGGATAGACCAGCTCTTCCTTAACATCCAATCCCGAATCGGCCATGGCCGAGCGGTAACCGTCATAGCGGTCAGTGGCGTTCTTTGTCCATACGTTGCCGTGGATGTAGGCTATTCGCTTATGGCCTTTTTCAATCAGCGCTTTAGTCGCCTCATACATGCCGCGGAAGTTGTCCGTATCGATGTAATAAACCTTATCTCCGGGAGGTCTGTCACCCACAACGACACAGGGAATATTGTCTTTGAGTATATTGTCGAACTGCTCGTCTGTGGGTCTGGCTCCCAAAAGGGCGATTCCATCGGCTTTTCTTTCGTAATAAGGTTTGAGGTAGTCAAAGGAATCTATGTCACCTCTCTGGGTTGAAAGAAGAATATCGTAATTTTTTTCTATGCAGTATTTCTCTATTCCGATCAGCACCCGCCTGTAATAGGATGTTTCCTCAATGCTGACATTCCGGGGGATCGGAGCCTGTATGGCCAGGGTCCGGACTTTATTCCTGTTCAATCCCTGGGCTATGGTGTTGGGATAGTAATTGAGTTCCTTGATGGCATCAAGAACGCGCTGCCTCGTTTCCTCTTTTACATTTCCCATATCATTGATGACTCGGGATACTGTTATGAATGAAACATTTGCAAGTTTTGCCACATCTTTCTGTGTTGCCATTAATATTCTCCGGTAAAAAAAAGAACCGCTCCCTCCCGAAGGAGGGAGCGGTTACTGACAATCAGTATATATTGAAAATACGCTAATTATAAGCCCAGTTTGGTTTTATTGATTTCGAGTTTTTCAGTCTGATATTCGAGAACATCATCGTACCCGAGATCAGCTTTCTTCTGCTGCCATTCATTCCAGATCGCTTCGAATTCGGCATCACTTTTTGCTGTAACGAGAGCGGGAATGTATTTTCCTCTCATGTTTTTAACTTTTCCGAGAACAATACCTTCATCCAGGTCCGGAGTGGGCTCGGTGTTGTCGTACTGGGAAACGCTGACAGTGTACGGATAGGTCCATTCGATCATCTGCTTGAAAGGCTCGACGGGTGCGGGCTGCCACTGTTCGAACATGGGGTTGTCCATAAGCATCCAGAAAGTCTGGTTCGCACCGTGCTGCTTGTCGAAAGCAGGTCTGTCCGTATCCATCATCTCTTTGGCTTCGGGGATGAACTGGGGTTTGCCGTCCACCATTTCCCAGGTAACGCCTTCGACACCATAATAGAAATCTCTCTGTCCCTCTTCGCTCATCCAGTAGGACATGAAGCGGATAGCTCTTTCGGGATTCTCGCAGTTTTTGGAAATAAGAGTCACAGTCCATCCGGAGATGCCGACAGCTGCCAGTGTGGGATCATCCAGCTTCGAGTTGGAAGGTCCGGGAACGGCGATGTAAACCGAATCGGGATCGTTTTTGAAAAGAGTCATCTGGGGGCTTGCGAAGTCGGTTCTCTGATAGAGCATGGAGAAGTAACGGCCCTGGGCGATTTTCTCTTCCATCTGAGCTCTTTTGTCGATGAAGATGTCGGGAGACATGAGACCCTTGTCGTTGGCATCGTTAAAGGCTTTGAGCCATCTCTTGTACTCGGGATCGGCGAAACGGTCTTTCATTGTACCGTCTGCTTCTTCGTAGGGGATGGCCAGGAAGTCCTGGAGGAATTTACCGAAGGAGTCGCTTCCCTGGTCTCCGAACTCATGGGATCCGAAGGGGATAAGGGGCTGCCCGTTAACTTCGGGGAACATTTTTTTTGCGGCTTCGAGGGCGGCGATAAATCCTTCGGGAGTTCTCATATCGGGTTTTCCGAGGGCTTCGTACATATCTTTTCTAACCAGGAAAGTCTGGTTGGCGGGAACATCATATCTTTCGTAGTCTTCGGGAGAATAAGAAGCGTTGGGGTAGCCGTAAACGTGTCCGTCTTCTCTCTCGTACCATCCCAGTCTGGAGGGAACGGCGACTTCGAAGAAATAAGGATCGTACTGTTCGGCCAGTTCGTCCAGGGCGTAAACCATATCGCCTTCGATCATATCGTTGACAAAACCTTCCCACCATCCGATTGTGATGAAGTCCGGGAGCTGATCACCGGCAATGAGGGTGTTCAGTTTTTCCGCTTCGCTTCCGGCGGGAACGATAAAATTGATATCGACACCTGTTTTCTCTGTTACGTACTGTGACAGAGGATCAACACCCCACTG
Organism: Spirochaeta isovalerica; assembly: GCF_014207565.1. Lineage (NCBI taxonomy): Bacteria > Pseudomonadati > Spirochaetota > Spirochaetia > Spirochaetales > Spirochaetaceae > Spirochaeta > Spirochaeta isovalerica. Next base: position 1,070,122 of record NZ_JACHGJ010000001.1, on the reverse strand, counting down.
ATTGGGAAACCAGGAGAAGTGGAGATACCAGTCGAATTCTACAGGGCTCGTATCGAGAGTCCATCCGGGGACATCAGGGTCGAGATCTGCCGCGGGAGCCGCTGCTTCATCGCCCTGCTGACCGCCGGCGAAGAGAGTCGCGGTCAGGAAGAAAATCGCAAGTGCGAATACATTGATAAGCTTGTTTTTCATTATAGAAAAATCCTCCTCTAAATATCATCAGGCTTTCGGGACATATCCCTGAAGCCGGATTTACTCTTTAACCGATCCGATCATGACACCTTTTACGAAGTACTTCTGCAGGAAGGGGTAGGTGAGCACGATGGGAGTCGTGGCGACAACCATTGTTGCCAGTTTGATTGATTGGGAGTTCACGGCCTTGAGGCTGATGGCTCCCGGCATATTGATCTTCATATTGGAAGATGCTGTTTCGGCGATTATCCTGTAGAGATAGGTGCCGATTGGCTGGAGAGATTCGTCATTGACAAAAATGACTCCCCAGAAGAAATCATTCCAGTTCCACACACCGTGAAACAGGGCGATCGTAGCCAGGACGGGCATGGAGAGGGGAATGATTATCTGAATGAAGGTGCGAAACTCATTAGCTCCGTCTATCATGGCCGATTCTTCAAGACTTCCCGGAATGCCTCTGAAGAAAGAAGTGAAGATTATCAGATGGAAGAAGTTGAACATGGTCGGCACGATATAGACGATAAAATTGTTCAGCATTCCCAGATTTTTGAGCAGAAGAAAGAAGGGAATGAGCCCGCCGTTGAAAAACATGGTGAAAGTACCGATTGCCAGAAAGACATTTCTTCCGACAAGCCTCTTTTTTGAGAAAGCATAAGCCGTCATGGCCGTAAAAAAGACATGGGTCAGCGTTCCGATTACCGTTCTGAGAACAGAAATCGTAAAGGCGTTGATGATGTTGGCATTGGCGAACACGGCGCTGTAACTCTTCAGACTGAAAAGGCGGGGCCACCAGTAGATGCCGCCCATCTGGGCATCGTTGGCATCATTGAAAGAGAGTACAATGGTATACCATATAGGGTAGAGCGTGATGAAACAGATCAGGATCATCAACAGGGTGTTTATTTTCGGGAACAATTCCAGTTTTTTTTCTTTAATTTTCATATGCGATACCTGTTAGAAAAGGGAGTGACCCTGAGTTTTCCTGGAGATCTGATTGGCTCCCAGAAGGAGAATCAGCGCGACGACCGATTTGAACAGACTGATGGCCTGAGCGTAGGAAAAACGGTTCATTTTAAAGCCCACGCGGTAGACGAAAATGTCTATAACATCGCTGGCAGACTGGTTTACGGCATTTCTGAGTACCAGAATCTGATCGAAGTTGGTCGTCAGGATCCCGCTTATGGCCAGAATGAGCATGATAGAGACAGTCGGCATAATGGATGGCAGCGTTATGTGCATCATTTTATGCCAGCGGTTGGCTCCGTCTACTGTCGCCGCCTCGTACAGGGTCGGGCTTATTCCGGAAATGGCCGCCAGATAGATAATGGCGCCCCATCCCAGTTCTTTCCATATGTCGGAGAAAACGGCGATGTTCCAGAAAGACTCCGGCTCGGCGAGGAAGAAGCGGGGTTCATCGATGACTCCCATTTTCATGAGGATCTCGTTGAAAAGACCGGCGTCTGAAAGCCAGTTCATCATGATTCCCCCCAGAACAACCCAGGATATGAAGTGGGGCAGATAGGAAATGGTCTGGATTGTTCTTTTAAACCCGGCATGCTTAATTTCATTGAGAAAAAGTGCAAATATTATGGGGAGGGGAAACCCGATGAAAAGCCTCATGAATCCGATGCCCAGCGTGTTCTTAATAACCATGACGAAGTCGCCTTCCGTGAATAATTCTCTGAAGTGGTCCAGTCCCACCCAGGGAGCATCGGCTATGGATTTAATGATTCTGTAGCGCTTGAAAGCTATAATGATCCCGTACATGGGAATGTAATTGAAAACGATCATCCAGATAACGGCCGGGAGGGCCATGAAAAGCAGGTAGCGCTGATGATAGATTCTCGATTTCAGACTCAGTTTCCTCAAGGGAATATGGTCTATTTGATTTGTCATATCAGTCCTTTACGGTTCTAATTTGTTTGCGTAAACATAGTGTATCACCGAAAAATGTTTCCGTAAACATTTTTGTTGAGGAAAAAATACGGATTTTCTGGACAGATTCCGGCTTACTTCTTTGAAGGGACGATATAAGAGAGTAAAACCGGCAGAAGAACCAGTGATGTTATGGATGTCGTCACCATGGACAGAGCCACAATCCAGCCCATATCGTTTATGATGCTGTAAGCCGATAAAAGCAGGATCAGAAATCCCAGCCCCACAGACAGGGCATTGGATAAAATCCCTCTCGATGTCTCAACGACCGCGTTGACGATGCTTTCCTCTTTCCGGCCGCTTTTCCTGTACAGAAACCGGAACCGCGAGTATAGATGGATGGAGTAATCGATTCCGACACCCAGGCCGACCGCCGCTATGATGGACGTGGCGGGGTTGAGCGAGACATTGAAGAGCCACATGATGGCGAAATTGAACATGACGGCGATGATCACCGGCAGGGATACGACAATGCCCATAATGGGGGAGCGGTACATAAAGGACAGAACGATAAGGATAACACCCAGGGTTGCCGTCAGACTCATAACCTGGCTCTCGACGATAATCCGTCCGTTGCTGAGCCTCAGAAAATCCCCGGCATAGCCGACGGTGATCCGGTCATCGAACAGACGCTCCAGTTCCGGTTTGATATCAGCCAGAATCTGCTCCATGACAGATGTATTGGAGTCGTTGATCCTCACTGTTATTTTCGCCCGGCGGTAATCCTCATCGACAAAAGCTTTGATACTCTCGATCCGGGGATCCTCAGTACTGTCGATCATGCGGAACATTCTGGTCAGGAAAAGCTGGTTTTCGGGAATCTCATACATTTCGGGATTCCTGCCTCTCATGCGGAAGTAGAAATTGCTCACATAATCGGCCAGGGACAGGCTGTAGCTCACATCATCCCTGGCATTGAGTATTTTCTGAAACTCCGCCATGGCCTGCAGGATATCAAGCTCCTGGAAAATATTTTTCTGGTCCGATTCGAGAATGATCTGCAGAGCGCTGATCCCTCCCATCTCTCTCTCAATCTTTTCAGCCGAAATCCTTACGGGATTGTCCTTTTTGAAATAGCGGATTTCGTCGGTATCCGTATTGATATTGGTCATGCCCCAGATGGAAAGTCCCAGTATGACAAAGGCTCCTATGATAACGAAAACCCTCTTTCTTATAATAGCTTCCACTATCAGCTCGATCCTGTGGAGCAGTTTCAGCTGCCGGGAGAAATGTTTGTTGTGCTTGCGGATCTGTACCGGTTCGAACCAGGACATGATTACGGGGATATAAATAAGAGAAAACAGCATGGCCGTCAGCACGCCAAAAGCGAGATAGAGCCCCATATTGCGGAGCGATTCGCCTCTTGAAAATACAAAGGAAGCGAAACCAGTAGCCGTCGTCAGGCTTGTGAGTACAACCGGTTTCCAGAGGCGGTGCATGGTCATGCGGATGGACCGGTCCGTCGAATGGCCGTGGTGCATGAAGTGAAACACTTCGCTGACGATGTGAATACCGTCAGCGCAGGCTACCGATATGAGGATAACGGGAATGACGGCTTCTGTTATGGTCAGGTCGGAGCGGAGCAGTCCCTTGAGGCCGAAAGTCCAGAGAACGGAAATGGCCGTGATGACTATGGGGACCAGCATGGCTTTAAAACTTCCCAGAATCAGGCGGAGCATAATCGCTACGGTGACAATGGCTACGATGAAGAGAACCAGAAGATCTGTCGTGATCCGGGCCATGATCTCCGAGTTGACAACGGGATGACCCGATTGTTCTATGGTAATGCGGGGGTACATAGCTTCGTATTTATCGGTTATCTCGTAGACGGCGCTGACCGTTTCCGTCAGGCTTTCCTCGTCCAGTGTCAGCTCGCTCGAAACCGGGGCTATGATGAGACAGCTGAAACCGTCTTTGCTCGTAACGATGCCCGTTGAAAAAGGGTCGGTCTCCATAAAATTCTTCAGTTCGGCGATCAATTCATCATTCGCCGCCCTGTCGTCGCTCAAGGCGTTAAAATCGAAATCCGATGCGGTCAGGAAAGTGAAAATGCTGTTTGATTCAATCAGATCCAGTTCCGACAGATCTTCGGTGATGCCTTTGACGGCTCTGATAACCTCTTCGTTGTAAATCGATTCCTCGTCAGTGAGAAGCAGAATGATTTCATCGGAATGTCCGAAGGTATCCTCCACATAACGGTTGTAGAGAAAGTCGGGATCATCCTTGGGAAGGACTGTGGTGAAACTGCCGTTGATTTTTAAAAAGAGGGCATTGGCCCCCAGAAGAACAGTGGAAACAATACCTATTATGAGAACCGCCTTGCGATGACGAAGAAAAAATCTGATCATAGTATTAATTTTAAAATAAGGGACATTTTTATGAAAGAGTGTTTGTTCTTTTTTTCCTTTTCCAGCAAGGTCAGAATATGAAAAAAGCCTTAATTATCGCGGGAAGGCAAAGGACCAACCCAGGTTCAGTCCGATAAGGAAGTCGCTGTCTCTGTCATGAAAATACCAATAGAGGGGGACATCGGTGAAAAAAGAACCGATATGAAATATCAATCCTCCTGTTACTAGAGGATAAAAAGCCTTGTCATCACTGAAATAGACCGCACCGCCTCCCATGTAAGGTTCCAGAGTGATTTTTCTGTTTGATCTTGATTGTATGGGTAGAGAGAGAACAGCGGGAAGATAGAGGCTCCATGTATCGTTATTGAAGGAGAACTGAGGCTTGAATCCGGGAGAAACCGTGCGCGGGAACTGAAAGGCTATTCCAGCAGAAAGGAACTTTTTTTCCAGACCGAACTCCGCGATATCAAGAGTCATTCCTCCCGAAAGAGATAGTGTCAGGATGTCTTTTCCTTCAGCGTAAAGTGAGACAGAGGTGATAAGAAGCAGGAGGACAGCGAGACTTTTTTTACCCATATGTCAGTGTATGGCTGCCCTGCCGGGAATTTCAAGCTTGTTTTTTTTCTCTTATGTGTTAATATGATATAAAAGTGAGTAGCTGCTCACTTTTTGAAAGGAAGTTGAATGGATCGTTATGTTCTGGCCTATGACATCGGTACCACCGGCGCCAAGACGTGCCTCTATAAAATCGGCGGTTCCCTGGAACTGGTCGCCAGTGATTTATGTGAATATCCTCTTTATATTCTCGACAACGGCGGTGCCGAGCAGGATGTAGAAGACTGGTGGAATGCCATGACAGTTACCACCCGTGCCGTACTGAAAGAGTCGGGCGTCCCGGCAGACAAGATCGAAGGCCTGTCATTCTGTTCCCAGATGCAGGGGCTGGTACTTGTCGATAAAGAGGGGAAACCTCTGAGACGGGCCATGAGTTACATGGATCAGCGAGGCGGCCTTCAACAGAAACGGGGATTAAAGAGAGGTGTGAAAATTGCCGGAATGAATGCCTTCCGGCTCCTGGTTTCCCTTTTTCTGACAGGGGGCGTTTCGGCCAGCGTCAAGGATCCCCTGTGGAAGTACAAATGGGTCGAGGATAATGAACCGGAGATCTTTTCCCGCGTTCACAAGTGGCTCGATGTTAAAGAGGCCCTGATTCTCCGCTGCACGGACCGGTTTGTCATGACCGACGATTCGGCCAATGCCACATTTATATATAATACGAGAAAAGGCGTGAGGAGCTGGAGCCGGACTCTCTGCCGCATCTTCGGCGTGAAGTCTTCCCATATGCCTGAAATCATCGGAGCCACAGAATCGGCAGGGGGGCTGACGGAAAGTGCCGCGGAAAGCCTCGGACTGAAAGCGGGAATCCCGGTCTTCGGCGGCGGAGGAGATCTGACGCTCATATCTCTCGGCTCGGGAATGACTGAAGAGAATGACACCCATATCTATATGGGGACTTCGGGATGGGTGGCGTCGGTTCTTAAAAACCGGAAAGTGGATCTCGACAGCATGATCGCCTCCATATTCGGAGCCCGTCCGGGATATTACAATTATATAGGCGAACAGGAAACTTCGGGTAAATGCCTCGAATGGGTGAGGGACCATCTGGCTCTCGATTCCATCGGCATCTATCTGGAAAAAAAAGAGATCTCGGAAGATCCGGAAACGGTGTACAACACGCTTTACGAGTATATGAGCGAAGTGATCAGCGAAGTGCCGCCCGGCTCGAACGGGGTGATCTTCACTCCCTGGCTCCACGGTAACAGAGCCCCTTTCGAAGATCCCAACGCGAGAGGCATCTTCTTCAATATCAATCTCAATACGGGGAAACGGGACATGATCCGCGCTGTTGTGGAAGGGATGATTTTTCACAATCGGTGGCTCCTTGAGTCCATTGAGAAAAATGTTCCGGTGGGAGATGTTGTGCGCTTTGCCGGCGGGGGAGCCCGGTCCGATGTAACCTGCCAGATACTGGCGGATATTACGGGAAAAACCGTGGAAGCTCTGGCTGATTCGAAGAATACCGGCGCCGCGGGCGCTGCCATACTCTGCGGACTGGGGCTGGGGATTATAAAAGGATATGAAGAGGTCAAAGCGCTTATACCCCTGAGAAAGACATTCCAGCCCCGGAAGGAAAACCGTCATATTTATAATAAGAATTTCGCCGTATTCAAAAGGCTCTATGGAACCAACAAAAAATCATTTTCCCAACTGAACGGAGGACATAAGTGAAGGAACAATTCGCTATTAAAGAATATCACAACACGCAAGAGGTCATGAAAGAGCTTAACGCTCTCATCGCGCAGCCCTCGAGAAGCATTACAAAAAAAGCGATGAAGGAATATCTGAAGTACTATGAAGAGAAATGTACTGCCTCGAAGAAAATGATCGAGGAAGCTAAGGAGTATATTCCCGGAGGGGTTCAGCACAATCTGGCTTTCAATTATCCTTTTCCCCTGGTTTTTACCAAAGCTGAAGGCGCCTGGCTCTGGGATCTTGACGGGAACAAATACATCGATTTCCTTCAGGCGGGCGGTCCGACCGTTCTGGGCAGCAACGATCCGGAAGTGAGGGAGAAAGTGAAAGAGCTCCTGGACAGCACGGGATCGGTAACGGGGCTGTTTCATGAGTATGAAATGAAACTGGCCAAACTGATCTGCGAAAATTTCCCCTCGGTAGAGATGTTCCGTATGCTTAATTCGGGAACCGAATCGGCCATGGCTGCCGTGCGAGTGGCAAGGCTGGCGACAAAAAAGAAGAACATTATTAAACTCGGGGGAGCCTATCACGGATGGAGCGACCAGCTTTCCTACGGGAACCGTATCCCCGGAGTGGGCGGGCTTGAGTCTCACGGCATACCGTCGGCTTATTACAAATACACTCAGGAAGTCTATCCCAACGATATCGCGGCGATGGAGCGAATGTTGAAGAGAAACCGACTCCGCGGCGGAACGGCTGCTGTTATAATGGAGCCTGTCGGACCGGAAAGCGGAACGCGGCCGCTTGATTATGACTACAACGGTAAAGTGCGGGAACTCTGCGACAAATACGGGGCTCTTCTCATCTTCGATGAAGTGGTTACGGGATTCCGTATCGCCATGAGCGGCGCCCAGGGATATTTCAATGTCTCTCCCGATTTGACAGTTTTCGGAAAAGTCGTAGCCGGCGGATATCCCTCGGCCGGGGGACTGGGCGGAAAGAAAAAGTACATGGCCTATCTGGCCGGCGGACTCGGCGGGAAGAAGTCGAAAAAAGCCCATGTGGGCGGAACGCTGGCGGCCAATCCCCTAAGTTCGGCAGCCGGTTATTTCACTTTGAAAAAAATCGCCGAAACAAACGCCATTGGAAAAGCTGGACGAGCCGGGGACAGACTGACCGAAGGATTGAAAGCTCTTATCAAAAAATATGACCTGCCCTTTGTCGCCTACAACCAGGGATCGATCTGCCATCTGGAAACAGTGGGAACTATGCTCTTCGATATCAACATCATGAAAATCTGGCAGGTTCCCGGCAAACTGAAGGAAATTCATTCCCGGAAAGACAAAATGACCCATATGGGCGCCGCTTATATGGCGGAAGGGCTTGTCACACTGGCGGGAAGCCGGATGTACACCTCCGCAGCCGATACGGATGAGATCATCGATGACGCTCTGGTGCGATTCGAGCGGGTATTCAAAAATGTGGAAGGGGTCAAAGCATGACGAAAGATGAAGCACGTAAACAGGTCTGTGATGCGGGAATGAAACTTCTCAATGAGGGACTGGTCGCCCGCACCTGGGGGAATGTGAGCGTCCGGATCGATGACCGGCTCTGCGCCATTACTCCCAGCGGCAAGGCCTACGAAGAGATGACGCCGGAAGACATTGTGATTATGAATTATCTTACCGGTGAACACGAAGGCGATGTGAAGCCTTCGTCGGAAAAAGGCGTCCATGCGGGACTCTATAAAACCCGTAAGGACATCAATGCCATAATACACACCCATCAGGTTAATGCTTCAACTATAGCAGCGGCTCACCGGGTCATGCCGGCGGTCCTGGACGATATGGCCCAGCTGATCGGCCCCGATGTCCGGATCGCCAAATACGCTCTTCCCAGCACGGGGAAACTGGTCAGGGAAACCCTCAAAGCTATGAAGGGACGGAATGCCTGCATACTGGCCAACCACGGGGCTGTGTGCGCGGCACCGACCATGGATGACTGTTTCGCCGTGGCGCAGGTTCTGGAGAAGAGCTGTAAGGTTTTTATCGAAGCAGAATTTCTGGGCGGAGCGAAAGAGCTGAGCAAGTTCGATGCTGTGCTTATGAGACAGTTTTATCTAAGGAAATATGCAAAGCGGAAATGATTTTTTTTAGATAATTTAACGTTGTATCTATTCACGCCCTGTGTTCTGGCTTTAAAATGAAACAAAAGAAAAAAAACATAGAGGAGTCGGAATGAATATTTTAGTAACCGGCGGCGCCGGATACATCGGCAGCCACACCTGTCTGCTGCTTCTTGAAGCGGGACATAATGTCGTTGTCGTGGATAATCTCTCCAACAGTTCGGAAGAATCTCTCAGAAGAGTGCAGAAGCTCACCGGTAAGGAGCTTAAGTTTTACAATGTCGATCTTTTAAATATTGATGATCTTGAACGCGCGTTCATTGAAAACAAAATCGATTCGGTTATCCATTTCGCCGGTTTGAAAGCAGTCGGAGAATCGGTATCCATTCCCCTCCATTATTATCACAATAACCTGACGGGAACATTCAATCTCTGCTCTCTGATGAACAAGCATAAGGTGAAGAATATCGTATTCAGTTCCAGCGCCACAGTTTACGGCGATCCTGAAACCGTTCCCATAACAGAAAGCGCGGCACTCCATGCCACCAATCCCTACGGGCAGACCAAACTGATGCTCGAGCAGATCCTGCAGGACCTGGCGGTCGCCGACAAATCCCTGAATGTGGCCATTCTCCGCTACTTCAACCCCATCGGAGCCCATGAAAGCGGGCAGATAGGGGAGGACCCCAACGGTATCCCCAACAACCTGGTTCCCTTTGTCGCCCAGGTAGCCGTCGGGAAGCGAGAGAAGGTCTATGTGTTCGGAAATGATTACGATACGCCCGACGGAACGGGGGTCCGCGATTACATCCACGTGATGGATCTGGCCGCAGGGCATCTGAAAGCTCTGGAAAAACTGAACAGCAAACCCGGTGTGGTTATCTACAACCTTGGAACCGGTAAAGGCTACAGCGTTCTGGATGTTATCGAGGCATTCCGCAAAGCGTCCGGGAAAGATATCCCCTATGAAGTAACGGAACGCCGACCCGGAGATATCGCCACCTGCTACGCCGAACCTTCCTATGCCGAGAAAGAGCTGGGGTGGAAAGCGGAAAAGAATATGGATGATATGTGCGCTGATTCGTGGAGGTGGCAGAAGAACAATCCTCAGGGTTACCTCGGGTAATCTCTTCTCTATTTCGGCGTTAGGCTTAACTTCTGCGGTGCATTTGAACAAAGTTCGCTGCTGCGAGTCTCGCAGCTCATCTCGAAGTTAAGCCTGCCTTGAACTGAAGAAGATCTTATCCCGAGGAAATCTCTTCTCTTTTAATCTGTTAACTTTTAAAAAGCCTCCGCTTCTTGCCAATGTAATTTTTTTCAACTTTATTCATCAATCCAATTTTCAATTTTCAGATTCGGGACGCGTTCGAATTCTTTCACATTATTTGTAATCAGACATAGGTTTCTTGTAAGACATTGAGCGGCAATCTGAAGATCATATGGACCGATTGGTGTCCCTGATCTCTCCAGAATCGCTCTTATATAGCCAAAATTCTCAGCATCCAGCTCACTGAAAGATACAATGTCAAAGGGTGATATAAATCCATATAGTAAATCCTTGTTTTTTTCAGGGTATTTACTTTTAGATATACCATACTCCAGTTCTGCTAATGTGACGGATGACAAGGCCAAAGAGGATATTGGTTTCTCTTCTACTTTTGCCTGTAAATGGGGATATTTGTTTTTCATCAGGTAAATGCAGATGTTTGTATCCAGTAGATACATTTAGAAGCTTTCCCGCTCCTGCATTTCCGGCTCTTCTCTGCCGTCCTCAAATAAATCATCTGAAAACTGATCGATACTGTTCCGGAACGAATCCCAAATATCTTTTTTGGATGTGAGAATGATGGAGTTCCCGACTTTGTGGATAAACATCTCCTTATCGTCGATTGCATATTCTTTTGGAATTCGTACAGCTTGACTGTTTCCGCTTTTAAAAACTTTAACTACTTGCATTTTAATACCCTCTTTTGTAAGTATATACCGCCGTGTATACAAATACAAAGATTATTGAAGATAATTGGATAAAAATATTCTGTTGTTTTTTACTTAATGCAGATGATATAAAAATGGATAGATCCTTCTATTTTACAAAAGGGAAATCGTAAGCTGATTAAAATTGAATGATGATGAACTACAATCTCCATAGAAAACAGGTAAAAAAAGCACTCCGCAAAGAACTGTTTCCCGACAACTTTACGGTGAGTCGTTATAAATTCTCCCCCTATATGGCCTGTTCTCACGGCTGCGCCTACTGCGACGGCAGAGCGGAAAAATACTATGTGGAAGGCGATTTTGAGAGAGATATCGTTGTCCGGGATAATATCGATCAGCTGCTTCTCAAAGAACTGTCCAATATCCGCGAGAGGGGACCGGTCACCATCAGTTCCGGGGTGACAGACGCCTATCAGCCGGTGGAAGAGGAGCTGGGGATAACGGCGAAATGTCTCGATGTTCTCTCCTGGTTTGATCTGCCGGTCAATCTACTTACAAAATCGGCCCTGATAGAGCGGGATATACCCGTACTGGAGAAGATTGCCGGTCGATCGGGAGTTTCCGTATTTATATCCCTGGTACATCTTGATGACAGAATCCGGGAGATTTTCGAACCCGAAGCGGCGACGGTGGAGCAGAGATTGTCTCTTATAGAAAAACTGAAAAAAGCCGGATGCACGGTTGGAGTCCTGGCTATGCCTTTTCTTCCCTATCTGGGAGATTCGGAAGAGCATCTGAAAACTCTCTTCGATGAAGTTATTAACAGAGGGGCGGATTTCATTATGCCCGGATGGCTCACCCTGAGACCGGGGAGACAAAAAGATTTTTATCTGACCAGATTGAAGGAACATTATCCCGGACTTGTTGACCCCTATAAAGAACTGTTCAGCAATAACTTGCAGTCGGGCAATCCTCTGAAGAACTACCGCGATGAAATTGCGAAAAGGATGGATAGGATAACAGGAGAAATGGCTGTCCCGACAATGGTACCTCATCAGGTCTACCGGAATACCCTTCACAACAGCGATGAACTATTTCTTCTTCTGATACAGATGAGTGATGTCTACAGCAGAAAAGGGATTGATGTGTCATCTCTCCGGAAAAGCATCGACAGATACACCGGTTTTCTGTCCGATGAGAAGAAAAATCTCGGGAAGGATATCGCTTTCAACACTGAGACAATGAATCAATTAGTTCCCGACCTGTGCCGGTCAGGGAAAATTAAAAGTATTCTGGGAAATGATAAACTGTCAGCCTTTGTCACTGAAATATTTCTGGAAGAAAAAATATTCGATTCTACAGTTCTCAAACTGAAAAAGGCTCCCGCCGGACAACGGTAAATCCGGGGGAGCCTGTAAAAGGATATTCCGATTACAATTCCAGAACCTCAAGATCATCCATAATCAGAGGATCTGTCGTACTGTCTCCTCCTCCGAAGACCCATTCCGCGCCATCGGGAGTGAGTTTTCTGGGATTCCCTGAATCTTCATCCCACGTAGAAATGTAGATCTTCCATCCATCGAGAGATCTGGGATTGCCGATAGACGACGATGGAATAAAAACGGAGATAACATTCTTCTCATGATTCACTTCGCCGTAGGGAGAAGGGCTTAAGGCTTTTCCGGAGCTGTCGCTGATTCCCGATGCCCAGCCGGCCAGAGCGGCATGAAAATCCCAGGATCCCATCGATGCGGGAACTGAAGCATTCAACCCGGGCAGTTCTTCAATACCGCCGGTTTCATCTCCCTTCTTCAGGAAGATATTGAGAAGGACATGATCGAAATCGTTGATGGTGGGGCTCCACACATCAGTCGTCTTCGCCATTTCAAGGTCGATTCGGATATCCGTACCCGATGTGTAAACTTCGGCTCCCAGAATATCCTGCTGATGGACAAAGGACTCATTGGTCGGCATTCTGTAATTTTCATCTCCCGACGGATCTGATACCGATGTTCTCAGAATAAACGGTTTTTTCACAATGATGCTTACCGGCGCTGAATAGATATTCTCATCGATATCATCGCCTTTGATAAACGAGACAATTTCATGTTCGCCATTCATCAGAGAGGTCAACTCTATCTCTCCGGACCAAGTTTCACCAGCTGAAAAAAGTTTACTGCTGTAATAATTGCCGTCGACAAAGAGCCCCACTGTGGCAGGCTTGTCTATTGTACCTTCCACTTTGACTTCGGGATCGGACATTTCCGTTTCGAAACGGCTGGTGATGGCAATGCTGTTATTCTGAGTGTTCATTTCCCTTGTTTCGCCCTCTTTGAGGTAAACGGCAAAGGACTGGCCGGGCATAAGAACTGTTAATTGTCCCGATTCGCCGGCTGTGATGTTTTTCTGAACATCACCTTGAAAGGGATCGAGGAGCCGGAAAGTCGTTCCCGGTTCAAACTGCGTATCCATGTCGATTGATACTTTTCCCTCTGCCGATGTGTTGAAAATGACAAAAGCTTCCCTGCCGGACCCGCCTTCTCCTTCGATAAGTTTGTAGGCGAACAGGCCGTTGGAGCCGGAATTGTCCTTGACAATTGTCATTTTCCCGTTCCGGAAGACCGAGTTCTGCTTTCTCAGTTCCGTCAGTTCCTGAAAATATTTATACCAGGTATTGTTCTCATCAAAGAGATCCCGGTTATTCGCTTTTCCGGCTGTTTCAAATCCGCCGGCAAACATGGCTCCTCTCCGTTCTGTCATCCCCTGTTCAGAACCGTAGTAAAGCTGGGGAATCCCGGGAATGGTCATAATAAAGGCATAGGCTTCTTTGACCAGTTCCGGAGTGGTTGAGTTGATGAGCCTTTCCATATCGTGATTGTCCACAAAGGTGACCAGTTTTTTCGGGTCCTGATAGCCCGTCTCATATCGCTTCGAGAGAACTTCCGTCAGCTCGCTGGTGGGATTTCCGTTTCCGAATACATTTCTTATGGCGAAGTTGAGCGTAAAATAGATCAGCGAATCAAGCCGCTTCTCTCCGTTTTTGCCCTGAGTGTAGGAGGCATTGAACTTTCCGTCTCCGTCCCAGGATTCTCCGAAGAGTATAAAATCCTCTTTACCCATTTTCCGGGCATAGGTTCGAATACCATCTTCGGCGAAATCCTCAAAAAACTCCGGTTCCACATACTTGACCGTATCGACCCGGTATCCGTCAACATCGACCTTATCGAGCCAGTATCGGTAGTATCCTGTCAGGAGGTTTCTTACATCGGGATTTGTTGTATTGATGTCATCGAGGTTACTCAGCTGGTATGTGAAAAGCTGTGACCGGTCGTTAAAGTCCGAAATGGCCGGTGTCCAGTGGTAGAAGGAATTATTCTTCAGCTCGTCTTCTGTAAAAACAGAAGGATCGTTGAGGCTCCAGGGGAGCTGGTCAGGGGAAGCAGCCGGTTCGGATTTTTCCTTGAGACTCCACTGACCTGTCTTGCGGTCAATATTGAAATAATCCCCTGTGTGATTGACGACAATATCCTGAATCACATAAATACCTTTGTCATGGGCTGCCTTTACAAAAGATCTGTAAGCTTCCAGATCGCCATAATGGGGATCGACAGCCATAAAATCGGACGCCCAGTATCCGTGGGAACCTCCGAAATTCCCCTCCGACCACTGATTCTTTACAGGAGGGGTTATCCAGACAGCCGTGGCCCCGAGGTTTTTAATATAGTCCAGCTTCTCTTCCAGTCCCTTGAAATCACCACCGCTGTACCAGGTCTCTTCCGATACATTGGCTTCTCCGTAACCCTGGTCATCATTCCCGGGATCGCCATTGTTCATTCTGTCCAGGAGAGCGAAATAGATGATCTGATCGGTCCAGACCGGAGAGGGGAGATGGGCTTCGAGATCGGGGTCCCGATCAAAATCATACATGGACATGGCATATTTCATCGTGCCGTCTTTTTTAAGAGCCATAACTCTCAACAGGGACGGACTGTCGAGATGAACAGGTCCTTCGTATTCTGTTGATTCCGGTGTCGGTGTGGAACCGTCCAGTGTGTAGAAAACCCTGTCTCCTCTTTCTGAGGAAACAGACACGTCGATGGCTTCCCTGTATACGCCGCCGGCCAGACTGAATTCGGGAAACTCAGAGGCTTCCCGGTTCATAGTCGCACATCCGAACATAATCAGAAAAAGCGGCAGGACTAAAATTCTTTTCATGATAATACTCCTTTCCGGACCATTATCAGAGGGGAATTCTGAGCCGGCAATGAGTATAAGTACCTGAAATAGGGAACAGGTATATATACTCAGCGGGAGTTTTTAATGATGTGGATCAATTCCACGCGGTTTTTCACCGACGCTTTATGGAGAATGTTGTAGATATGATTGTCCACAGTCCGTTTTGATATATTGAGATCTCCGGCAATCTCCTTATTTGTCATTCCCTCGAGAATGTAGGGGATGATATCGCATTCCCTGGCGGTAATCCCGTATCTTTCCGCAAAGACTGCAAGAAGGTCGTCGAGGTTTTCATCATCTTTTTTCAGAGCATTGAACAAAAAGATGAGGGCTGTAAAGAAGAGAAGTGCGGCCATATTGAAAATCAGATAGGAATCGACAATGACTCTGTTCCGGTCGGAAAAATATATGCCCAGATAGCCTGTCATGCTGTTCTCTTCGATATAGGGGAAGAGATAGGTCCGGGCGGATAACTGAATAAAAGATTTTCCGCTTTCCAGGTTCTTTCCCGTTCCGGGAAGATGATTTTTGTAATAGAGCCTCAGAGACGCCGGCAGCAGATAGGTTTTTTCGTTTACATCCTGTTTCTGCAGTTTTTCTATCTGATTTCTAAAGTAAGGGTAAACCAGTTCTCCTGAAGATTTGAGCGAAAGGGGATTGTCCAGGTGATAGTTGTTAAATGTCCTGTAATCGAAATCCTTCAAATGGAATTCCCTGTCAAAGAAGAGAAGAGAAGCGTATTTGTAACGGTCTTCAAAGTTCCTGATGCCGATTTTATCCATTTTATGCCAGAGGAAGCGATTGAAAACAGAGTAGGGACTGTCCGTGCTGTGATTAAGATCGTTCTCGAGGATCGAAATAACGGACCGGGAAATAAAATTGTAGTACTGCCGGTCACTTATAAGATGAAAAAGGAAGAAACCGACATTGGAAGCCATCAGAAGACATGTCAGAAGAATCAGGGCTCTCCTTCTTCCGGTTCCGTGAAAGATCAGAGGAAAAAGCAGAATAAACAATAGTACAAGCAGAGCGTAGATCAGATAGCGGAGAATCTCTCTGAAAAGGGAGAAACGGCCGATTCTGATAATGGAATTGTAACCGTTCATGCCGTTGTTGACCTGTTCCGGTGAAAACCTGTCCTGCGTCCAGACAGGATTATCCAATCCCTTAATATACACCGCGTATTTGTACTGATGTTCGCCCGGGGGAAGGATAATGGTCGTCGACCATTTCTGATTATGGGGATCGTCTGTTTCGGGAACCATAGCGTAATTTTCGTCATTCTCATCCCAATCGGAGAAGAATCCTGTGAGAATGACCTTCTCCACATCGGGGTAGAGAGGCACATCGTACTGGCGGGCAATCTCTTCCGGCAGGGGAAGCTGGAAAGTAAACTCTCCGCGGGAAAGAACTTCAGTGTCTATAAGACCGGACAGGAGATAAACGCCAATGGCTGAAAGGATGATAGAAGACAGAACGGCAATTTTTTTTAACATAATTTAATGGGATCTATTTTCCTTTGAGCCTTTAAAAATGTCAACAATTTCCAATATTTCTATAGACAGAAACAAAAACACATATTAGAATCGCTATAAGTCAATGTTACTACAAGGAGAAACGCTTTATGGGTGATTATTTTAAAAGCAATCCCGATACACAGGGGATGTTCGGTGAGTACGGCGGGAGCTTCATTCCCCCCGATCTTCAGGAGGAGATGAATCGAATAACCGATGCCTATTATTCCATCAGCAAATCCCATCAGTTTATCTCTGAATTGAGAAGCATACGAAAGCATTTTCAGGGACGACCGACTCCTGTTTACTTTGCCAAAACACTCTCCGATGAGTGCGGAGGCCGCATCTATCTGAAAAGGGAAGACCTGAATCACACAGGAGCTCATAAACTGAATCATTGTATGGGTGAAGCGCTCCTGGCAAAATATATGGGAAAGAAGAAACTTATCGCCGAAACAGGTGCAGGACAGCATGGAGTCGCTCTGGCGACAGCTGCGGCTTACTTCGGTCTGGAATGTGAAATTCATATGGGCGAAGTGGATATTGCCAAGGAGCATCCCAATGTCGTGAGAATGGAAATACTCGGGGCGAAAGTCGTTCCCGTAAGCCACGGACTGAAAACTCTGAAGGAAGCGGTTGATTCGGCCTTTGAAGCTTACCTGAAAGACCCTATCACTTCGATTTACTGTATCGGATCGGTTGTAGGACCCCATCCCTTTCCCATGATGGTTCGGGATTTCCAGAGAGTCGTGGGGATTGAAGCGAGAGAGCAGTTTTATGAAATGACCGGAGAGCTACCCGACAACCTGGTCGCCTGCGTCGGCGGCGGCAGTAATGCCATGGGGCTCTTTTCCGGATTTATCGATGATAAGGATGTGAACATTTACGGTGTGGAACCGCTCGGAAAATCATTCAAACCGGGAGAGCATGCCGCAACCATGACTTACGGCACTCCGGGAATGATCCACGGATTCAAGTGCTACACTCTTCAGGACGAAAAAGGCGAACCGGCGCCGGTTTATTCCATTGCCAGCGGCCTCGATTACCCGGGAGTCGGTCCGGAGCATTCCATGCTTAAGGATCTGGGTAGAGTGAATTACGTGACAGCAGATGATGAAGAGTGTCTCGATGCTTTCTTCCAGCTGAGTAAAAAAGAGGGGATTATTCCCGCCCTGGAAAGCGCCCATGCCGTGGCATTCGCCATGAAACTGGCGAAAGAAAAGCCGAGACAGTCGATCCTGGTGAACCTCAGCGGAAGAGGGGATAAGGATATCGATTTTGTTGTGGAGAATTACGGGATCCGGTAACTCAGCTACTTTTTTATCAATGGTCCCGCCGCGAGGCGGGATTGTTTTTATTCGAAAAAATCCAGAAGATGTATCTCTGAGAAGAGATCAATTCCCAGCCATGTTTTTATTATATAAAATGCCAGGAAAGCTGTCAGCGCTATAATCAGAAATACAGGAATAAGTCCGAAAGTAATGTAAACTCCGTTTAGAATTTTATAGATTAGTCTTTTATCATCAGATCCGGGTTTAACCTTCATTTAGTACCGCGGTGATATAAGGTATAGAGTCGGTGTTACATTCAGTTTATCATTTGTTATATCATAAATTATTGATGTTTCGACAGTAACAATAGGAAAGTTTTCAGGACGCAGTGAAATGGCGACCAAACCGCCGGCTGCCAGACTTTCATATCTTTCTGTTGATACAGTAGGAACTTCGTTAGGATCTGTCTTAGTATAGAGATAATTTTTGTAATGGGCTTTTCCCCCGATAAGAAAACTGAAAAGTCGTTCTTTGAAAAACTCATGAGATATGGTAGTTCCGATCTGAAACCCCATTCCTTCTTCGGTAATGGAATTATTGTCATAAACGACTGATGTAATATTAGAATAGCCGAACAAGCCTTCAAGCTGGAGATTTACAGGGTTGTAGTCACCCTGCTTCAGGACAATGAGATTGTAGAGAAACTCAAAATTCCAGTCTGTACTTTCGTAGGTGAGAATTTCCCCTGATATCCTGTTCAGTTGAAATCCTATGTCCATCATACCACCGATAGAGTAGGCTGCTGAAACTTCAGCGGACTTAAATCCATCTCCGTTGATTGTTGTCGATAAACCGAATGCTGAACCACCTATACCGTCTTCGAGATAAAGGCTCTGGGCTGCTGCAGGCAGGAGGAACGCTGATATTAGAACCGTGACAGAAAATAGTTTTTTCAACATAAAATATCCTGGAAAAGTAAGTTACTAAAAGAGTATTTTGTTTGTGTCGTCAGGTCAAGAATAAAATAATTTGAAAAGATATGATCTGATACTACAAATGTGATTGATAATGTGTCATATTAATATGGTGATCGATATGTTTTCCAGGAAGATTTTATTTTATGTATTTATTTTAGTAATATTCTCTATCATATTGTTTTCATCATGTAATGTATTATTTGGAAATAACACTGGTCCATTTGAAATTTCAGTTTATGATGAATCTTTTTTACTATCCTGGGATCATAACTATAATAAACTTATAAATGATGGATTGTCAGATTATTACAGAGTTTATTATCGGGAACATGGTAGGTTAACATGGACATTCTTGTCTGAGAGTTCGATCTCTGATACTCCGCAATTATTGATTTCAAATAGTATTTTAGATTTTGGTATTTATGATTTCGCTGTTAGTTATGTAGATGAAAAGGGGTTTGAAACAGAAATGCACAGTTCTCTTGATTCAACTGCTAAACCTGCCGTAGGCTGGTATGTTAATTGGACTCCATAATTAGTGAGGCATGATTTATGAAAAAAGTTGTTTTTGTTCTATTTATTGTTGTTTTTACTCATTACCTGATCGGTCAGGATACTCAGAAAAATGAAGAAAAAAAAATAAATCATATTGGATTTATTTTTTCTACAGAGACATTATTAATTGATCTTGATGACTATAATGGAGGAATTGGCATTAAATTAGTTCTTCCTTCTATAAATTTTAGAATCATGGGAGATTTTGGCTATTCAAAAAGTAGTGAAGTAATATCCGGTGATTTAGGGATTGCCATTGAAAAAAAAGTGAGAAATGGCCGAATTACACCTTATTGGGGTGGAGGGCTTCAGGCAGGAATAATACATGAAAAAGCAGAAACAAATGAGGATAATTGGGAGAAATTACTTACTGTTCCTCTGGAAGCTAATGCTTTTCTCGGGGTAGAAGTATTTCTTTTAGAGTTTATTTCTTTTTTTGCCGAATATGAAGTTTCTGCAGGTATAAGTTACGTAAAAAACTCACTTAGTACGTATGGAGTTATTGAAGAAGTCTCCAGCTGGAATTGGGATATCCAAACTGGAATCGGTAATAGTGGAAGATTGGGTATTGTCATTTATCTTGATGATGTGATTGTCATTGACAGGAAGTGATTACTGGGCTTTGATCGCACCTGGCAAATAATTTATAAGATCTGCTTGTTAAATGATCTCTCTCGAGACTTCTCCTAATGATTGACCTCCATGAAGATCCTTTTCTGCATATTCTATGCTAAATAACTTAATGAAGATATAATTGATGCTTCTGGCGGATGTAGAAATGTCTCTTATTAGTCAACGCCCAATCAATAAGGAGGTTCAGATAGGAATTCTAAGTGAATTTATAGAATGCTTTTTTAATTATTTTTCCATCTGTTATAGAAATAATTCAATAGAGGTAGTAGCTCAGCTGAAGATTTTTGATTTCCAATATTATTAGGGTGATCATCATAATTATTGTGATATGGTGATTTTCCATCATAATCATCAGAATAAATATAAACAATTTCATCATTTTCGACTGTATGATGAGAATCGTTTTCAGAAAGGACGCAGTAGAAATCAAAAACAGCTACATTTTTCTCTGAGTAGGATGAGAGCCAACCTGTATCCATATTAACAAGCCATTGATTTAGTTCTTTCGTAAGGATATAACTTGTAACATCTGTCTCTCCAGGAGGTGTTATTAAAATAAAAAGCTTTTCTGTGTGAGAGGCAAAATAAGGTAGTAGGCTATTATATATTGCCTTTTCATCATCAATGCTACTTCCAACTTCTGAATTTGGGTAACAGGATTTAAACATTATGATGGAATTTTCACCTCCTGGATCACTAATTGAAGTATAGGATGAATATTGAGAATTTGAAGTATAAACTGAATTCATAATATTATTAGTTTGAGTCTCTCCATTGCCTTGTAAGGTTTCTGAAGCAAACCAAGTTGGCCAATTAATTGTATCTGTTCTATCTCCGATATTATCATTATATGGTGCATCCCATCCATAATAAATGTCACGTACGTAATAGTTGCTACTTCCCAGACTATTTCCTAAATCACCATTAGAATTGCTTAGCCAGTTATCTCCACAGGAATGATGGATAAAAATTAATTTCTCCGTTGAAACAGGAGGAGTTATATCAACAAGTGTTTGTGGAAGAGTTGTCAATTGAACTGAGTTGGAATAATCAGATTCAGAATCGGAATTAAAGGCTTTTATTCTGAAATAGTATTGATGATTAGCAGTTAAACTGTTGATCGTGATAGTTTCAATATTTGAGCTGACAGTCTCTACCTCACTAAAAAAAGTACCATCATAGGATTGTTCAATAGAGAAACCCTCTTCATTGTCAGACATATCATCCCAGATGAGTACAGCACTGGATGTTGTTATTGAGCTTATTGCAAGGTTCTCCGGTGTAGATATCTCATTGGAAGTTTCGGATAATGTTGTAACACTTACAATTGCTGAATAATCAGATTCAGAATCGGAATTAAAGGCTTTTATTCTGAAATAGTATTGATGATTAGCAGTTAAACTGTTGATCGTGATAGTTTCAATATTTGAGCTGACAGTCTCTACCTCACTAAAAAAAGTACCATCATAGGATTGTTCAATAGAGAAACCCTCTTCATTGTCAGACATATCATCCCAGATGAGTACAGCACTGGATGTTGTTATTGAGCTTATTGCAAGGTTCTCCGGTGTCGATATCTCATTGGAAGTTTCGGATAATGTTGTAACACTTACAATTGCTGAATAATCAGATTCAGAATCGGAATTAAAGGCTTTTATTCTGAAATAGTATTGATGATTAGCAGTTAAACTGTTGATCGTGATAGTTTCAATATTTGAGCTGACAGTCCCTACCTCACTAAAAAAAGTACCATCATAGGATTGTTCAATAGAGAAGCCTTCTTCATTATCAGACATATCAATCCATGTTAAGACTACGCTAGTCGCTGTATATAAATCTATGGCCAGTTGATTCGGAGCCTCAAGCTCTACCTCCGGTTCCGGAGTAAAGGGTTCGTCATCATCCTGAAAGAGAGTAAGTACATCACAGGAGAAAAATATAATTGAAAATGTGAGGAAAATGAGAATTTTGAAACTTTTAATCATCGGTTCATCCTTATTTATTTTCCATCCCAACCGGCTAATCTGGCCCAGAGCCACCATGCAGCGTAAGCTTTCATATTGGCGTTCAGTGCCTGACTGTGTGCTGAACTGCATTTGTACCAGTCTACATCTTCTGTATGGCTATTCTGCCATTCTGTGGCCCAGTTTTTGTCTCTCGATCCATCATTGTTGGAATCGTAATCGCAATTGTCATTGGGAATTTTATTCCCGAAATAAGTACCGTGGGGATCATAGCATTCTATATCGGCAAAGTCGAAAAGAACTTTCTTGTTCTTTCGACAGTAATCTCTGATCTGCTCATTTCGTAAGTGCAGATTTCCCGTCAATCCCGATCCGTCCAGGTGTCCCGTCATGTAAACGAAAGTGACATCAGGATAGGTTTGTTCAAGCTGATTCATGGGATCGAGATATTGATCGATCATGGTCTGCTCTGTCTTCGAGGAAACCTGACCGCACCAGGACCATATAATGACGTTATACTGTGAATTGGAAGGATTCTCGAGAAATTCAACAGTTTCATTATACCAGGAGGGATAGTATCCTGCATCGTGATCCAAAGGTCCGTCTCCATACCCGTCACCCTCAAGAAGATGCAGGGTTCCTGTATTTGAGGATTCTTCCCAAGCAAAAAAGTCATTTACATACTGGTTGCCCAAAGCCCCGTTGTTGGCGAAGGATACCAGACCTGTCATACCGGAAGTTATCTGGCTTCCGTGTGATGTGTGCCCGTATGCTATGTGAAGATTCGCTTTGGTTTTTTCAAGAGCAGATAAAGGGATCTGTTGTAAGGTCTCTTTGTTTGCATAACTATGATCTGCGATAATGGGAAGATTTGTTAATGTATCAGAATCATCTCCCGGATTCTTTAATTCATTTAAAAGAGAATTTCCCGAACAGGAATTATTAAAAAACAAAAAGGAAATGAGAGAGAGAACAATGAGACCGTTTTTCATGTTTCTTCCCTTTATTCGTAATTGTTAAACATTATAAGTCGCTTTTAAAAAAAAACAAGTTTTACTCAGCTGTTTTTTATCTTAAACTAATGAAAACAAACAGGAGGATGATAATGTGCGGTATTTGCGGAATAATTGAGAACAACGGAAAGATTCCTTCTAAGGTTCTACTGAGGGAAATGATTGATTCTCTCTACCATAGAGGACCCGATTCATGTGGGTATTACAGGGATAAACAAGCTGGTCTGGGTCATACCAGGCTTTCCATTATTGACTTGTCGACTGGAGCTCAGCCTCTTTCGAATGAAGATGAAACTCTATGGATTACCTTTAATGGAGAAATTTTCAATTATCTAGAATTGAGAGACATATTAATTGCTAAAGGGCATAAGTTCAAAACAAAAAGTGACACGGAAACCATTGTTCATGCCTGGGAAGAGTGGGGACAGGATTGTTTTGAGAAATTTAATGGGCAGTGGGCATTTGCACTGTGGGATACAAGGAAAAAGGAACTGATTTTATCTCGAGACCGTCATGGGATTCGTCCATTGTATTATGCGGATAGAAAGAGTAGATTTTTATTCGGTTCCGAAATAAAAGCCCTATTTTGTGATAATTCTTTGGAACGAGCATTTGATCCCGATGGTATGACAGAGATTTTTACGTACTGGAGTCCGGTGGCTCCTAAAACTGCATACAGAGGAATCTGTGAATTACTTCCAGGGACTTTTGCTATATATAAAGATAGTAAAATGACAATCAAGCCTTATTGGGAAATCAGTTTCCAATCTGAACCAGTAAAAAGTGAAAGAGAATATCTAGAGATCCTGGAAGAGAAGCTGCGTGAAGCCTGCCGACTACGTTTTACACGAAGTGATGTTCCTGTTGGAGCTTATCTTTCAGGTGGAATTGATAGTTCGATAACGGCTTCACTGGTCAGTCAGTATACTACTTCATTGAACACCTTTTCCTTGAGATTTGAAGATTCCGAATTTGATGAGGGAATCTATCAGAACGAGATGGCTGAAAAGCTAGGTACAGAGCATCACAGTATTATGATTTCCAATCGGGATATTGGTTCTGTTTTCCCGGAAGTTGTCTATTATGCGGAAAGACCGATTCTGAGAACCGCTCCGGCGCCTCTCTTTCTTTTGTCCCGCCTCGTGCGGGAATCGGGATTCAAGGTTGTCGTAACAGGTGAGGGGGCTGATGAGACCCTGGCTGGCTACGATATCTTCCGGGAAGCAAAAGTGCGGCGTATTATAGCGAAGAATCCCAACTCTTCTGAGAATCTGGAACTGATCGGGCAACTCTACCCCTGGATGGAACGGTCGCCAACCAATACTCCGGCTTTTGCAAAGTCTTTTTTTAGTAAAAATCTGGATATTACAGATCCTTTCCTATCTCACAGAACTCGGTGGGAAACTGCATCAAATATTTTAAAGATGTTCAATCCTGATTTTCTGGGGACTGTATCATCTGCGAGCGTCATTCATGCTCTGCAGTCCACCCTTCCGGAGCAGTTCTCCAAGTGGAATTCTCTTCAGCGGGATCAGTGGATTGAATACAGAACACTGCTCTCGGGTTATATTCTATCAGCCCAGGGAGATCGAATGCTCATGGGAAATTCGGTAGAAGGGCGTTTCCCTTTTCTTGATCACATATTCAACGATTTTGCCGACAATCTACCGGCTGATCTGAAACTAAATGGTTTATTAGAAAAATATCTGCTGAAAAAGACTTTCAAAAATATCATTCCTGAGTCAATAATCCATCGACCTAAGCAGCCCTACCGGGCTCCCGACGCACAGAGTTTCTTTTTCGAATCAGGAAGGCATGAATGGATGGAAGAGATTCTGTCGATGGAAATGCTGAAAGAAGCTGGGATATTCCAGCCTGAGATGGTCAGTCGTTTTGTAAAAAAATGCACACAGAAGCCTGAAAAGAAAATGGGTAATACTGATAATATGAGGATTGTGGGGATAATTTCAACCATGTTAAATTTCAAACAGATTATTAGAAAAGAAAAGGGACCAGAAAAGAAGTTTTCCAGTCCCGAGCATATCGTTGACAGAGTCTGATTCAGTTATTTTTTTTCTGAATGAACGCGGAGATATTTTCCAGGGAATCGAGATTCTCTGGGATCAGTTCATCATCTTCCACAGTGATGGAGTACTGTTCTTCAACATGTTCGATCAGCTCTAGAATCCCAGTGGAATCGATGATTCCGTTTTCCATGAAGGAATCCGATTCACCTACCATTTCCGAAGCATTTCCAAAGAGAAAATTCCCGATTATGAACTTCCTTATTTCCTGAATTATTTCCTTTTTGTCTTTGATGCCGAGTTCAGCCATATTGTCTCCTTTTATTTTGTATCCATTTCTGATAAATATTTTAGCAGTTCGTAAGCAACAATCCGTCTGCCAGTTTCATTGAGATGGCCACCATCGTCGGTATATCCTGGATAGAGGCTGTAATATTTCCGTCCTTTCAGCATATGTTCTAATCGTGTTCCATCAGGACGAGTCGATTCAATGGCTGCCAGATCGAAGATATTCGCATAGTTTTCTCGTAGTAAAGCATTAAAATCCTGCCTTACCAGGTTTTCAGTTGAACCATAAATCGGCCGCTTAAGAATCCTTTTTACAAAGGCTTTAATTCCGTTTTGCTGTTCAACGAGCGGTATTGTCATATGAACAAACAGTATTCCGGGATAATCGTCATGTAGTTGATCAAAGACTTTCATATAATTAGAAAGTAAAGATTGAATATCTGTATTTTCATTAAAATCAATATAGCAAAATTTAATAATCGAAATATCAATTTCGCCATTAATTGATTTTATTGTTTCTGAAAAATCTTCAAGTTTCGATAAAGGATTGGTATTCTCTCCAATATAAGAATGAATGAAACCAGTATTCTTATCTCCGATTTCAGTAATTTCGGAAATTTGTATATTGATACCACTTTCTGCAATGCCATCGAGGATGTTCTTCCCGACTGACTGATGGCCGAAGTAGATGTATTTATCAGCCAGTTTATCGATGTTCAATTTTTCTATACTGTAATCTGTCATTGCTGTTTCCTGATTTTTGCATGATAGTAAAACTGGTAAAAAAAATAGTCCGATGAATAAAAAAATCGTGGCTTTTTTCATAAATAACACTATATGATTGAAACATTACTTTTTCAATTATTTATTTATTCAATGATTAAAAAAAGTTTATTTATTGTTTTAAAAGAGTCAGTATAAACAATCACCAGTTCTTTCCCCAAAACAAATTAGGAAAGATTATGAAAAACAATTTGAAAGAAAAAAAAGTGAAAAGGGAGAATTGAGAATGACAGATAAATTTTCAATAGAAACACTCAAACTTGATCTTGAGAAAGAATGCAAGGCGATAACAGATTTTATTGTTGAAACCGTACCAATGAAATTGAAGAGGCAAGGTGTAGTTGTGGCATTGTCAGGAGGGATCGATAGCAGCACTGTCGCTGGTCTTTCTGTGAAAGCATTGGGTAAAGAGCGGGTTTTCGGTCTCCTGATGCCGGAAAAGCATTCTTCAGAAGAAACTTTGGAACTGAGCCGAAGTGTTGCTGAGAATTTCGGAATTGATTATGAGTATGTTAATATCAGCCCGATTCTCGATTCTCTTGGATGTTATGAGAAGCAGGATGAAGCTTATAGAAAAGTCATTCCTGAATATACAAAGGATTGGAAGGCTAAAATAGTTCTACCTAGTGTCATCAATTCTGATTCTCTAAGGATTTTTTCCGTGGTTGCCCAGAGTCCCGATGGTAAGATTGTTAAAAAGAGGTTGACTCCTAAGGCTTATCTGGAGATTGTTGCGGCGACAAATTTCAAGCAGAGAGTCCGGAAAATGCTGGAGTATTACCATGCGGACAGGCTGAATTTTGCCACAACTGGTACTCCCAACCTACAGGAGTATGATCAGGGTTTTTTTGTGAAACTGGGAGACGGGGCAGCGGATATAAAGCCTATAGCTCATCTGTATAAAACTCAGGTTTATCAAATGGCAGCCTATGTCGGTGTTCCAGAAAATATTCTTAAGAGACTTCCGACGACCGATACCTATTCCATGCCACAAGGGCAGGATGAGTTTTACTTCTCTTTACCATATGACAAAATGGATTTGTGTTTGTATGGATTGAATAATAGCTTGGGAGATGAGGAAGTGGCGGGAGCTGCAGGGATAACGGTGGAGCAGTTGAAAAGGGTATATGGAGATATCGAGCAGAAGAGAAGGACTACCAGATATCTGCATATGGCTCCGCAAATTCTTAAGAATCTGATTCCGGACTTTATCTTAGAGAAGTTAAAAAATGGCAATTTCAATAGAAGATAATTATACTTCCGCAATAGAACCGGACTGGGAACGTGAAAGACCTCGGCGATTCTGGGATCCAGGGCGGAAACTTCTTCTTTCTCTTCGAACCTACCAGAAATGGAAGAAGAGAAAAGGAAAAATCGCAAAACTGATATGTAAATATTGTGTTTTCCGCCATATATTCTGGTCAACAGTAAGTGGAGCAGATATTCCTTTGAATTGTAATATCGGAGGTGGACTTCTTATTCCTCATCCAAATGGCATTGTCATACATCCCGATGCAATCATAGGTGTCAATTGTTTGATTAATCATCAGGTTACAATAGGAACCACACGAGCAGGTGGAGTTCCGGAAATTAAAGGACATGTTGACATAGGTGCTGGTGCCAAAATTATTGGGTCAGTCGTAATTGAAGATCATGTTCAAATAGGTGCAAATGCTGTAGTTACTAAAGATGTTGCAAAAAATGAAATTGTGGTTGGAATCCCTGCAAAAGTTGTTTCCTCTATTTGAAATTATTAATTAATATCTATTTTATTGATTGATATTTCTTCAGTATAAGTTTCAGAAAATCTTTCTGTCTTGCAATTAGTATAGCAACTTGTTAGTGCTCCTGTACATAAAATATAAATCGGCGTGACCATACCATTTAATAGTGTATCATATAGAAAAATAGTTATAACAATACTGAGAACTACTGCGTCCACTTTATATGGTGAACTTTTAAGATTAATAAAATGATTAGGTTTGACCATACCGAATAAGATAGAATAAGATCCAAAACCCAATGCAAGATAAATCGTTATCAGACCAAAAAATCCCTTTGTGCTGAATATAATAATCCAGAAGGCGTCAACCATCTGGACCAATACTTCTCCTGTTCCAGGATCAACCGGCCATGCGCGATCCATCCAACCCCAACCGAAGAGAGGATGAAGAGCTGCCTTATCTCCAAATAAATCTTCCTGCATTATTCTCACCATCAATGATGAAACTCTTTCATCACTAAACAAATTACCAGCCATGCTTTCAATTACTGATGCAGTTATCAGGTTTGAAATTCGAAAGTAAAGATAAATTGGAATAAGCAATATTAACCATTTTAAGTGTTTAAAAGATGATTGTCTTCTATAAACAAAGTAAGATGAAATCCCTATTAACATAAATGATATAGCTCCTGCTGATTTGCATAAGATAGTAGAAATTGCTAAAAGGAAAAAAGTTGGGCCTGCCGGGATTTTCCAAAAATATTTAACACTTCGAGATTGCCATAACCAGAAACATAAAGTTGTTGTAATTGACATCCAAAGGGCAACCATAAGTCCATGTGACATAAAAAGAATAGGCCGAAAACCACCTTGCCTGAAGTGTTGAAGAAAAGAGTGCTGAAAAAAACCATAAACTAAAGTATGAAGTTGAGGACTCATTCTCACTTCAAAAATAACTAACGGGACACAAATCAATCCTCCATAAACCATTCCTATTGTAAGAGCTCGAAGATCTTCTGGCTTGTTAAAATAGCGTCTTCCTGCCCAAAAGAGTACACCATAAGTTAAATAATTATTGATTATTGAAACTATACCATCATATAATCCAAGTCCATTAGATAGAGATGAGGCAAGGGGAACTGCTATACAAAACAATAACATAGGAAGATCCACAATTGATAACTTTAAAGGAGAATTTAATTTTTTATTTGATATAAGCTCACCAAGCAATAAACCATAAGCAATTACTACTCCCTTTGTTATATCGGGTAAAAGAGGTAAAGGAAAAACAATCTTTGACATGGGTAAAAAGAGAAATGCTCCCATTATTGTTATAAAAACTGCTTGCCTTGAAGGTAATGAGTAAAAAAGTTTTATTGAAACTATAATCCACCCGAATAGGGCTATATAATTCGTTATATACATAAAGTTTAATTTTCTTTTTTCAAATTTGGGTCTTTATGAAGATTTGATAACTTGGAAAAAAGCAACTCCCGTCTTCTATAAGCAACTTTTTCCCATACATAATCCTTGGCTTTATTTACTGAATTTTGTGCCATTTTGTTCCTAATTTCTGAATTGTTGACCATCATTTGTATAGCTGAGACAAACTCATTTTCATTGAAAGGGTCAATGACAAAACCTTCTACATCATCTTGAATAATTCCTCCACTACCCATAGGTGAAACAATTGAGGGCAGACCTGCACCAAGTGCAAGATAAGTTACAAGAGGGCTGCCCTCCTCAAGGCTAGGCAATATCATAAAATCAGCTCCTTTGTAGTAAGGATTCAAATCATCGACAAAACCTATATGCTCAATATTATGAAGATTTTTTATTGAAGTGCTGAAAAGATTTGCAATTTCATGGGAGATATTACCTATGAAAATGAGTCGAGCGTTAACATTTGCTTTTTCCCATGATGACAATAATAAATGGACACCTTTGCGAAGGCATATAGTTCCAACAAAAAGAGCTGTAATTGTCGTTTTTGAAGACTTGTAATTTTCATTG
The DNA here is from genome assembly GCF_014207565.1 of Spirochaeta isovalerica. Lineage (NCBI taxonomy): Bacteria > Pseudomonadati > Spirochaetota > Spirochaetia > Spirochaetales > Spirochaetaceae > Spirochaeta > Spirochaeta isovalerica. The sequence goes on along the minus strand of NZ_JACHGJ010000001.1, from coordinate 1,040,337 downwards.
TAGATGATCTCATCTTCTTCTAAGCCATAACTTACTTGAAGGATCTTAGATTGTGAAATTCCGACACGAAGTATTGATTCGGTGACACTAGGACTTGGACTAAAGATATAATCAGAAAGATTCATACACTCAAGTTCTTCTGCTATTTCTTCAGTAGAAAAAGGTTCTTGTGGTGTAATTCCGAGTCTATTATATTCCTTATTTAAGATTTGATGGCTTGTTTGGAGAAGTGTATTTATTCGTTCACTTACGATTATAAACCCTGATGTTTTTAATTTATAATATAGTTTTAATGAAGCATTAGGCCATAAGTAAACGATATCTCCTTTCTGCAGACTCATAAAAAAACACCATTCAGAAAATGATCTAATTTGCTTTATTGAAAATATTTTTTGTATTATTGACCAGGTTATACCTGGTGGTATAGCGTTATAATAAACTTTGGATTTTGAACGAGTTCCTACAAAATCATTAACAGTCAATTTCTCATAAATCTCTTTATCAAAACCTTTCTTTGAACAATAACCCATAACATCTGATTCAACGATTTCATTCCTAAAAAAATAAACTAATCGTATTACTACATATGAAATAAGTTTATCTCTAAAAAAATTGGGGTAAAAAGCCTTAATTCTCTTTGTTTTATGCATAGATGTCTCTTTTGGATTCATTAAAGTATTTAAAAAATTTTAATTATAGTAAATAAAGGAAATGATTATTGCAACCAAATAGATATATCATATAAAATTATTTAGATAAAAATTAGCATACTTTTTTATTATATAAAATATAAAAATATTAAGGAAACTGAAATTTTGAGTCAAATTTTAACTATGAATCGAAGTTATGTATTAATTTCTCCATGCCGAAATGAAGCTGAATACATGAAAATTACTCTTGATTCTGTACTCTCTCAAACTATTCTACCAAGCAAGTGGATAATAGTTGATGATGGTTCTACTGATGAGACCCCTAAAATATTGGCAGAATACGAGATGAAATATCCATTCATACAAGTTGTTACAAGAGCTAATCGAGGAAGACGTTCTGTAGGTCCTGGTGTAATTGAAGCGTTTTATCAAGGATATAATGTTATCAATCCAATGGATTTTCAATATCTATGTAAGCTTGATCTTGACTTGAGCCTTCCTCCTAAATACTTTGAAATTCTTATCGAACGTATGGAAGAAAACCCAAAGATTGCAACTTGTAGCGGTAAAGCGTATATAAAGAATGGAAATCGGTTGATTTTTGAACGACATGGTGATGATATGTCATTAGGAATGACGAAGTTTTACAGAACAACAAGTTTTATAGATATTGGAGGGTTTGTAAGTGAAGTTATGTGGGATGGAATTGATTGTCATCTATGTCGAATGAAGGGTTGGATAGCATGCAGCTGGGATGAACCAGAACTGCGTTTCATTCACTTAAGACCCATGGGGTCAAGTCAAAACAGTATATATACAGGAAGAATTCGGCATGGTTACGGTCAGTATTTTATGGGAACTGGATTATTCTTTATAATTGCTAGTTCTTTGTTTAGATTAAATCAGAAACCTTATATACTTGGTAGCTTGGCTATTTTGTGGGGATGGCTAAAAAGCGCTATTCTTCTTAAACCACGCTATAATAACCGTGATTTTCGAAAATACTTACGACAATATCAATGGAAAATCCTATTTTGGGGAAAGAAAAGAGTCCTAAGAAAGATGCTATAATGTATATAAAAGTTAAAAATAGCTTCAATTCTATTAACCAAAAATATCATATCAAATAAATATTTATGCTAATACAAAAGAAACCAATTTAGAATGAATTAAACTTGAATATATACTTATATATTATAAGTATGTTTTAGAAGTATCAAGTGCATAATAATCTTCAGTTTTATGCAAGAATTGATGAATTTTGTTTCTTTAATAATTTATAGCCTATCAAAATGAATTTTTTCTCAACTAGATAATAACTTAATAGTGATAAAAAAATTGTAACAAGAAAACTAATTGGAAATCTCTGAAGAAAAAATAATGTAGGAACTTTATTCTCTAAAGGTGTAATCAATAATTGTTGCCAAAGATATATACTATATGACAATTTCCCTAAAAATCTAAACACACTTAATTCTAAAAACTTTGATATAATATTATTTTTATTATGAATTGTAGAAAAAAGCATTATAGGTATTAGTGATGCATTTAGTGAGTAAAATAGAAAATCTAACTGATAATATTTATATTTTAATATTGAACTTGTTGCAAAAATAAAGAAGAATAAAAGAATTGTAATATAGGATGAAGACAATTTATCAAATAATGAAGATTTTAAATTTGTCTTATATATTATCGCTATAGCCCCTCCCCATAATAAACCATCGATTTGAATGTCTGTTCGACCCCAAAATAAGCTAGGAGAACGATAAAAAGAAAACCGCCAAGAAATAAATCTCCAGATCACTATTAATAAAATAAATAAAAAAATTATATTCTTCTTTTTGTATAATTGAAAAGAAATAAGCGTTATAGGCCAGAATAAATAGAAATGTTCTTCAACAGAAAGAGACCAGAAATGACCAGTATACCATCCTTTGTTAATGAAATTTGCATAAAATAATGGACCACTGAGTAATTCAAATAAATTAAAATTAATTATTTTTGTAAAATTCAATATAGCAATTGTTATACAATATAATAAAAGAGCTGGGAATATTCTAAAAAGTCTTTTTATGTAAAATGTTTTTAAGAGGAATTTTTTATTCTGTATCTCATTTAATATTTTATAAGTTATTAAGAATCCACTAATTCCAAAAAAAAATCTAACACCTAACAATCCTGTATTTGTTAGAATTGTGAGTATAGATGAATTTCCCCAAAAATCATAAATTTGTTCTTTTCCATGAAATAGTAGAACAAATATGATAGAGATTGCTCGCCACCCATCAATTGATCTTAAATAATCATTATTTTTAGAATTTAAATCCATTGATGAATCAAGTTTCATGTTTTCTTCCAGATACATGCTTACCTCAGTAGTAAGGTATTTCAGGGAGGGGATCAGGTGAGGATTACAGCAAAGAAAATAGATATTTTAAATAGTTATGAAGGATAAGAGATTACTAATTCTCAAGAATTGACTATATTATTATGATCATTTAATAATCCCTGTTTTAATTTCTGTATCAATTAATTCTATATTTAGTCCTTCTTTTGCATAAACAAATGCAATGTTTTGATTCATAAAAGCTTCTCCAGGTTGGGGAGGTACAAGGATTCTAAGTTTTTTTTGTTTTAAATCTATCAATTGTTCATTAATATCATTGCATTTAAAACAAAGATGATGAATTCCTCCTCCTTTTTTCATAAATTGGAATATCGGAGAATTTTCAGATAAAGGTGATACTAATTTAATCATTATAGAATTATTTTTTTTTAGAAATACAACTTTTACTTTTTGTCTTGTATTTGTAATTATCGTAGTATATTGTTTATAACCAAAAACATTTTCCCAATGAAGAATTGATTTTTCAAGTGATTTTACTACTATTCCAATATGGTCTATAATCATTTTAATACCTAGTCCTTATGAATAAAAAATCTATTAATATCATTATAAAACAGTATCAATCAATTTTAATTATTTCTCCATCGATATGTGAAATTATTCTTGCAGGATTTCCAGCTACAATGGAGTTTTTGGGTATCGATTTTTGTAATATAGAACCTGAACTTAAAACACAACCATCTTCAATTGTAGTATTGGGACCTACAAAGCAATTCGCACCAATCCATACACCATCACCAATAGCTACACTTTGATAAAGAATCTCTTCTCCACATCTTGAATAGTTATGTCCGATATCATGTGTTGAAGAAATAACTGTAAAATTAGGACCGATGCCAACATGATTTCCAATACTAACATTTCCATGACATTCTATAAGCACATTTCTATTTATCCATGTATTTTTTCCTATTCGAAGATTACTAAATACACCATTGATATCAATTTTCATTATTACACAATTACTACCAATTTTTACTCCAGCTAAAGATAAAACAAATGGTCTAATATAAAAATTCGCAACTTTTGAATTACCCCAAATAATATTTGTTAAACTTAAAAAGAAGTGGCCAAGAGGCTCTCTTATTTTTTTTTTAACCTTATTTACTAATCTACTCATAAATACATTTACCTCGGAAAAAAATTACTATATTGAATAAACAAATTTAAATCCCATAACAGAAGAATGCCAAAATTTTATAAAAAGCTTCTTTTTTTGTGGAAAAACTCCTGTTTTTTTAGAAAATATGACAAAAACTCACCATTACCTACATCGTATAAAGAATTGATATTTGAAAAATTATTTCTATTTAATTGGCTTTCATGACATCTGAGAGCTGAAGATTTCTTGTTAATTGTAGTGGAAATATCTACATAAGTATTTAAATTCTTAATCAAATTGAAGTTTGAATTCGAAATATTAGATTTTATAAATTTCTTAACAAATTGTTTTATTGATGTTTCTCGAATCCATGGATATTGAAGCCATATCCACAATGGATATTCAAAGACTGTAAAGGAAAAGTTCACTGATTTTAATGCATTAATTACAATTCTATTAGTTTCAGTGTGATCTGGATGACCATCATTTTCAAATGGAATAAATATTTGTTGTGGTTTATAGTAATTTAAAATTTTTTTAATTTTGATCAATGCCTTAATATAATCATCTGATAGCTTTCCGTCTTTAAAGCCGAGAAAAAAGATATTTGATTCAGAAACCATAAGTTTTTGGGATGATAAAATAGCCTCTTTTTGACGCATTTTTCCTAAAAATTCAGGCTTAAATTTTTCTAGCTTTCCATTTTCTCCATTTGTCATGTAAACAATTAATACTTTACAATTATACTTTCTTTTTAGTGCAATTGTTCCACCACAACCAAGTACTTCATCATCTGGATGAGGAGCAAATACAATCGTTGTTTCCATTAACTGTGAAATATTTATTTTCTTAGAAATGAATAACAGCTTTTTAAATTTTAATGATTTGTCAAGTTTACGAAGAAACTCAAAATATGTTCTAGTATATTTATATAAAATGTTATTTTCCATGTAAATGAATGACCTTTTCATAATAGTAATATTTAATCAATTTTTATATTTTTAACAGCTATATTTAAATTTTAATTTTTCAACATTTAAATAAAGAACTAAGATAATAATATCAAATATAGTTCATACCAGGCATTCCTAAGCCAATAAAAGAACGTAATAATAATAGAAGTAAAGTGAATATAATTAAGACAAATGTTATTATAGTATCTTGTGAGATTAAGGATAGTTTTTCTTTTGCCAGACCATAATTAATGACAATATAAGAAGGTATATCATTAATTACTATTGCAATAATTGCTCCGAAAAATCCACCGAATCTGAATGAGATTGGTAAAGCAATTAACATATAAATAAATTTTATAAAGTTTGCTAGAGCATGATATTTTGGTTTTCCAATAGCAAAAAGACTTCCATCTATAGATGTCGTTAAAATAAATGGCCACATCCCTATAGTCAATAATGGTAAAATCCATGCGGCCTTATAATATCGTTCATCATATAGAAAATAGATTATGTAATCTGAAAAGGAAGAAAAAATTCCAATCAAAAATGCTATTATTAAAAGGAACTTTCCTCTTTGATTTCGAATTTTGATTCTCAGTTCTTCCCGAGAGTTGTCAAGATATTTAGCAATTAGTGGGTAAATTACATTACTACTTAGTTTTGATATTATTTCCTTAGGAATTTCTGCAAAATTAATAGCAATTGTATATACACCAAGTATAGTCATTGAAAAAAGTTTTCCAAGTAATATGCGATCTGTTTGTCCTGCCAAAAAAGTCATAGCCGTTGCTATTAATATCCATTTTCCAAAAGAAAATATTTCTTTAACAGAGCTCTTCTCTAATTGAAACCTATTCCGTGTATCCTTATTAAGTATATGACTCCAAAATACTCTAATGATAGAAGACACAACATCACCAATTAGAAGTGCAAAAATATTTCTGAAGTAATATGCTATAGATATCGTAAAAATTAAACTAATCAATTGAATTACTACTTCAATATATACTATTTTTTTTTGCTCTAGTTCTTTGTTTAAGATAAAAAGTGAAGTAGATTTAAAGCCATTAATTAAACCAGTAAAACCAATAAAAGGAATTAAAAATATAAGAATAGGTTGTTTATATAATAATGAAATAGGATAGGCAACTAATAATGAAAATAATGCAAGAATACTGCTCCGAATAATTTGAAGCGTCCATGCTGAGTTTAAAAAAATAGACTGAGCTGACCTTTTACTACGAATAATGGCAGGTCCAATTCCAATATCCGTAAAGAGATTTAAACCTAAAATAAATACTCTTGCGAGAGTAATCAAACCAAATAATTCAGGTACAAGTAATCGTGTTAATATTATATTACCAAATAGTCTTATTCCTTGTGAAATTCCATAACCAAATATAATAAAAGATGCAGATTCAATGGCTTTTTGCTTAAAACTCAATTTTTTTAAATTTTCTTTATTCAAAGATCTATAAAATTTTGTTGTAATTTTCAAAGTTTTTAATATACCTCAATTATATTGAACAATCAATCAATTCTTGAAAAACACTTTCAAGTTTATTTACTGCTTTATCCCAAGAATACTCCCGAACATAATCATAGCAAGACTGTGACATCAATTCCCATTTTTTATTAGATAATTCAATAATTTCAGTTATAGCATTTGCTATATTCTCTATGTCATCGATATCAATTATGATTCCTCGATTTTCATTTAATAACTCTGGAGCTGCACCTGCTCTAGTTCCAATTACAGGTGTTCTACATGCCATAGCTTCTATAATTGGAAGCCCAAAACCTTCTTGTCTACTAGTCCACAACCATGCATCACATTGAGAATATATTAAAGGAAGTTCATCTTGTGATGGATCCCAAAAGCATTGCCAATCATCAGGTATAAGATTAGATTGAGATGGAGGTTTGAATCCCACTAAACAGACTTTTAAGTTTGGATACTTAGTAGAAGCAAGTTTGCATGCATTAATAGCAATTTCTGGCGCTTTACACCAATGATCACTATACGTAAAACCTATTGTTGGAACACTTTGTTTTGTTCTTTTCGGTGCAGTAAAGAATTCAAAGTTGACACTATTTTGTACTATTGAGTACGTATCATCGTTAAACAGTTGATAGCTTATGTTTGCGAGCCAATTGGATACTACTATTTTTTTCATCGGTAGTTTCCAAGCGTCATCTATATGAATTGTATTCATACCAGGTGTTACTTCATATCCTTGAATAAAATGTACTTTTATCCCTTTTTCTGGAGGAAATTTACTTATCCAATTTGCAATAATCCAAAAGGCTCCAACAAGTATATCTCCATCAGGTATATCATCAGCTTGTACTGGACCTTGTTTTTTTAGATATTTTACTGGTATGTTCATGAAATCAAAATAAGAATCATATTTAGGAACATATTTAATCCATTTCCTTTCTTTAATAAGAGATTTAATTTGGTTTTTTATTTTAGGTTTATTAATAATAGGACTAACTACTGTTACACTATGACCCTTTTCTATAAGCTTTTTAGCATATATTGCAATTACACGGGTTCCCCCCGATTTAACTTGAGCAGGACAAACAAAAGTAATGTTCATTATATTTCCGTATCAGCCTTTTATTATTCAGTTTTCATTTCTTAGAAAAGATTTTTTAGACTAAAAGAATAAGAAAAACAAATAAATTCATAGTATATTATTCATGAGCACCAATATCAAATGCGTTTCCTTGAGGTCTAGAACCGCCAGAAAAATCATCAAATATTGAATTAATATATAAACCTTGATCAATAGCACTATATGAGTTCAGTTTTAAGTCAAAAGATCGTAATAAGGGTGAAATGTTTTCTGGATCAACAAAATAAATAGTTCCATTTAATAAGTTATTTGATTTGATTGTATTAACTCCATTATCGTTAATTAAAACACTACCATTTATTGTCCCCGGAAATGAAACAAGATTATTTCTAATTATAGCTGATTCAACTCCAGCATCAATTGTTATCCCTCGTCTTCCCCATAAAGGCATATCTGGTTTATAAATTGTATTGTTGTATATCCATATATCTACTGGTACAGGAACAACTCCACTGCTACTTATCATGATTCCATCAAAATCGTCGGACCCATAGCCTGTCGCATCAATTATATTATTACGTACAGTCAATTGTTGAGCATGAAAAGTGTAAATTGCTTGAGGTGGAATTGATGCTGGACTTGGATTTCCATATTCGGCTGAATATAAGTTCCGCTCAAAAATAATGTTTGATAATCTTTCATCTTCTTGATCATTTTGTGCTTTTATAGCAATAGGAGCCGGTCCTGAACTGCCAAAAATATTATCTGAAATAATTGAGAATTCTGTTCTAAATCCTAAATGATCCCACCCGGAAGAGTATATAATGCTTTCACTGGGTCCGTGTAATTTTAGAGCATGTCTTCCTGCACTAGATGTTAAACTTGAGCCGGAAAACATGTTATGGCTGATTATTCCTTGATAAGATTGCCATACTCTTACTACATGTGAAAGATCTGCGTCTCTAGCATTATTTCCTAATAATGCTAATCGTTCGCTGCCTACATACATGATATTGGTAGCTCCAGATGATAAATCACATGAGACTACAGCCATTTGATCTGCTTGGAGATTCTGATCCGGATTATTCCAAAATGTCCAGGCAAGAGGGATATTAAAGCCATCGATCTGCAGTCTGAGAAACAAAATCTTCTGAAACGCTGTTGCCCCTCCAAAAGAACCATTTGTTTTTGATGAATCACTTAAATGTAGATCCATAATGCGCCAGTCTCTTTTATAATCGATAGGCAAAAACGTGCCAGAGTCAACTCTGATAATTGGAGCGTTTGAAAAGATTCCTTTTTCATCAGGTAAAATACCTGTTCCATACGCTCCAATAGTCACGGGTCCGCTATTATTGGGCCATGTTAATCCTGAAGTAGTCCATGTTGCACCCCTTTTAAAGAGAATTCTGCTACCAGCAGTAGCATATTGAGTAATAGTTGATAAATCATCTGTTGAAATTAGACGAGCTCCTGTAGGAGCAATAGAAAAATCACTATCCCCCAGAGGATTTACACAGGTTGTTTTTAAACCTGAATAGTAGACATCTGGATCTATAACAGTAATTGTAAAAGATTTTGTATCTATTATCCCTTTTTGATCTCTTACAGTGAGCTTTACTGAAAACGTCCCTGGTTCCTCAAAGATATGGGCAGCAATTCCACCTTTTGCTATATTTTTTGTTTTACCAGTAGTACCCCAGTTACCGCTTGAAGGATCTCCAAAATCCCAAGTGTAATCATAAATATGAAAAGCTGATGCATCTTCTGGTTCGCAGGTGAAGTTGGTAGAAAAGTGAACACTGAGGGGCGCTACGCCGCCTGTTCTACTTGATGTGACTGAATCATACAATCGAACAGGCTCAGATGCAACAATGCGTATTCCTGAAGGAACCTCTTGAGCAAAGCTATTTGCAGAATTGATTAATAATAATATTACTTCTAATAATAATGTATATCTTAAAAAAAAGTGAAATATTCTATACAATGTCCTTTCATCAAGATTACCCATTTCTACCTCCGAATATCTGTACTGATATTTTCCAAGATTAATGTCTTAGTATAATATCCTGCGATAATAAATCTGTGAAAAAATCATAAGATATGACAAAGATAACGCAAAATAATCTGATTTTAAGCTTTTATGGTTAAATATCTGTAATAAAATGAATTATTGTTTCTTCAAAAGAAATGCTAAGGAAATATATCTCAAATAAAGAGCTTTGTTATCTTCGATTGTTGTGAAGTCTAAGAGATGAGACTTAATCTCTTTAATGCTGATTGAAGTATTTGCTAAAATGCTTTTGAAAAATTTCACATTTGTTTCATTATTAAGATATTGATCAAGGAAATCATCTATATCTCCACCGACACCTCCTCCTTTTTGCATCATATTCGGCAGATACCTCACAACTTTTCGAAGTAATGCATTTTTTAAGTGTGTCATTCGATAAAATATTACTCCTTGAGACGCAGTCCCCCTTGTGTTTTCCTTTGGAATATCAGTCAATTCAGGAAAAATGTGACGATAAAAGGCATTATACAAACGATCTCCAGCACGCAATGATTTGTCTATAGACATGCAAGTAAAAAATATCTCTTTATCATAGAAGGGACATAGAGTCGGAGTTCTTCGTAAGAAGGTAACAGGTCCTCCTGAAGCCAATGCTGCTCCGCGAAAGACTTGCAACAGTATTTCGACAATATCAGAATGAGAGTGGCAATTTTCTTTCAGGTTTTCTATTAGAGAGAAAAGAACTTTATTTCCATATTCATCAACTTGATTTGCTAACTCTTTTTTTAAACCGTCAATTTTACGTCCATATCCAGAGGATAGTTTTTTTAAGTAGACAACATTTTCCTTTTTTGCAGACTGATATTTATCGATTCCAATGAGATACTTCCATAAGGGCTCACTATCTGATTTTAGTTTTGAATAAAAACCTCCGCCAAAGACAACATCACCGATATGACCATCAATGATATATGAAGGTTTGTCTTTTATAAGTATATTTAGATTTCCAAAAACATGACTGCTTTCCAAGCTATCTATTGTTCCCATACCATAGAAAAAATCATCAGAAAATCGGCTCGGAGCATCCCCGGGAATATTAAAGACCTCTGTCTGGAGACCTAATATATCAGCTACTTGCCTAGCATAACAGGCTTCCTTTGTTTTGGGATTATCATAAGTCACCAGATGTATTGCTTTCTTTCTACAGTACGCTGCAATAAGCCTGGAATCATAACCTCCACTTAAACCTGCAGCGATCGGTTCGTTACCTAATCTTGAAAAAAACTTCGAAAGTAATGTATCCAGTTGCATAATAGCTTCATCTTCATTAGCAATCCTTTTTTCCTGTGGTGGATATTTTGGATATTTTTTTTCAGAAACAATAACGATCCCCGAATCAGCACAATTTATCTTGATTATTTGACCTGGCCCTATTCGATGAACTTTCGCGAAAAGTGATTCGTGAAATGGAAGGTATCCATAAGAGAGATATTCTCCACAAGCTATAAGAGATGGATTGTCTGATTCAGGAAAATCAAATTGATTGGTTCCCAGAAGATATCCATTATTTATTTCCTGATGAAATAATGGCATGCATGCGAGAAAATCAGTCAGTGCAATGATTTTATTTAGAAGTTTATCGATGATTAGCAAAGTAAAGATACCACCACCAATTGCTGAGTTTAATGTATCAAGATCATCAGATTTATAGATTTTTGCCAACAACTCGAGTGATTCATTTATTGAAAAGGATTTAGCGTTTATAGAGTATAGGTGTCCAATACAAATTAAAAGAAGATCCCCTGATTCATGCTCATAATAAGTTGCTTGATGACCTTTTGTTGATTCATTAATTATAATTTCAACCAGGGTTTCATTTTCCCAATTGATCTTTGCTAAAAAACCTCGGGAATTGTCTGTAATATTTCTGGTTATTGATACTGGTTTTATTGTCATAGTAAAAAATCTGCTCCTGTCAAATTAAGACTGAAAGATACTAGTTTCAAACAAATTTTTTAATTTTTTTGCTGAAACCAATTCATTAAATTCTTTATTAATTTTTAGAACACCATTTAAACCCATTTCTTCAGCTTGTTTCGGGTTCCTTAGAATTTCTTCGATTGCATCAGCTAGGTTTTCAGAATCACTCGGAGGGACAAGCAGTCCATTTATACCGTTCTCCACAAGTTCAGGAATTCCTCCTACAAATGTCGCAACAACAGGTCTACCATGAGAAAAGGCTTCCATTAGGACAACGGGAACACCTTCACTGAAGCTTGCAAGAACAGCTAGAGAAGATGACTTGTATAGATCAGATACTTTTTCAGGTTCCAAAGAGCCTGTAAACATTATTTTTGCCGGTATTTGTAGTGAACCTACACGTTCTTCCAATTCTTCCCTTAGCGGTCCGTCACCTACCAGTATCATAGAGACTTTATTATTTCTTTTCTGTATGATTTCAAAAGCATCGAGTAGAATATGATGACCTTTTTCCGGGGATAGACGTCCGACACAGAGAATTTGCTGTTCTCCATCGATATTAACTGGATATTCTGAAGGTTCAGGTTCTTTTATTCCGCATCTTACTATTTTGATCTTATCCCAATCGCTTCTTTTACATATATGCATCAACTTAGCTCTTCCATACTTACTTATACACGCAATGAATGCAGCTTTATTGACTTTTTCTGGTATACGAAAAGATATAGGAGAATTCAATTCCGATCCGTGAAAAGTGATGCTTAGGGGAACATGAGCAATTAATGAAGCAATTAAAGCTGTATTTGATCCGCTGTTTCCAAAATGGCAGTGTAAATGGTCGTATTGATCTTTAATCAGCCAGTATGCCAACAGCACACCTTCAAATAGATAAGCTGACCATTTGATTTTCTCGACTAATACACCTTGTTTTACAATGTAATTATAAGTGACTTTCATTAGTTCTGAAGGACGATGTAAAAGACACCATCCAATTGATTTACATAATTCCACAACAGGAATTGGTAGTATTGAGCGAGTTGCTTTCGCTTCTTTTGATGCAATATCACCAAGAATATCACTAATTTCAGCTTTTCGGATGGAAAAAGTGCTGATTTCGACCTTGAGAGCTCTCAGGGCTTGTATTTCGTTGAGGATAAAAGTATGTGATACCGCAGGATATTTACTGACTATGTAGGCTATTTTCATTTACTATATGCTCATTTAATGGGTTTTCTCCTGAAAAAACGATCAGCTAAACCCGAGATCTCAAGTCTGAACAAAAGGGAAGAAGGTTTGCCTACAGGAGATAGCAAACGGTCTTCATGGAGAAACCAGCGCTTTAATTCGAATGGTGAAAACAAAATAGAGTTTTTTCCTTTGAAAGTTGTACAGGCATAGGAATATTTAGCGGCCTTTACAGCTTCCAAAGTAGTAGAATTATAGTCCCCATTGGGATAGCAGAAACTTCGTACTGATGATTTTAAAAGGGATTCAAGTATTTCTTTGCTTTTAGTAACTTCATAGGTGAGCTGATTTTCATTTAAAAGTGAAAGAATTTCATGAGAAACAGTATGGGATCCAATTTCATGACCTTTCTTTTGTAGAGACTTAATTTCAGAATCCGACATAATCCGATTTAATTCCGAGTCTGGAATCTCTGATCCGGATGCTTTCAATAATTTTGTAATTAACAAAGACCTGTCTTCTGAAGATATCTTTTTAGCTGCCTGTACAATTTCCTTTAAAGTCGGATTATTCCCGTTTTCGAATAAGTAGTGTAATAATGAATTTTCAAGATTTTCTTTTAGTATTCCTTTTGATATACAAACATCAGCTGCATGGCTGAGTTTATCATACCAGGGATATTCCTCTTTTCCAATCAATCCCGTTATAATAAAGAAAGTCGCTCTTAATCCATGTGAAGCCAGTATAGGTGAAGCATATTCAATGTTATCACAATAACCATCATCAAAGGTAATAATAGCTAACGGCCGTTTGGACTTATATCCTTTCCGCATTAAATCACAAGCTTCAGAAAGCGGATAAATATCATAATGACGAGCGAGAACCCGGCAATGAAGATTAAATGTCTCCGGAGTAACAATCAGATCAGGAAATAGTGAAGAATTTTTTTCATGCTTGGGAAGAACTCTGTGATAGCATAATATTGTTAAGGACTTTTTTAATTTTGATTCTGCAAATATGGTTGTCCCTGTGTAAAAGGAGACGAAAGCTATAAAGTAACGAACCAGAGATTTAAACATTATTTATACTCAATAATAGATTTTTGTTGATTTTTCAATCTTTTGTAAATAAAAGTGATCTGTCCGATCAGCTGAGGCCATTTCCCGAGGGCATTAAAAAAAGAATAAAGAAATGATGTTCTTTTATTCCTTGTAAATCGTAAAGTGTGTCTGTAACTCCTGATCAATTGAACAAGATAAGCCAATAAGGTTATCATAAATAATGGACTTATCATAATAGAAAGAAGAAATGCAAAGAAGGGCAGTATTATAGTCCAGAACCATATCCGAATTGTCGCTTTTTTCAGGTATTCATCGTTGTTATACGTATGGATAAAATACCTGTGAGTGTAAGCATAACCGCTGCGAACAGATCTTTTCCACCATTGCTTAAAGTAAAGCATATTCGCATCGTGTAATGCCATATTTATACCTGAATTATATATTTTCCAGTTTTTTTGTCTTAATCTGAAACAAAGTTCAGGTTCTTCCCCGGCAATCATTTCAGAGCTAAAACCATTGACAGAAGAAATTGCTGTAATTCTTGCCAGGAATATTCCCCCGCAAGAAAGTGCATCACCTTCGGGCCTCTTCCATTCAATATTGCACAATTCATTGTATATGCTTTTTTCAGGATTTCTTTCTTCTAATAGGCCGCTTACTATGGCATAAGAGGACTGTTTTGTTAAAAATTGTTTCGCGTATGTGATCCAGTTTCCGTTTAATTCACAGTCACCATCGATAAACTGCACAAATTCAAGTTTTTTGCCAAGTTGTAGAAGTCTATTAAAACCTTCATTCCTCGCTCGTCCTGCACTGAATGGTATACTCATGTCAAGGTCTACTATTTCTACACCAAGAGTGGCCGCATATTCGGGGCTTCCGTCATGAGATCCTGAATCTACATATACTACAGTCTCAATCTGAGCTATAACTGAAGAAAGACAGAGTTTCAATCTATCTCCTTCATTTCGGCCTATTACAACGGCTCCGACCTCTGGATTTTTATCTTCTGTCATCAGCTTTTTCGCCTTATATATTCTCAATCAATTTACATGCCTTTACGCAGAGACTTCGACTTCCATATATTGAAAAACTCCCGTTGGGGAACGGGTCTTTCATTGCCCATAAAAACCTGACGGAACATTGAAATCCCGCGACCGATAATCCAGAGAATATTCGCGGTAAGAAATCCTATATTTCCGTAATATTTTCTGTAATAACGAGCTCGGGAGTGGTAGAAATAATCAGGAAGAGATTTCTTTTCGCGCTTGTTATTATCAACTTCTGAACTCTTTCCCTGCAAATGTATAACTCTAGCCTCCGGCCAGTTGACGATATTAAAACCTGCTTGGCGAAGTCTGCGACAATAATCAATATCTTCATGGTACATAAAAAAACCATCGTCCAGTAAACCGATTTTTTTTATTACTTTATCTCGTATCAGCACACAGGCAAAACTTGTCCATTCCGGGTGAGTGACATGTTTCTCAGGGGCAAGCGGCACATCATATCTTCTGAATAAACTAGTAATTGGACCAGTATTGGCTGAGCGTATGATTTCAGTAAGGGGGGAAGGAAATCTAAAGCACGATACTTGAGGAATTTCATCAGGCCATTCAAGCCTGGGGCTGAGCAGACCTGCATCTGGGTGTTTTGATGCTCCTTCAAGAAGTCCGGTAATGGCTCCCGGGAGGAAAAGAGTATCCGAATTCGCTAGTAAGTAAAATTCTGCAGGACAGGCAGTAATTCCAGCATTATTACCTGAAGAAAAGCCATTGTTTGCATTAAGAGGAAGAATCGTTACAATTCCGGCAGATGTGAAATCCATGAGTCCGCTCTTCAGAAGTTCAATTTCCGCATCACCAGAATTGTTGTCAACTATGATAATGTGGTCGGCATCTGAGTTCAGTTGAGGTACCAGGCTTTCAACACAATTCCGGGTAATCAAGGCAGTTTTATAGTTTATTATAATAGTACAAATCCGTTTTTTCATTTCAAGTTCTTCAATTGCCGGCTGTATTCAAATAGTTTTCCGATTCCAGTTGCCATGTCCGTCTCGGGACACCAACCCAGTTCTGTTTTAATACGAGAGATGTCGAGGACGTTCAAAGGAACATCTACATGACGAGAACTGGAAAAGGAAACATTTAAAGGATACCCTGCGGCACCTTCAATGTAAGAAATGATATCTGTCAAGGAATGTCCTATTCCGGAAGCGACGTTAAATACTTTTTCTTTTCCTTCATAGAGCATAGCTCGAAGAAATGCGTCTAGTATATCATCAATATAAATATAATCACGAACAACACTTCCATCTCCCCAAATCTCCAGAGGTTTGTTTCTGAGCGCTTGATAGATAAACTTCCCTATTACTCCTTGCGGTCTATCAGAAATTTGAGCATATCCGTATGGATTGGATAAACGTAGAATGGAATAATTTAAATTGAAGTTATAGTAATACAGACTCAGGTATTTCTCTATTGCAAGTTTGTGAATCCCATATCCGCAAAGTGGATTTGTCTGATGATTTTCTGGTATGGGAACGGAATGAGGGATTCCGTATATAGTACCACCGGAAGATATGAATATCAGTTTTTTTATTTTCGCATCTTTGGCGATATCCAATAATTTAAGAGTTGGAACCACATTTGATGTTAAATCAAATAGAAGGTCCTGGTTCGAAGACGCTGGAATTGTTGTCGAAATTAGATGAAAAATATAATCCATCCCTTCCACTGCTTCTCTGATTTTCTGTTCATCAGAAAAATCAGCCGATACCCATTCCATTTCATTTTTCAGATCCTCAAGGTATTGATCGCCCTGGGGCTTTCCCCTATCTAAGCATCGGACTGCAGCTCCATTATCAAGAAGTAATTGGCATAAACTCCTTCCAATAAAACCAGCCCCGCCAAGAACAAGAACCCTGAAACCTTTAAAATCATAAACCATTAATTACTCCGTGTCTCCTGAATGTATTTTTTTACTCTCTGAGATTTCGGTGTTCTCAACATACGAAAGAATATGGGAAATATTCCAATATCCCGAACGAGATACCTCCTAGCAAGCCTTCTCGGATCACGGCTTAATCTGTATAACCATTCCAGACCTGAGTGAGACATCCAGGATGGGGCTCTTTTCACTTTTCCTGAAATAAAATCCAGACCTGCACCGATTCCGATCATCACTATTGTTTCATCATTTTTTTGCCAGCGATACATAAGTAACTCCTGTTTGGGAGCACCAAGAGCAAAAAGAACAAGATCCGGAGTTGACTTAAGCATTTTCTCTCTTGCGATTTTTTCCAGTTCCGGATCAGAATTGAATCCCATAGGTGGGGAGTCTACGCCAACAACTTTCAAATGAAGTATTTCGTTACATAATATTTCAGCTGCAGTTTTACCAACTCCCGGAGCAGAACCTAGGAAATATACTCTCAAAGATTCCTCTGCCGCCCTCTGGAGGAGCGGCTTTATCAGATCTGATCCGGATACTTTTTCTAGTAATGGATATCCAGCGATATGACTCATCCATATAATTGGTTTTCCATCAGCTAGTGATAGAAATGCGTTTGCATATGCTTCTACAAGGGATTTATTTTTTTCTGCAATGACTATATGATCAACATTGGGCGTTACAACATATCCACCCTGTTTTGTTTTAGCCCTGTTTATAATTATTTCTATTGCTTCATTCATGGATACAAAATCAGCATGAATCTTGCCTAAAAGTATTTTTTTCATTTTTTTGTGGGATAATTAGAGATGTGTTTTCATTAAATAATAGGTTTTGAAGATTTTTGAACCTGATGCCTTTGAAAATCAGTAATTCGCTTATTTTCCAATTTATTCTTAATTGATTCAATTATCATAAATGCAATTGCTGAAGGAGTTTTGATTATAATACCGATATCTCTTCTTAAACTCATATTCCTGCAATACTGAATATCCAACCTGATCATCTGTTTAAAAGTCAACTTATTCTTCCCGCTGACCTGCCACAATCCCGTCATTCCGGGAACAGTATCAAAACGATGCGTATGCCACCGAAGATATTCTTCAGCTTCATAAGGAATACAGGGACGAGGTCCCACAAGACTCATCTCTCCCTTTAAAACATTAATGAGCTGAGGCATCTCATCAATACAGGATTTTCTCAATATCCGCCCACCGGGAATAATCCTCGGGTCAGCTTCATCGAGTTTTTCCATGGGAACATCTCCGTCCTTGATAAAACTCTGGGCGTGTTTTCCATGGTATCCCTGATTATTTCCATAATGCATGGAACGGAATTTGTAGAACTTGAAGGGCATCCCCTTATAACCGATTCTGGACTGAGTAAAAAAAACAGGCCCGGGAGACACGATCTTGATATACAGAACCGTAAACAAAAGAATAGGGGAGGATAGAATAATCATCAAAATTGACACAGAAATATCAAGAGCCCTTTTCCAGAAGGGCATTTTCATGACAAACTGCCGTTCCATCATATTTTTCAGACTATTGTTATTTCTGTTTTTAGCTGTTTTTTTTTCATCCATATTGGACAGCCAGTGATCGGGGTAGGAATAAATCTCCAGATGAATGTTTTCTTTAATAAGATTCAATTCACTTACCAGCTTATTTCCGAAAACGATAGCCCCTTCTTCCCGGGTGTCAGGCAGAAGAATGGCAATATTGTCATCTTCATACCAGCCTATACAGTCAATCGTCCGGGCTACATGAGTAATCTTATTGACAATATTCTTCAGGCTTTTCTGCTGCTTTTGTGATGTGTCCAGAACAATGATCGAAAAAACACTGCCGTTCCGGTCGGACCGCGATCTTTCATAAGTGATCAGAGCGCGAAACTCTTCGTATGTAAAAATATTCTCAAATGTACTGTTTATTCTTTTAATGCCGGTAAGTGTTCTTCCCATTTTCCCATTCTCCAATTGTGCTTTTCTCATGTGAACGGACCTTCTCCAATGCTCCAGCATCCCTGCTGAAGGTCCAATGAAACAAATCGGTGAATCGAGGCGCTGCCGGAACATGCTGCCTCAATTAGCTCGCAGGATTTCGGGGAAAATAGAGTACTTTCTATCGAACTCTATCGCCACTCCTTCATTCTTTGAGCGAACAACGGATCCATCAACCTTCAGAATGATTTTTTCCGAACAGTCAAATAGCTCCCTGAGTTTATCTATTGTCAGTGTGACTTCCAGGTGGACTTTTTCCCCCGGCAGAAGAGATGGATCGTTGGACTCGATACAGACACCTTTGGACGAGATGTCTTTTGTGAGAAACCCGTCGGTGATACGAACTGACCCGTCTTCTTTACGAAGTTGAACGGGGGCGCGTAGTGAGTATCTCTCCTGTTGTCTTTTTTCTACACCGTACATAGTTTTGCTCTTGTACACACTTTACGACTTGTCTGCATTGTCGTAAATGAGGTTGCAGTATGAAATTTCAGATGTTTCTATCGACAAAAGCACTAGCTTGGAGTAGTACTCCGGTATTACCTGTTACTACTGAGTCATGAAATTGAGGATGAGATAGAAATTATTCATGAAAATCTTATATTTAAGCGGTATTGGCAGAATAGTACTTATATTCATCATCTATTTATGGGTGAGAAGGGAAGGATTAGGGAAAGTAGTTATTATAGATTCGTAGCTGCCCATAAAGCAGCCTGCAAACGATTCTGCACATTTATCTTCTTAAAGATATTGTACATATGTGTCTTTACTGTATTTGTGCTTATACAAATCTTGTTGGATATCTCTTCATTAGAAGACCCCATACTGACAAGAGTCAGGATTTCAATCTCCCGGGGAGTCAGAGATGTTTTTTCAGCGATAGCATCCTGCTTTTCTTCCAGGCTGTCAAATACATATTTGAGAAGGATTTCCCGGGAAATCCAAATTTCACCGTTCAGAATGAATCGTATACCTTTAAGGAATACTTCAAAATGATCATCTTTATAGAAAAAACCTCTGATCCGGCGTGCTAGAGCTTTCTTTTCTACACCAGCGCTTTCATGGAGATTAAAAAGGGCTATCAGGCATTTGGAAAGCTTTTCATTGGTGACAATGCTCTTCTGGATTTCTTCGAAACTCTGATGTTCACTGTCAATCAGGATGAGCATTTTTTCGTCATATGTTATGTTGTCGATTTTCAGATTGGCAGGAAACGAGTTAAGCTCCTGGTCATATATAGTGCATTCTATACCTATCTCTTTTTTAATTACATAGAGTAGAAATTCATTCTGTAAAGTTAAAGGTCCTATAATAAAGACCCTGGTGTTCGGATAAGTATTACTGTCGATGGCCATATTACTCTCAGAATACTCTATGGGGGTTAAGATTTCAACTCAAAAATATCCGACTGGACAACTTCTTGCATTTGAATATAGTATCATACTATGGAACAGCCTCAAGTGATCGAAAACCCGGAAGAGAAAACCTTTATACAGACAATACTTAAATATGTCATGCTCCTACTCAAATATAAAGTCTTGATTATTACCGGCACATCGGTTGCAGCTGTTGCTGTTGTCGCCTTTGCCATGGTGTCGCTAAAGCTGCCGGCAGAAGTCAGCCCTATGCCCAATGTTTACCAGGCTTCGGGAGTTGTCCTTTTCCAGGAAGGGGGCAGTGAAATAAATATGTCTGCCATGCTGTCGGCTTTCGGGATCGATTCATCCGGAGCCGGTTCTTCTCCTTCCCAGCTGGCCATGCATATCATAAACAGCCGTTCGTTCATTGATGAAGTTATTGATCATTTTGGTATGATCGAAAAATATAATATCGAAGAAAATATTAAAAACCGGTCCAGGACTATTTTCCGGAATAGTTCCCAGAATACTTTTTATGATGATTCCGGAGCTCTGGTCATTTCTTATAGTGCTACAGATCCTTTCTTTGCTTCGGAAGTAGTTAATTATGAAATCGAGTTGCTTGAGCAGTGGTTCCTGGAACAGAATATTTCCGTAAGATCAAATGAACTATCTCTAATGGAAGAGAAACTCGAAGAGCTTTCTCAGGATATTAAGAATGTTGAGGCTGATATTGAAACTTTTCAACTGGAGCACGGTGTTCTCGACATCCGTGAAATTGCCGAAGCTCAATCCACTATGCTCACCGATCTCAGAACATCCCTTAACCAGATCGAGTTGCAGATTCGCTCCTATTCCGAGTACTCCACGATTGAAGATCCGGCGCTTACTTCTCTTAAAAACCAGAGGGACAATGTCATTACCCAGATCCGCCGGATTGAATCGGGTTATACCAGCAGTGACGGACGGACCATGCCATCCCTAGCGGAACTTCCCCAGCTTTCTTTGACATTTTCTCACTTAACGGCCGAACTGGAACTGAAAACCCAGCTCTACCAGACACTTTCTGAGCGTTATGAAGTGACAAAACTTGTCGCTGCCGATGCCGGTGCTTTTACGGTATTAGAATACGCCGAAGTTCCCGAAGAGAAAATCGGTCCCAGTCGGGGAAAGATGTGCATACAGGTTACAGCCGGTGCTTTTATTGCCATGATCGCACTGGCTCTAATTATTGAATATTTAAAAAAAATAATTAACGATCCTAAAAACAGAAAAATTTTGACAGGGGAAGCATGAAAAAACTTATACCATTACTCATTTTTACAATCAGTACTTTTCTCTGGGCTCAGCAGTTTACCATGCCGGGAGCAGGAGAACCTGACAACGGAGTAAGTCAAACACAATACATTCCCCAGGCTGTTCTGCCTTTGAGTGCAGTTCCGGAGACTGCTGAAAATCTTCAGCTGGCCATTTCCAATCGTCAATATCCTGTCACCCCTGGTGATGTTTATGAATTAACATTCCTGCTTGCCGGTGAAACAGTCTCCAATATTCTTCTTGTTGAAAGCGATTATACAATCAATATGACTATTTTCGGTAAGCTTAATGCTTCCGGTATGACTTTTGCTCAGCTTAAGCCTGTTATCGAACAGAAAATTGCCGATGCCTATCCCCGCAGTCTTCCCTCGTTGAATATTATATCTGTCGGTGTTTTTCAGGTCCCCGTAAGAGGTGAAATCCCTGAATCCCGATATGTTACAGCCTGGGGATTGTCCCGTTTGAGCGAAGTTCTCGACGGTATTCTCGGTGACTATTCTTCAGTCCGGGACATACAGATTCTCTCCAGGGATGGGGTTACGAACTCCTACGATCTTCTACTGGCCTTGAATCAGGGAGACCTTGCTCAGAATCCGACGATTCGTCCAGATGATACAATAATCATCAATCGTATTCATAGAGAAATTGAAATGAGGGGAGAGGTATATAAGCCCGGTGTTTATCAGCTTCTCGATTCCGATACAATAGATCACGTTGAACGTTATACAGGCGGTTTCACTCCCATGGCCAATGCGGAAAGAATTCGTATTGACCGGTTTACTGGAAACCATCCCAGTACTTTCTTCATTAATCGTGAGGACTATAGCCGCGAGTTCGAGTTCCATAATGGGGATATTGTCACGGTTCCTTCAATTATCAGGGTTCAGCCTGTTGTTTATGTGGAAGGCGGGATATTAAATTCCGAAGTTCTTCAGACTCTTGGTGTCGATACTATCGATCAAATAGAAGAATATGACCGCATATCCTATCCCATAAGCCTGGGAGAGACTCTGTATGATATTCTGGATTCTCTCCGTGATTCATTTGCTCCGTTTGCTTCACTGAGGAATGGATATATTCTCAGGGACGGAGTACCGATTGCAGTCAATATGGAACGGCTTATCTATAATTACGATATAGAAGATGATGTTCTGCTTGAGCCCTTCGATCAAATTATCATTCCTGTAAACAGGCCACTTGTTTATGTTACCGGCGCTGCCAATTTTCCAGGACCTTTTCCCTATAATCCAAATGCTGATTATATCTATTATGTTAACCAGGCAGGTGGATTTGATAATCTACGCAATAAAAACGGTAAAGTTATCATCACCGATTCAACCGGATCTCGGAAGAGTGAATTAGATTCCATTGAACCCGGAGATACAATCAATGCCATTTCCAATGATTTTCTCTATAATTTTAATCAGTATTTTCCGGCTATTGCGACGGGATTGGGGCTGATTACTACAATGATTTCTATTGCAACGGCATTAAACTATTCAGGAGCTGAATAAAATCAACCTTCTTCCCATGTGAGGTATCATCCGGTCTCAGGTTCAGCTGTATCATCGAGACTGGAGTGTATCTCCGATTCATTCCCTTCAAAATCTACCGCAGAGACTCCGAAATCCCAGCTTCCAGAGCCAAGTTGAGAAAATAATACTGTAAATGACAGTGTTTCCGATGACATAGAGTTCAGGCTGTTCCATGAAGTGTCTCCATGGGTTTTATAGTAAAGATTGTATGAAGCTGCAGTTCCCGGATAATAATCCCATTCCAGGGTAATTTCGGAGCTTGACCGGATTATTTGTTTTACTGTGTCGGTTTCCGGATCAGTTGAGAGTCGTGTAATTGTTGGCATAGCACATGAGAAAGCAAAAAAAAGCATTAGACCAAAAGTGCTAAATTGCAAAAAATATTTCATTTTAATTTTTGGCATCTATCCCCCTCCAATAGCTAATAATTGGAAAATATAGCACTTAAGTATTATAAAACAATAATATTAGAATAAATAAGATTAAATAAGTAATGATAAAGTATTACTAAAGGTAAAGCCTTAAAGACAATTGGGAAAATTTTAGTGAGGTAAAAAAAGAGGAATCCCTGTATCATAAAAAAGACATAAGGAGTTCTCAATGCAGGTTCACGATCTACTTAATTATGCCGCAATTAATTCCCCGGAAAAGGATGCCGTTTGGTACAAAGACGAATGGATGACATATCGTCAGTTGGGAGATGCTACCGATCGCATTGCTTCTTTTCTTCTGAATCAGGAGTTTCGAAAGGGCGATAGGGTGGCTCTTCTCCTGGAGAATTCCCATTTTTATGTTGCCTCCTATTTCGCTATTCTCAAGGCGGGCGGAGTTGTTGTAGGAATCAGTACTGATGCGACAGTTGATAGATTGCAGTATCAGATCAATGATTCGGAAGCTCGGATTCTTATCACCCAGACACGATTTATGAAGATTGTGAATCAGACCACAGAAGAGCTTACGTCCCTGAGAGCAATCCTTCTTGAAGAAAATACAGGAACAGTCCCGGAAAATGGGAGAATCCTGTATAAAAGGTATTCCGAATTGGAGTTTGCATCTGTTAGGAGAGAATTTCCCCGCACAATCGATATTGATCTGGCGGAGATTGTCTACACGTCCGGAAGCACGGGAAAGCCGAAAGGTGTCATGCTGACCCATCTGAATCTTGTTACCAATATGAAAGCCATCAGTTCCTACTTGCATATGACCGGAAATGACCGGATGATGGTCATTCTGCCGTTCACATACATTTACGGTAAATCTCTCCTATTGACCCATGTATTAAAAGAAGCTTCGGTCGTTATAGACAACCGCTTTGTTTTTCCAAACAAGGTACTGGATACAATGGAGGAGCTGGAAGTAACAGGCTTTTCGGGAGTCCCTTCCACATACATGATTCTTCTGAACCGATCAACAGTTCGAGAGAGAAATTTCTCATCTCTCCGTTATGTAACCCAGGCGGGAGGCTCTATGGCTCCTGTGGTCCAGGAAGAGGTCGTCAAGGCTTTTTCTCCGGCGCAGTTGTACATTATGTACGGAGCAACGGAAGCGGCTCCCCGGTTGTCCTATCTTGAACCGGAATATCTTTTTGAACGGCGGGGATCGATCGGAAAACCCGTGGATAATGTAGAATTGCTGGTTTGTGATTCTGAGGGGAATGAGCTTCCTCCCGGCGAAGTCGGGGAGATTACGGCCCGGGGGTCAAATATCATGATAGGCTACTGGCGTGATCCCGAAGAAACAGCCAAAGTTCTCAGACACGGAATGTATTACACGGGAGACCTCGGCAAAGTTGATGAAGATGGTTTTTTCTATGTAGTCGGACGTTCAAAGGAGATGATTAAAGTAAAAGGATTCAGGGTCGGGATTAAAGAGATTGAAGATGCCATTCTGGAACTGGAAGATGTTGTCGAGACTGCTGTTGTCGGTGTTGATGATCCTTTGACTGGAGAAGCGATCCTGGCTCTTATTATTCCCAGAAAAAAAGATTGGAATGGTAAAGAACAAATTCGTAATCATTTAAAGAAAAGAGTCCCCGCTATCAGCCAGCCGGCTTACATAGAATTCAGAGATTCATTTCCGAAAAACAGTTCCGGAAAAATTCTAAAGGCTCAGATTAAAGGGGAAGAAAACAAAAAGGACCGTTCCGGTAAAACCAGCGTGGTTTCCTAGCGTTTCTGTAGGTACTCCAGCCAATACGGCACCCCATGCCCCTCAACCATTTTCAACACCTTCTGAAACCCCTTCCCGTAAACCGGACTTCTGTCCTCCATCAGCTCATGAATCCGATAAGCCGCTTCCGGTGAGTTCAAAGTCTTCAGAATCAGATAGGCCGCATAATTACAGCTTCCTTCCTCCAGTCTGGGTGACAGTCCCGTAAGCCCCCGGCTGTAAAACCAGATATGCATCAGCTCATGGGCGCAGGCGGAAATAAAGGACGATTCCGGCATTCCTTTCAGGATATAAATCATCAGCCTGAAATCCGTCACCTTCCCGTTGACTGTCTCTTTCGTATACCGGGCGAATCCTCTTGTTTCCGATTTCGATCCCAGTTTTTTCAGGCGGCTTCTGTCGATCAGATAAAATTCCGGTTTGAAGGGAGATATCTCAATACCCTGAAAAGCCAGTACATCGTGAACAAGCTGAAGAAGCCTCAACCCCTTATCCTCTTTATCAACGGAGGTAGCCTTGCACAATCCGCAAATTCTCCGGCCGTCGCTGTAGGTCATGCCGCCTTTCGTCAGCTCCCGGGAGATCAGCCGTCCGCAGTAGTCGCATTGCGGTTCCCGGTTCAGATGAACGGCGCAGTACATGTTCCCCCAGTAGTCTCTGAAATACTGGTCAGTCACGGGGCGTTTGCAATATCCGCAGAGGGGGCGGTTTATCACCAGTTTATCTCCCCGTCGAGTTGCTGGTTGATCCTGTCCTTATTGGTGAAAACGAAAAAGGTCAGGCCTGTTAAATCTTCAATCCGGTTCAGATCCGTCAGAAAGTCAGCCGGTTCCTTTTCCTCTTTGGGCAGGATGTTGGGAATGAGAAAAGTGAGGGTATCGATCATGTAGTTGTTTTCTTTGATGATGATTTTAAACAGCGCATCGGGTACGGCGGCTTTTTTTTCATTGTCCTGACCGAGCCAGAGGGCCGGCGTTCTGTTGAAGAAAACCGGCCCGGTGATCACCCAGATCCTGCCGTAACGGTCCGCCCATTCATTGGCATCCTGTTCCAGCGTTTTCCAGATGCCGTTGTTCTGCCATTGGAGCTGCGGTACGGCATTGAGCACCGTATGAGTATTGTAAGCCGCGTCGGCGCTGATTCTCTCGGCCGTGTCTTTCGGGCAGAGATGCCCCCGGACAAAACGGTAATCGGTTTTAACTTCCTTAAGATCCCTGACTCCCGATACGGCGTAGGTATCGTCTTTCGGGGCAATTCCCGCCTCATACAGGTTCCGGTCGCTTTTCCATGAGGGGCGGTCTTCCAGGGGATGATCGGTCTCAAGCCGTTTTATCTCATAGGAGACCCATTCCGCTATGCCCCATAAATCACTCACTTCATCGCCGTTATTGTCATCAGGGCCGTCAAAGGAGACGGTGTAGGCGGCAAATTCGAAAAGCTGATCCTTCGGTTCGGTCACCCACCGGTCGTGTTCGTAATTACGGTCCAGAATAACAGGTTTCAGGTCGAAATCGCCTGCGAAGAGTGGTAGGGATATAAAAAAAATCAATAATCGCTTCATATTCCTTAAGTATAGATTTCCCGGGCCATTTCCTTCAATCGCCTGTAGTCTCTAATTTCAATCCGCCTGTTCTTTTTCTCTATGATTCCCCGTTCCGTAAAATCTCTTATCGTTCTGGTCAGATGGCGATAGCTTGTGCCAAGCAGATCGGCCAGTTCGGTCAGGTTATCCGTATAGATTCTGTCGACGGTCGTCTCATCTTCTCCTTTTTCCGAGATGGCGATGAGATAGCTGGCCAGGCGGTTTTCCAGGGGATAGGTGAGGTTGATGGCGCTGGAGATATTGAAATTCTGCAGTTTTCCGCTGAGGCTGCGGCAGAAGTATTCCAGAAGGGAGGGATTGTTCCGGCAGGCCAGCTGCATTTTTTTCATTTCAATGGCCAGGCAGGTGACTTCGCTGATCGCCTGGAGGTTACAGACCGAACGCCTGTCGGAGAAGAGCTCTACATCGCCAATCACATCGGGGGGAGTGTAAAACCTGACCAGTAGAGATTTCCCGTTTTCCTGAAGGGAATAGACTTTTCCTTTTCCCTCCACAAAGAAATAGAGGTATTCCAGATATTCGTCGCTGCGGACAACGTGCTCTCCCGCTTTGTACCGGAAAACTTTCAGATCCTCTACCACTTCTGCTGGGAGAAGAGAATTCAATCCGTAGCGGTTCAGATAAAAGCTGATATTCACCTGTTCGTTCAAAATTACCCTCTTTTTCTCGAAAATGGGACATATGTCCTAATTGAATTGTAGGAGATGTTCTATTAATCAGTCAATGAAGCCGCCCGTATCCTGCAGTTAGCTCCTGATTTCGGTACGGGTCCGCTTCAGTTCAAGGAGTTCACAGCCCATGTACAAAGCCGCAGCCTCGCTGGTCGGGGTGTTTATCGCTTTTATGGTAATTTCCAACGGAATTCTCTCTTCGCATATCGGGAATCTTCTCTCTCTACCGGTTATCCATCTTTCAGGTCTGTTGATGGTATCGATTATTCTGTTAATATCCGGGGAGAAAAAGAGCCGGGAGAAGGTACCTTTTTACCTCAATACGGGCGGGCTTTTCGGTGTTCTGCTTGTTCTGTTCAATAATTACTGTTTCGATCAGCTCGGAGCGTCCCTGACACTTTCTCTGGGAATTATCGGCCAGACAATCGCTTCCATGATTGCCGATTCGACCGGTTTTCTGGGAATGGAGAAATATCCTTTTAAAAAAAGAAAGCTTACCGGGCTTTTCTTTCTCCTGGCCGGCGCAGTTGTCATGACCGATAGCTGGAAAGGCGATGTCATTCCTGTCATTATGGCTCTAACTGCCGGGACCTTCGTTATTTTATCCATGATTATCAACAGCCGATTGTCTCTTCTCATAGGGACTTTCCGGGGGGTACGAAGGAATTATCTGGCCGGTTTGGCAGGTTCGCTTTTGGTTCTGATCATTCTAAGGCCGTCACCCGAGCCGCTTTTGAATGCTTTTAACATGGTTCATCCCATTTTTATTTTCGGCGGCGGCTTTCTCGGTGTTCTGATCGTTGCGGGTAGCAACAGAATCCTCCCGGAGATTCCCGTTATCTATGCGTCGATCCTTCTGTTCGCCGGTCAGGCAGTGACGGGTATTCTTTCAGATCTGATAGTTGCGGGAACTCTGCCGCTGAACAGGCTTTTCGGTGTCATTCTGGTGCTGGGGGGATTATTTATCAATATGATCCTGGAAAAAAGGAGTAGCCCATCGGTCCAAATGGTCTGAAGGACTTTCATGAAAAGGCCCGGGCAAACCCGGAGCCTTATAGAATCAGAGGTGATTAAGCGAAGAACCGCCGCTGATGACCAGGCTTCCGAGATTCGGACTGCCTGTATAATACAGTGTCGATAAGCCGGCTACATTGCCATTGAGCCATCCCGAAGCATTGATGTAGGCATCGCTCACGCCGTCCACCAGGACAGTCCCGCCTGTCATTGCCACGCCCCGAAGATCCGCCGTGCTCACGCCATCGCATACAAGGTTCAAATTCCCTATTGAGCTGAGTGACGTTATTTTCAGATAACTGGTTCCCTTTACCTCGCAGCTCATATCCTGTGAACTGATGAAATCGAT
Organism: Spirochaeta isovalerica; assembly: GCF_014207565.1. Taxonomy (NCBI): domain Bacteria; kingdom Pseudomonadati; phylum Spirochaetota; class Spirochaetia; order Spirochaetales; family Spirochaetaceae; genus Spirochaeta; species Spirochaeta isovalerica. Next base: position 1,011,427 of record NZ_JACHGJ010000001.1, on the reverse strand, counting down.
TTCCGCGCTGCTCACCCCCTCGATTACGGCGCGGAAGGTCCCCGTACTGGAAAATCCCGATACCTCAGCTGATGAAACGCCATCCACTTCAAGGTAAGTCAACTGCGGCAAAACGACCGTAGCGCTGAAATCCATACTCTGGTAACTGTAGCCGGATGCCAGTTCTATATGAAGAATATTGCCGCTGACATAGGTTTCGACATAGGGCAGGATATTATCGTCAACCGTAATCTGAACGGTGAAATAATCTCCCCTCATCACTTTGACATCGCAAGTGGAGTCAACACTGACTGAAGTGAAATTATCCAGAGCGTAGGTGTTTGTTACAAGATATCCCGATCCCCGTATGCCGAATAAGGCGCAGCCGCTCAGCAATATTAAAAGAAGAAGTATAGCGCTTGAGATTTTCAGATAGGTCATATTTTTGTCTCTCCTGTTTCAGGTATATCTGTTTAACCCTGAAAGAGAGAATAAATGTTACTCTTTTATTGTTATTCTTCTGCCGAAAGCCTGGAGTTCAGCTCTTCCTTGAGCATTTCCGGTTTTTCCAGATGAATCACTTCCATCCCCAGCTTTTCCGCCGCCTCGGCATTGGCCAGCGAATCATCGATAAAAAGCGTCTCTTCAGGGATCAGATTGTGTTTCCCCAGAAGAATCGTGAATATTTCGGGATCCGGTTTGATTTTCTTCACATGAGCCGAAACGACGCCGCCTTCGAAATGATCGAAAAATGAATAGGCTTCTTTAGTTCTGGAAAACAGCTCTTCGTGGTAATTGGTCAGATAGAATAGCCGGTATCCCTCCGATTTTAAGTCATCGAGAAGCACTGTATTCTCTTCAATCTGCGTGAGAATGGGCATAAAATCGCTGAAGCGGTCAATGAGAATTTCCTGCCCGGGATTCCTCTTCTTTATGGCTTCTATTGCCTGTTTCGCTGATATCGTCCCCCGGTCCAGTTCGACCCACTCGGCGCTCCGGAATATTTCTTCATAAAGGAAATCAGCTTCAGCGGTTGAGCATCCCTGAGAAACCAGATAGCTGTATGGTTGAAAATCTATGAGAACGTTGCCGAGATCGAAAATAATATTTTTTATCATAAATCCTCAAATCATTTTAAAAAGTATGCTGTTTTCCATATGAATGTGGAGAAAAGTATCCTTTTCCAGTGCATCCATCCTGGCATAGAGTTCTTTCAATTCAGCTGTGGCATCGACAGGCTGCATGAAGTGATCAGTCATTCTGTTGATATCTTTCAGAACCTGTCCCGTTCTGTCGTGTTCATCCATGGCCCGTTCCATGTAGTCGACGCACTTATGCCTTATTTCCGCGCTGCGGTTTCCGCTGTATTCTTTCAGGAGAGGAAACAATTCCATTTCTTCCTGACGCTGATGGGAGAGGATTTCCTCCTGCAGCTCATCGAAGATTTTTTCCAGGGATTCCAGTTCCGGTGTCAGTTCAAGCGAATCGAAAAGGCTCCTTATTTCCTCTATGGTCTTTTCCATAAAACGGTGGTGCTTTTTTTCTATATGATCGATTATTTTATCGATGGGTTCGTTCTCCCAATAGATGACTTCGGGTTTCGTCACAATATACTCGTCTATTGCCAGATTTATATCGGCCGTCACGTTCTCGTAACTCAGTCCGGCTCTTTCAACGGCGTCTTTCAGAGTTATGCCGCCTTTGAACGTGTAATCCAGATGGTATTGATTCAATATATCAACGATGAAGGGATAAGTTGTCGCCAACTCACTTAATGTTTCTTTTCCCTTAATGTAATTCATTCTTGTAAGCCTCTCTTTCATCATAACCTGTGAAAGACCGGTTGTCACGTTTCTCCGTAAACCCACTCTCTGAAAAGATCATCCCCTTTCTCTCCGAAATAGCCGTACATATAATCCCGTAGCTTTTCCGTATCCATCCTGTCCCAGCGGAAGGTTCTCTGGTAATCGAGGATAAACTGTTCAAAAAGCTCTTCTCCGAAGTAACTTCTGAGGGTAAAGAGGAAAAGCGGTCCTTTTCCATAAGGGATGGCGCCGTATTCCTTCCCTTCGTACTCATGGACACTCAGGTTCAGGGGAATAGGGGCTTTCCTGACCCGGGTCCAGCGGTTTTGAAATGAAGTGATCATGGAATTCCCCGCTCGTTCGCCGTAAAGCTTGTTGAAATAGAGCCAGGTGGCGTACTGGGCAAAGCTTTCGTCCAGCCAGGGTTCCATGACGGGGTCGTTCCCGACGAGGTTGTAAAACCACTGATGACCGATTTCGTGGGCTATGACGATCTGTAGCGCATGGGAATCTTCATTTGTGTAATAATTGTCATTGAGGACGATGATTCCCGGATATTCCATTCCGCCGGCCTGTGGTCCCAGAGGTCCGCTGACAATGCTGAGTGTATTGTAGGGATAGGGCCCCAGATGCTTCTCAAATATCTTCAGAGCCTCTTCCATTGCATAAAGAGAGTCTATGCCCTGCTGCATTTTCCCTTCGGGATACCATGAGGAAATTCTAATCCCCTCATGAACTTTGGTCACCATATCCCATTCGGCGGAACCAAGGAGGTAAAAATCCCGGACCGGACCGGTGGATACCCTGCAGTTTATCCGGTCTCCTGTTTCTGATTCCCTGATAACCGGTCCGCTGGCGGCAAATCTGAGGCGGGAAGGCGCTTGAAACGCAACATCGAAGCGGCTGAGTATGGATTCTATGGGATCACCGTGGGAGGAAGGCTCAACAGGAGCGAAGGAACCCTGACCGTCCAGGGGAATGGGCATGGGGTAGAAATGGCCGAGCGCCACTGTGTTATCGGTTCTGAAGAAGATTCCCGGTAGTTTTAATGTCCGGGGGATCGATCCCGAGAACGCCAGTTGCACATCATAATTTCCTCCCGGCTGTATCGGCTGGGTAAAATGTATGGACAAAATGGAATTTTCAACCTTCCACTGCGGTTCCGACTGTTCGGTGGAAACCTTACTGATCTCCAGGTTGCCTCCGGTCCTTTCGGGCAGAAGAAAGAATCCGATGCTCTCCAATTGCGCAGGCTGATCATTCGTGCCGTGGAACTTCATGGTTCCGCTGTAGGTTTCCAGATTGTTATCCAGGGTGAAATCAATTTCAGCTAAAGCGCATTCGGCCTGCTCAATTTCCCTTAATTGTGAACAGGAGAAAAAAAAGAGGATAAAAAGACTGACAAGGCAGGTAATTTTAAAGGAAGGGAGTTTTGCCATATTTTTCACCGTAATATTTTTCAATCCCGTGGAGGATGAGGTTCAGGGAAATGAGAATGAGCAGATAGGCGGTCATCGGGACAAAAAGCATCCAGGGCCGGTTGTTTATGGAGTTTTTAGTCAGAGCGATAATGCCCATCCATTCATTTGTGGCGGAATGTAGCAGAGGTGGACTTTCTGTTGCAATTGTGCCCCCCAGAAATATCGAAAAAATTGCCAGCTGGCCAATCAGATTCAGAGAGCTTATAACTTCGGTCATGAAAACCGTAAAGGTGGTGCCGCGCAAATGGGGGAAAATATGGCGCAGAGCGATTCGGAATCCTCCTGCACCGCAGGAACGGGCCGCTTCGATATAGGTTTCCTGTGTCTGAAGCCAGGTTTTCTCCTGTATGGCGGCGATCACACCGGGGATTCCTATTAGAGCGATCATCGATGTCTGGATAAAGAACAGTTTCCCCGTGCTGATTGTTGTGTTGAAAGTCATACCGGCCAGGATGAAAAAAAGGATGACGAAAGCGGGGATCGCCCCGGCCGATTCCATTTTTCGCGAGTTAGGTTTTTTCATTCCCGCAGCTATACCCCAGACCAGTCCGGGAACAATTCTCAAAAGCGCAATGAGGAAGCAAGCGCCGATTGTATATTTGGCACCGTAGAGAATCATGGTCAGGAAATCATACCCGTCTTTGTCGGTTCCCAGAGGATGCCGTTTGCCGGGCAGTTCCGGGGCAAAGATGTATTCGTTACGGCCGTCCACGACGACGGTTCTGACAGATTCAGAAAATTCGGGATCGTAAGGGGCGAAACGGGGGCCGAATATGGCTATGAGGATTAATATCAGGAGCAGGGCTATGCCGAATCTGAATTCCAGGTTCACAGAAACCTCCTGGCCGAAGCTGCCCCCCTGATCAGAAGACGGAGAAGCAGATTGATAATCTGGTAGATCGCAAATATATAGAGCAGACAGGTCACGACGAAATCGAATTGATATCCTCCGCCGCTCTGAAAGGAGAAATGGATCATCACGTGGGTTATGCCCTTTATGAAAAAGAGATTCTCCGCTATGAAGACATTGGCCAGAACCAGCATGGCCACTTTTGTGGAATCAGCTGCAAGCCCGGGAAGGAGGGCCGGAATGAGGTGGAGGATAAAGGTTTTTCTTCTGGTAATGCCTTTCGCTCTGGCAAACTGAATGTAATCATTGCTGCTGATTTCAAAGGCGGCGCGGCTCACTTGTTTGGTTACATAAACGACTGGATAGAGACTCATGGCAATGAGAGGAAGCAGTACGGGCAGCTCGTTGGTCATGGCGATCTTGGCGAGCCGCCTTCCCGTAAACTTCATAAAATAAATGGCAGTGAGCTGAAGCAGAAGAATAATGAAGAAATCGGGAATGGATCCTATAAATGTCAGAATGCTCTGCGACGGAGAATTGAGCTTCTTAAACCTGAGAATTCCAATGGGAAATCCCGCTGCGACTCCGATTAATGAAGAAATTCCCGCATAGAAGAGTGTTACCAGAAAATAAGGGGGAAGTTCCTTGAAGGCATGCCACTGAAACTGTCCTACATTGAATATAAAAGAGGAACCGTCGAAAAGACCTTTCAGATAATCCTTTGTCAGCAGCAAGTAGAGAAAACGGAACCTTACCCGCCCGTCACTGTTTCCTATTATAAGAGGCATGGACGCCATAAGAAATATAAGAAACAGTGGCAGAAGAAAGCTGTAAAATATAAATTTAAGAAAACGGCTTGTTGAGTTAATCCCTTTATTCATCTAAAAGAATGGTATGCCCGCCCGTCTGTTGAGTCAAGGAATAAAGATCTCTATAATAGGAAGCCTTTAAAGGAGAAACTGCTGAAAAACTATTTTGATCTGGTTACGGATGTATACTCACCGAAACCCGAATATGAAAGAAAGAAAGCACGCTATACGGCCTTCTTTATGGCCTGTCTCGTTCTCTACATTATTCCCGCCTTTATAATAGACGGGATTACGGGAAATTTTACGCAGGCCGGGGTTATCAGTACAATTATCTATTATGGTTTTATCGCTTTTCTCTTTATTTTCCTCCGGAAAGGGCATATCCATTTTGTGACGACGGCGCTGCTGGCAGCGGGATTTCTTAAAGCTCTGGAGTATTTTTTTGTAGCCGAAGCATTTGTATTCTATATCCATATATCCCTTGCTCTGATTGTTGCCACCTCGATTCATGTGCGCAAGTATCAGCTCTATCTGGGGTATTTCCTTTTCAATTTGCTGATTGTCATGCGAATCCCCTATGTTATGATATTGGCCGGTAAGGGCGTTCTCAGCGAGGGATCGGTAGTCGAAACAGCCGAGGCGATATTCGGTTCTCTTTTTATTACGCTATCCATGAATTTTCTTTCGCAGATAATAGACCGCGAAATTGAAAACTCCGTCAGCCTCGAAAAAATCGCTTCCACCGATACACTGACCGGTTTGCTGAATCGGAGAAAACTCGAAAACTCCTTCAGGCATCCCGGACTGGAAGGGATCAATGTTCTCATGGAAATCGATCTCGATTTTTTTAAGAAGGTGAATGATGATTTCGGCCATGAAAAAGGCGACGACGTACTGGTTCAATTTTCCTCTATCCTCTCATCGATGATCCGTGAATCGGACAGTTGCTATCGATGGGGCGGGGAAGAATTCGTGGTTCTGCTCAACGAATTATCCATTGATGAAGCTCTGGCTATTTCCGAGAGATTGAGGGTCTGCGTGGCCGGGACGGATTTCGGTCTGGACCGTCCCATGACGATCAGTATCGGCGTGGCAGCCAAAGCGGATGAACGCGAACCGCTGGACTCCATGTTCAGAAGGGCGGACAAAGCGCTTTACAGGGCAAAAGAATCGGGAAGAAACAAAGTAGAGGTGGAAGCGCTGTGACAATGAAAGAACGGTACAAGCTTCTAAGGTCGGATCCGGGACTCTATTACAGAAACAATATCGATTCTATTGATATCTCGCCGGAAGGCGATATTGAAGAGATGATCGCTCTGCTCATGGCCGGTTTGTCAATTTATAATGGTGACTTTTTTGTCAGGCTCTCCAATATCATTCTCAATCACAGAGATTTCAGCAACAGCCCCGAATATCAGTTTTACTATCATCTGTCCCGGTTCTCTTATTTCCGATACATCCAGGAGATGAATTACGCTCTGGAGAGCATTCAGAAAGCCTACAAGCTGAGCCTCATTCTCGATGACACTTTTTATATTGTTAAGGCTCTGGGCCAGCTCGCCACCCTTTACAGCATTCTGCAGGATTACGAAACGTCATTCTTTTATCTTGAGCAGGCTCTCGAATACGGCGAAACATTGGAAGATAAAATTCTCTTCGCCGATACCTACAATTCTCTGGGGCTTCTCATGTTTCACCAGAAACGGTTTGAAGACGCGTTGAAAGCCTTTACCCGGGCCCTGGATCTTTATGAAAAGGAAAAAGAAAAGGAACGGCACCTCAATTTTGTCATTCTGCTCCTCAATACGGGAGAAACGCTTATGGAGCTGGGGGAGAATACCGAAGCGGAAACGTTTTTTTCCAGCGGCATCCGCATCGCCGAAGAGAGGGATTTCGTCGATTATTTCGGTCAGCTGATTCTGCTTATCGCTGAAGTCTTCTTCCGCCGGAAAGAGTTTGATAAATCCTATAATTATATGAAGCGCTTTATTTCTCAGAGCGACAGGTTCCGGGAGGATAGAAACCGGGTTCATAAAATCCACGACAGAGATAAACTGAAAGAAGAGATCATGACTCTCAATACGCTCAGGCAGAGGAACGAAGAACTCAACAATAGACTGAACAACCTCTACGACAGGCTTGACAGCCGGGATCGCGAGGAACTCCATGCGGGCGCTCTTTTCGAAGAAATCTCAAAGGCCATGAATGACGGAGAACTGCACAGCTGGTTCCAGCCTCAATGGTCCTTGAAGGAGAAGAGGTATATCGGCGCCGAGGCGCTTATCCGATGGATAAAACCGGACGGATCCATATTCAAACCCGATACTTTCATCGATATAATCGAAGAGAGCAACCTTATCCATAAGCTTACAAAAATCGTTGTCAGCCAGGCTTTCAGTTTCTGTCGTTATATGCGTGATCATATTGACCCTCATTTTATCGTGAGTATCAATATTTCTCCCTACGAGCTTCACCACTTCGATGTCCTGACGCTTATCGAAAAGGAAATGCTCCTCAAAGGCCTGTATCCTGAAAATGTTGAGATTGAAATTACCGAAAGGACCTTTCTCGACCGCAACCCGCTTTCGGTCAACAAGCTTTATCAGCTAAAGGAGATGGGGATCCGCATTGCTCTCGATGATTTCGGCACGGGATATTCCTCGCTTTCCTGTCTCAACAGAATCCCTTTCGACCGGGTTAAAGTAGACAGAAGCCTGCTACTCAATGCAACAGCTATGGGAAAAGGCGACCGGATGCTGGAAAGCATTATCAGGCTGTTGCACGATCTGGAATATCCTGTCGTTGTCGAAGGGGTTGAGAAAGAAGACCACCTGGAACTGGTTAAAAAACTCGGCGCCGATGAGGTTCAGGGTTTTCTCTTCAGCAAAGCTGTCCCGCAGGAGAGCTTCCTCAGGCTTTTCTAACCAATATATTTCTGAAGATTCATTATCTGTTCCGTATTCCCCAGAGCAATGAGCCTGTTTCCCGGCTGCAGTGTCATGGATGACAGCGACGCCATCTCAGACGAATTCATTCTGGTCCGGCCTTGGCTGTCCAGTATTCCGATTATGATAGCTCCCGTATTCTGGCCGATATTGCTCTCTTTCAGCGATTTGCCTGTCAGCGGCGAATGGCTGCCTATCTCCACCGAGTCTATATGCATCAATTCATCGCCTCCCGATGTGAGCACATCGAGAAAATCGACAATGGACGGATGCGTGCTCACCGTTGCCAGCCGTCTTCCGGCAATCTGCTTGGGAAGGATGACACGGTCGGCTCCGGCCGTTTCAAGTTTTTTCACTGCCCGTTCGTCCGAAGCTTTGGCGACGATTCTCAAGGCTCCGTTTAACTGCCTGGCCGTCAGAACCGCGTAAACGTTCTGCTGGTCTGTTGAAAGACAGGATACCAGACCTTCCGCTTTGTTGATCCGCGCTTCTTCAAGAACGCTCTCTTCTGTGGCATCGCCTGAAATAAAGACATAGCTGCTAAATAGCTCTTTTTCCGTTTCCGGCAGGTCATTATCGACAATGACAAAGGGGATTTTTTTTCTGGAAAACTCGGCGGCGGTTTCCCGGCCCACATCTCCGAATCCGCAAATGATATAGTGTTCTTTGATTAAAGAGAGTATCCGTTTCATCCGTCGCTCCTTAACGGTTTTGCTCATATGCCCTTCGAAAAAGAAAGAGAGAAGGGCCGTCAGGGTGAATCCGACGGTCAGAATGCTGACAGTCAGAAAAATCATCATAAAAATCCTGCCCTCCGGAGAGAGAGGATGGATTTCACCGAAACCCACTGTCGAAATAGTTACGAAGGTCATATACAGGCTTTCATTCAAGGTCCAGCTTTCTATGATCATAAACCCTGCGGTTCCGGCGGAAATGAGAAAGAGAATAAAGAAAAGTGCCATTATAAAGCGGCGTAAAGGCGTCATTTCAACTATTGAATTCCCGGAAGCTTGTTGCCAGTTCTATGCGGGAGTGGCTTCCCGTCTTTTTGTAAATTTTCAAAACGTGGTTTTTAACAGTACCCGGAGAGATGAAGAGCTTATCTCCTATGTCCTGAAGATTGAAACCTTTGACAAGGAAATATAGTATTTCCGTTTCCCGTTCCGACAGTCCGTAGTGAGCTGAGAAATCGAGCTGCCCGTCTCCAATGCCGACAAGAGTGTGTTCCTCCTGCTCTCCTGAAGCAGGCATCCCTTCGGAAACGCGGAATTCGGTCTGGCCTATTTTCAGGAGGTCTCCGTGCCGTAAAAGTGATCTTTCTTTTATCCGGCTTCCGTTGACGAACGTTCCGTTGCTGCTGTTTAGGTCCTGTATATAGAGGTCCTCCCCGTCGAAATTCATTCTCGCATGACGTCTGGAGACAGATCCCGATGACAGGATCAGGTCGCTGGAATCGAGCCTTCCTATGGAGAAATTTTCATTCAGGGGAATGATCCAGGGAGCTTTGTCCCGGGTTTCCCCTTCGAGGTACCATTGAGTCTTTTCTGCTTTATCTCTCATACATCTAAGCATAACCCCGATCGTACCGAACAGCATATTTTTTTCTCTGCCGCCGGGGGATATTTTAAAAAAAAAAGGAAAAAAAGGAGCTGATAATGGAAAGCACTTCAATAACAGGGTTGCCTGAGAATATTCAGAGCCATCTCAACAGCGTTATAAAAACTTTCGGACTCGATAATGATGAGCAGACAATGGCCCGGCTGGTGCGGGGATGGCAGGATAAAGAGGAATCTTTCCGGGACCAGATGTGCAATATGGGAATGGATGAAACGGGAGAGTTTGACAGCGACGATAAAAGGGGAGCCCTGGCTCTGACATACTCCGGGTCCCTCATAAGCATAGGGCCTATGGTCGAAGGCGACAGAAAAGTGGATTACACCAGTATCGGGTTCAGGCAGGATGTTCCCGAAACGCTGACGAAAGAGGGTTGCACACTGGCGGAAAACATGGTTCTGGATAGGGGAATTAAATTTCTCGACGGGCCGATAAAACAGACTTCGCCTCTCTATAAAATCGTAGTCTGTCCGGAGGATCTTTCAGCATCGGACCAGGAGGATCTGATCGAACAGGCCACGACCATGATTATCGATTCCTTTGCGGGAATCAATCAGGACACAATGCTTCTTGAGTAGTAGTCAAAAGTAGTACTCATTAGAATCTGTTTGTAACCGCCTCATACTCCCGAGGCGGTTTTTTCATAAATAATCCTTATGGCTACTCCTGTCCCGCAGTTGTATAATATTCTAATATGAAAAGGTTCAGACTCTTTGGCTTTTTAATTTTTTGTCTACCGGCTGCGGTTCTCGCACAGGATACAACAGAACAGTTGCAGGAGAGAATTGTCGAACTGGAAAGCCTGGTTTCCATCCTCCAGTCCAAACTGGGTGAGGTCGATCTTCTCAATTTCATTCTTGTCGCCATTTTCGGAACGGTTTTTCTCATAATCCTGCTGGTTTCCAATTATTCCTTTCGCCGCAGGATTTCCCGTGAGCTGACAGCTTTGAAAAGGCAGCTTCTCGGAGGTTACAGAGAAAAAATCGCTCTGATTATTCCCGATGATGCAGCCGGAAGAGAACGCGAGGTCTTAATGATTAAGGATTACAGCCGTAATCTGGCTGAACTTTCTGTTACGGAACGGAGTTTTCAGCCCGGAGACTGGGTTATGCGCGGCCTTGAACTCTTTTACAGGGAAGATCCGGAGCAGGCTCTCGATGCTCTTGATAAGGCTCTCTCCGGGGGAAGCGATTCCCTGAGGCTACATTTCGCCAGAGGTCTCGTGCTCAGTCAGCTGGAAAATTATGAAGAGGCCGCAACAGCTTTCAGAAGGGCGGCGGAGATTTCTCCCGATACAGCAGAAGTATATTGCAATCTCGGAATTGTTCTGGAAGAACTGGAACAGAATGAAGAGGCTGTCGAATCATTCAGGAAAGCCGTGGAATTGAAACCTGATTATCCCTTAGCCTATAAGAAACTGGGACTGGATCTGAGAAAACTTAAAAGAGAAGAGGAAGCCGTGCAGACTTACGGCAGAATGGGAGATACCCTTGTCCGCCTGGGTCGTGAGGATGAAGCGATCGAAGCCTACAGCAATATGGCTGTGGATTTGATCAAGCTGGTTCCCGAAGAGGAGAATCCCCTTTCCCATGGGAAAGTCGATCTGGAAATGCTGGAGCGGGAGCAGGAGGCGCTGGACAGCTACTATGCCATGGGGAGTAAATTTTCCGAGCTCGGCCGCAACGAAGAGGCATTGGAAGCCTATGAGGAAATCCTGAAAATCAAGCCCGATGACCGCGAAGCCCGTTTCTGCCGATGCAGGATTCTGGCCCGGCTGGGACGTTATGAAGAGGCGTCCGACCATCTGGTCAGTCTGTTGGAAATGGTTCCCGACTTTGCTAAAGCCTGGTATCTGCAGGGTAAAGTCCTCAATATACTGGGCCGTGACAGAGAAGCAGTTGACGCTTTCAATAGAGTTGCCTCACTGAAACCGGATCATGCCGATACCTATCAGAAGCTGGCTTCAGTTCATGCGGAGAAAGGCGATAAAGAGGAAGCTCTTGTTAATCTGGAAAAATACCTGAAACTGACTCCCGATGAAGTCAACAGGAAAATCAGCACAATGGCCGGTCTGGAAAATCTTAAAACAGATCCCGGTTATATAAAGCTAGTAAAGAAATATAATTCGAGGGCTTCCGTATAAGTCATAATGATAATCAGTTTTAGAAAATTAGGACTTGCATATATTAGATGAATAATATATATTGATAAATGATTTCAGCACTTATGCATATAAATCATTTTCACAACCTTCTTATAGGGGCTGTTCTGCAGGAGATTCAGGCGTTGCCGGGTCTTATGTGGATCAGCTCTTTTTTTTCGTGTACAATGGTCCCGGGAGAGATGAACAGTGAATGATGAAATCAGCAGGCTTATCAGCATGGCCGGCGCCGACGGAGCTTTTTTTATTCTGGCTGTCCGGTCTTATCTGGAACATCATATGCGGCGCCATTTTCCGCAATTTGATGATAGCTGGACCATAACTTTCAGTACCAATCTGTACAATTACAAACGATATCTTATAGAAAAGAATCCCGGAAAACATCTGGTCGAACTCAGCTCTTTCAAAGGGCTGATGGATATGAGTTCTCTCGTGGAAGATATTTATCGCGACTTTGCCACGGTCAGTGCCGAGGAGGTGAGGGCCGTTACTTTTAATTTTCTGCAGTTCTGCCGCGTGGCCGGCATAGAAGACGAGTCTCTTTCCAGGCTGAAGAAGAATCTCTCCCAATGGGAAAACAGAAAAAGTATCAGTGAAGATCTGGCTGAGCTTGAACGGGTCAAGGAAGAGCTCTCGCGATTGAAACGGGAAAATGATCTCCTTCTGGAGCAGTATCGCGAACTGGAGGAGTTGAAAACCGTTAAGAAATACCTGGAATCGCGCCTGGAAAACCTGAGCCGGGAAGTGGAGGGTGAGAAAAAAGTCCGCGAGGAGCTGGCAGAGAAGCTGAAGGATGTCCGGGGGAAACTTCCCGCTTATGATCATGTCGATCGCTATCTGAAGAATCTTCTTCGTGTCAGCCTGTATTCCCGGACAAGAATGGATTACGAACGCAATATGACCTCGCTGACCGAGGAGCAGAAGGATGTACTGAAATCCATCAGCTTGAAAAATGATTTTCTCGTCAAAGGCGGAGCGGGAACAGGTAAAACCCTTGTTCTTCTGGAAGCTATGAAACAGGCCAACGACGGGGTTCTGGCTTTCGCTTCAAAAAAACTTCTGCTTCTCACTTATACCAACACGCTTGTGAAGTATGACCGCTACATCTCCGGAATCATGAATATGGGAGAAGGGGAGGCTGAAATATCAACAGCTGATCGATTCCTCAATAGAATCTTTGAGGAACAGTATCCCAATCTGGCCATTGATTACACGATTGTCAGCAGGTTATGCGGGAAAAGCGAACAGGATATATTCTCCGATGTGAAACATCTGGTTCTCGAATTGGAAGAATTCCTTTGGGGCTACGGAATTACCAGGGAGGAATATATAGACCGGATGATCCGGCGCAAGGGACTGAAAGAGCGTCTGTCGGCGGAACAGCGTGAGAAGATCTGGACCATAAAGGAAGATCTTGAGAAAAATATGCTGAAAGAGGGGAAAATCTCCCGCGCCTATTCCAGACTGCTTCTTCTCGAGAAGAAAGCAGACAGTGGATTCGACCATATCTTTGTCGACGAATCCCAGGATTTATATCCCGTGGAGCTCAGGCTTCTGAAGAACCTGTCCTCCTCATCGGTTATTCTGGCCGGGGATACGGATCAGTCTATCTATGGCATGGGAGCGCCTTACAGCCGGGCGGGAATTACAACTCCGGCCAGGACAAAAATCCTCAGAACCAACTTCCGGAACAGTCTTCCTATTCACAATCTGGCGGAGCGTTTCCGGAGCCTGGTAGATGAATCCTACGACGGCTCGATCTCTCCCCGGGCGTTCCGGGAAGGGCCGGTGCCGGAACTTTACCTCTCCGATGACACGGAAGAGTTGTACAATATGCTGGTCGATAAAGTCCGGATTTTCGTCAATACGATCGAGTACGACAGGGAAAACATTTCCATTCTGGCTCCCGGCGGCCGGTTTCTGGAAAAAATAGCTGCCAAGCTGAAAGAAGAAGGAATTGATTCGGTCAATATAAAAGATCCCGATTTTGATTTTCACAACAGGGGCAGCATAAGACTGTCCCCTCTCCATTCTAGCAAGGGGATTGATATGCCCGTCGTTATGCTTTTTATTCCCGTTCTTTTCTATAACCGGGAACTGGAGAGCGGAGAATCGGAAAAACTCCTTCGGAACCTTATATACGTATCCATGACAAGAGCCATGGAAAATCTCAATATATTTACAAAAAAGAGCACCGATGATCCTGTGATCTCCGATCTGATAGAGCTTATGGAAAACTGATCAGCCTCTCTCTGTGCGGTTCCGTCCGTTCTTTTTGGCTTCGTAAAGAGCGGTATCGCTTTTCTTTATCAGATCCTCAACGGTCTTCATTAACCCGTCTGTCGTAGCGACACCGAAGCTCAGGGTTATCCGGACCCCTTCTATTTCCTCGGCATGCTGCATAACGGCGCGGCGCAGTTTCTCCGCCGTACCGAATCCCTGATCCTCCTGCTGTTCCGGGAGGATGACGGCCATCTCTTCTCCACCGTACCGGCAGACCATATCGCTGGAGCGACAGTTCTCCTTCAGTATCGTGGCGACAGTTCGGAGAACGGAATCTCCCTTCTGATGTCCGTATTTATCATTGAAATTTTTGAAATGGTCTATATCGGCCATTATCAGTGTGAGAGGCCGATCGTATCGCCTGGCCCGGCGCCACTCTGTATCGAGCATCCGGTCAAAATAACGGCGGTTGTAAAGTCCGGTCAGATCATCGTTATAGGCCAGATCCATCAACCCTTTTTTTGCCTTTGAAAACTTCTCCTTGAAATCATTGAGCTGCTTCTTGAGATTGGGCTCGAGGGTTTTTTCGATGATCTGTTCGAGTTCCCTGTCCAGAAGGGCTGTATCGCCCGGTGTTAATGTCACATTTCCGCTGGCGGTTTTTTTCCGGATTTTAAATGTAAAGCTGATACGGCCGAATGTGATGCGGTCCATGCTGGACAGTGCGCATTCTTTAATTTCCCCCCCGTTGACGCGGGTTCCGTTTGTGCTTCCCAGATCTTTCAGTTCGAATGTCGATCCGCCCCAGACCAGCCGGGCGTGTTCACGGGAAACGGCTCCGTCGGTCAGGAGAATCGTGCAGGCGGGAGACCGCCCGATCAGGTACTCTTTTCCCGGCCGTAAGGGTATTTCCGGTGAATTGCTGTCCGGTTCCAGTGTGAAAAATAAGGGAGTTCCATTCATATGGCTTAATTATAGTTCATAGGTAACATCATTTCCGCATATTGTTTTGCACTCCTGTCTTATCGAATGGAAAGAATGGGTGCGCTATGGCGGAAAAGGATATAATATGGTTTCAGGAGAATTTATGAGCCAAAAAGTTGTAAGATATAACCAAACGAAAAATCTTCTCGAAGGAGAGGAGTTTACCAAAGTCTATTTTCATACGGATAAACTGATTTTCGCTGTGAGCACATTGCTGCCCGGCCAGAAAGCCTGTCTGGATAAGGGGCATCAGGGAGCCGATGAAACCTGTTATGTCATAGAGGGGCAGGTGGCAATCCATCTGACGGAGCTGGACGAAGTTCATGAACTCGCAAAGGGCGATTGCATACTCATACCTGAAGGGGAACCTCATTACACGGTTAATATCGGCGAGACAAAATCAGTTACCGCCTGGGCCTGTGCGCCGCATTTGTAATTAATTATCCTTGAGCGAATGAGAATTCCGGTATTATAATTGTCTATTCAACAGATTGAGGATTTATATGAAATCAAGAAAAGCGATATTCTTTTACATAGTAGTGTTAACGTTAACGCTTTCCCTCTTTACATCCTGCGCTCCCAAAAAAGAACCTGTTCCCCAGCAGGATATGGATGATTCGATCATACTGGGCTTTTCCCAGATCGGTGCGGAGAGCGCCTGGCGGACATTCAATTCTCATTCTGTTAAAAAGGCGGCGGAAGACGCGGGAATTCAGCTGCTTTTTGAAAATGCCGAGCAGAAACAGGCAAAGCAGATAAAGGCTATCCGCTCTTTTATTGTCTATCAGGTGGATGTTATCGCCTTCGTTCCCATCGTTGCAGACGGGTGGGACAATGTTCTGACCGAAGCGAAAGACGCGGGCATTCCCGTTCTGGTAACGGACAGAAAAATCAATACCTCTGATGAAACTCTCTATGCGGGATTTATCGGAACCGACAGCATCCGTGAGGGAAGGGAGGCGGCTCTCTTTCTCCAGAAGAAATTCTCATCCTCCGAACGCGACAAACCGGTGAGGATCGTCGAGATCTCCGGTACGGACGGAGCTTCCTGTGTCATAGGCCGGGCCGAAGGGTTCCGGGATATTATTGATGACAATCCCGATTTTGAAATCATTTACAGCAGCTCGGGGGATTTCCTCAAATCCAAAGGCTATGAGATTATGCTGGGAATTCTCGATGAGATAGATAATATCGATGTACTTTACTCCCACAATGACGGAATGACTCTCGGCGCCATCGAAGCCATGAAAGAGAGGGGGATCCGCCCCGGTAAGGATATCGTCATCGTTACAATCGATGCGGAACAGGCGGCTATCGATGCGCTGCGGAAGGGGGAGGTCAACTGCGTTATCGAGTGTAATCCCAGGACGGGCCCTGTCATTATGGATCTGGCACGGAAACTGGCGGAAGGCGAAACCATCCCCAGGCTTATGCACGTTCAGGAGGAAGTCTTTACCGAATGGGATGATCTGGACGCCATTGAACCGAGGGGTTACTGATATGAGCCGAATGGTCCGGACCGTGGAGGGGATGCTCCCTTTCCTCAGGTCCTACAGCATTAAAAACAAAATACGGACTTTTAACATCATCATCATCGGAATTATGTTCATACCTGTTGTATTCAGCATAACTTCATCGGTTTTGCAGACCATGAGATACGACAGAATTATTACTAATATGGAGATGGCCAACCAGCTCAATCAGATTATCATTAGCGACGTAACAGATGAGATCTGGGATATCTTTGCGGGAAACAAAAAATTCTCCGAAGGGAACCAGTATCAGATTATTTCTGATATCCATATGAGGCTCGATGGAATCATGGCTCAGACCAGTTCCGTTAAGAACCGGAGAATGCTCGAAGTGGCAGGACGGGCTGTCAGAACCATGACCGATTATGTCGATCGTCTGGGCGCCCAGATGAGACGGAATGAATCGGTTTTCGAAAATGAGAAGATCGTCGAGGAGATCCGCGGGGTCACAGCGCTGATTTCCGATATCCTTCAGGATTTTATCGTACTGGAAATCGAGTCCACGGCTCAGACCAACGAAACCATCAAACGTTCCACCTGGCTTCTGGCGGGGGTACAGAGCGCTATTTTCCTCCTGGTTGTCCTTTTTGCAGTTTTTGCCCAGAGATCTGTTTCTCTTAGTATAAACAAACCGATCGCGAGACTGGAGGAGATGTCCCGGCGAATCGCCGGTGGCGATCTGGATGTGAGCGTCAGTCTTCCCCAGGTGAAGGAACTGGACAGCCTGACGGAACACCTCAACACAATGGCTGTGCGGATCCGGGAGCTACTGGAGAAAAACATTCAGGAACAGAAAAATCACAGAAAATCGGAAATGAAAGCTCTTCAGGCGCAGATAACACCTCATTTTCTCTACAACACGCTCGATACGATTGTCTGGCTGGCAGAATCCCGGGAGTACGATCAGGTGATCGGCGTAACCAGAGCTTTTTCTTCTTTTTTCCGGACATCGCTCAGCAGAGGAAAAGACTGGATTCCCGTAGAGGAGGAATTCAAGCATGTGGAGAGTTATCTGACCATACAGAAAATACGCTATCGCGATATACTCGATTATACAGTCGAATACGATAAGACAATGGCTGAAAATGTCATGGTCAAGCTCCTTCTTCAGCCTCTGGTTGAAAATGCACTCTATCACGGCATCAAAAATAAACGGGGAAAGGGAACCCTGCGTGTCCGGGGCTGGATGGATGAGCAGGGCATGTGTTTTTCCGTTGAGGACAATGGAATCGGTATGTCCGAAGAGAGGCTTGAGGACATTCTCGGTCAGATCAACCAGATATCCGAGCCCGATTCTCATAATGATATTTACGGTCTCTACAATGTGAACAAACGTCTGGAGCTCTATTACAGCAGCGCTGCCAGATTGGAAATAGAAAGCCGGTTCCGCGAAGGAACCCGGGTATTCTTTTCCCTGCCGGTGGTGAACTCTTATGTATGATGTTTTTCTAGTTGATGATGAAATTGTCCTTCGCGAAGGGATCCGCAGCAATATTCACTGGGACGAAACTCCTTTCAACCTGGTCGGGGAGGCTCCGGACGGGGAGATGGCTCTGTCCATGATCAAGGAGTTGAAGCCCGATATTCTCATTACCGATATCAGGATGCCTTTTCTCGATGGCCTGGAACTGGCGCGGATCATCCGCAAGGAACAGCCCTGGGTGAAAATCATCATCCTCTCCGGACACGATGAGTTCCGCTATGCCAGGGAGGCCATATCCATAGGTGTCGAGGAATACCTGCTCAAGCCTTTTTCTTCAGCGGAGCTCCTCGAAATCCTTCATAAGGTGGCTGCATCGATAGAAGAGGAGAAAGAACAGATCGTCAGTCTGGAAAATCTGAGAAATCAGGTTCTCTCATCGAAGGAAATTTTCCGGGACCGATGGCTGCGGGAACTGGCGGCTGGTCTTGTTTCTCCGGCCGGTGCCATTGAAGAGGCGAGAGATCTCGGGATTGAATTGATTTCAGGAGCCTACGCGGTTGCTATCGTAAAAGTTAAGGCTCCCGAGGGGAGAAAAAAAGAGCTGCCTTCCGCCAGATTGTTTCTCAAGAGTCATCTTTCAAAAAGAGCGGATGTCATATTCTTTTCCGAGCGTCCGGGGCGCCATGTTTTAATTGTTAAGGAATCGAAAGAGGAATCGGTGGAAGAAACCGCCTATTCTCTCGCCCAGGGATTGAAATCCGAGGTTACCAAACAGACCGGCTGCCCTGTCAGCATCGGCATTGGCCGAGCTGTGAAAAGGATCGGGGAGATCCCCCTCTCCTATGAAGAAGCGGACAGGGTTTCCCGATTTATGGGGGAGCGGGGGCAACAGCTTATTCTCGGAGCCGGAGATATGGATTCATCCTCAGGGGAAATCAGTTTGCTTCCCCCTGAAAGCTGCCGTATAGCCGGAAGGCTCAAATATGCCGCGGCCGGCGAGATCGATGTGATCATGGAGGAGTATCTTTCGCTCTTCGGCGACAGCGAATCCTATTCTCCTTTTTTCAGCAACTATCTGCTGGGCGATATTATCATCGCCTCCACGGCGATAATCGGAGAACTGGGCGGAGATGTACATGAAGTTATTCCCTCTTTCCTTTTGCGGGAGAAGCTGAACAATATGATCAGTTCCCGTGAGAGCTTCATTCTCCATGTCCGGGATCTGATAGAAAAAGTCCTAGCTTTCCGCGATTCACAGGGTAAAGGCAAACATTATGAAATGATCAGAAAGGCCAATGAGTATATAGACAGCCATTTTGCCGATCCGGATATCTGTCTGCACTCGGTAGCGGAACATGTCAATGCCAGTCCGAACCACTTCAGCACGGTATATTCTCAGGAAACGGGACGGAGCTTTATCGAGTATCTCACATCGGTGCGGATCGGCAAAGCGAAGTATCTTCTGCGGAATACCGAATTGAGGAGTTCTGATATCGCCTACGAAGCGGGTTTCAATGATCCCCATTATTTCAGTTTTATCTTTAAAAAGAATGTGGGTCTGTCTCCCAGGGACTTCCGTTCTGAAAAAATCGTCCATTCTCTTAAATAAATGCAGCTTTACCCTCAATGAGTAACACTTGAAAAAATAAATAGTCTGATCTCTCAAATGGGCTGATGGGAGACATGATCGGGCCAAATCAGGATCTATTTCTGGATTATGGGAAAGAGAAGAGTGAAACGGGTGAAGCTTTCCCCATCCGACTCTACGAGGATATTGCCCTTATGTATCTCTTTTACGATACGATAGGAAATAAACATTCCCAGTCCCGTTCCCGCTCTTTTCGCCTTGGTGGTAAAGAACGGTGTAAACAATTTGCTTTGAATGTTTTCCGGTATCCCCGATCCGTTGTCTTCAAGAATCAGGAGTATGTTGTCTTTCTCTTTCCGGCAGGCAATACTGATTCGGGGCGACCTTCCTGTATCAAACATGGCTTCGGCACTGTTCTTCAGTAAATTCAGAATGACTTGAACAATCTGTTGAGGCTGGCAATAAAGACAGAGGTTATCATCACAGTAATTTTGATCAATCTCGATCTGTCTGAAATCGATGGCATGGGATCTGTTTAATTCATTTCGTGCCAGAACGAGGGTCTGCTCCAGCAAATCCCTGATTCTGTATTGAGAAAAAGTCGTATCTTCCTGTCGGGCAAAGTTCAGCATATTCCGGACAATTTCACTGATTCTGCGGCATGACTCTGTGATATAGGAGATATAGGCGGGAATCTTCAGCTCACGGCAGAGCTCTTCCATATCCTTCAGATCGATATTTAATGTCTCCGCAGCTTTATTTTTTCTGGGAGACTCGGAAAAAAGGCGGAGATTGAGCAAGTCGGCATTCTGCATAATACCCGATAGGGGATTGTTTATCTCATGGGCCATTCCTGCAGCCATTCCGCCGATTGTCAACATTTTTTCATTTTGAAGCAGCATCCCCTCATATCGCTTTTTCTCACTGATATTGTCTATGAGCAGCACCGCTCCCTTGTGCTTTTCCGAAATGAGAGGAAAGACTTTCATTTCGACGAATTGAAGTTCATCTTCAATGTAATAATAGAGATTGTCAAAAAGGGATATCTTTTCCGCTTTGATGGCTTCTTCAAGTGAATCATTTTTCAAATCGAATTTGAGAGGAAGGGAGTCAATAAGCATGCCTTCCAGTTTCTGTTCCTGATTGAAAACATCGCGGTCCAGAAAATCTAACACTTTTCTATTCCAGTAATGAATCCTCCCATCCCTGTCCACTCCTATGATCGCTGCTGATATGGAATTGATCATATTGATAAGATAATCTTTCAGCTCCCTGTTCTGCTGTTCTCTCTGAAGTACAGCCAGGCTCATTTCGTTCATGGCAAGAGCAATTCTCTTCAGTTCCAGAGAACGGCTTTCCTTGACCTGTAGCGAAAAGTCTCCCTGTGAAACGGCTTCGGCAACTCGTCTCATGTCGTTGAGCGGAGAGAGAAAACGGTTAAGCGCAAAAAACAGTATTGAAAGATAGATCCCCAGAAACAGCATTTGCAGAAATATCCATTTTCCCGTACTTTCAAGCAGCTCCTGATTAATTCTATCTTTGGAAATCAATAGCTGGATGACACCGAGAACGCGCCCGCTGTACTCTATATTCCTTACGAAACAGATCTCATCTTCCAATTGGTTGATGCCTGAAGAGCAGGTTGATAAATCTTCGCCGATGAATGACTCTTCGCTTGATGCAACGACTCTTCCATTCCTGTCGAAAATCACAATTCTCGCAATATCGGGAAGGTTTTTTTTCGTCTCGACCATTTCGTTCAGAGTCTGAAAGGTTTCGTAGAAGAGATAATCAACCGATTCGGAAGCTATATCTTCAATAATGTAATTACCAGTTTCCTCCAACCTTTTGAGAGCGAAGTTTTTATATTCCGATGAAAAGAAAAACACCGTTAATGAACTCATCGAAAGGACAAGAATAGCAATGAAGCTGAAAAGCTGCGTTCTTATCTTCACTATTTTTTTTCCTGATTTCCAACTGAATCGTAATTGATGGATTTCCGGTAAAACTCTACAAACTCATCATAATCGGAATCATCTACGGCCATGATTTTTTCGAGATTCAGATCGTCCAGTATTTCACGGAAGGTCTCCGATTCATGAGAAATCCCGTTCAGGGATCTCTGGATTGAATTCCTGAGAACCGGATCCATGTCAGTTTTAACTGTAAAGGGAAAATGGGGAATGGGGATGGAGCTGTGAATGATTTTCATATCATCCCTTATGCTCTCGAAAAGAGGCGAGCCGATAAGCGTATCTTCACTGAATACGCCTGCATCGTAGACCCCGTCGTGTACTCTGAAGGGAATGGCTTCCGGTTTCAGATTGAATTCGAGTAGACAATCCCTATTAATATCAATTCCCGCGTCTATGAGGTCATTTTTCAGAAAGAGATATCCCGCGAGAGAATAGGGGCCGATTGCTCCGATCTTCTTTCCCTTCAGCTGTTCAATGCTGTCTATCCCGCTGTCTTTTCGAACCATTACTATCCCTCTAAACGCAGGAGTTCCTCTGGCAACAGCGCATATGATCCCCTTTTCCCGAGCCTCCTGGTAGCAGGAGTTATTGGTCCAGGAAATATCGAAATAGCCGTTGAGAGTTTTATTGTTGAAGTCCGCTTTGTCAGGAGAGGAGAGAAGCTGAATAGAATAGCCCGTATCCTCTTCCAGTTTCTGAGCGATAGGAGCAAATAATCTAATCATGGTTTTGGCATTGTAAATGGGAAATAGACCCATTTTCAAAACGGTTTGACTGAAAAGTGTTGCAGCAAGAAACATCAGGCAAATGATAAGAATCTTTTTCATTATCTTGTCCTGTAATAAAATATAAGACACATGTTAAAAAAAAGCATGAGAAAATAGATTTGTATTTCGGAATAGCGCGATGCCGGGGCTTTATGAAATTAAGAAAGCGTAAAAAAAACCGGCCATTATGACCGGGTTGTGAGAAAATCTGTTAATTATTATCTGAGCAAATCCCAGACTTCCGGGTAATTCTCCTCTTTGGCATATTCCAGAGGAGTCAGACCGAAGGAGTTTCTCGCATCTTTGAGAGCACCTTTTTCAATCAGCAGCGAAATGACATCCCTGCCGGAGCGATTTTTGACCGCATAGTGCAGAGGAGTCATGCCGTCGTTGTTGACGGCATTGATATTGTCATCGGTCAGGAACCACTGCAGCGTATCGACACCCTGTGAAAGGGCAATCGACAGAGGAGATTCTCCTTTTCTGTTCAAAGCGAAAATATCGCTGTTTCTGCCGATGAGCATCTGAGAGATTTCTCTGTTTCCGGAAATGAGCGATACATGTAAAACTGTATTCCCCTTGTCATCCCTTCGTGAAAGAGAGGCTTTATTGTCAAGGAGCAGAGTCACGATATCGTAATATCCCGTAATGGCCGCATCGAAGATCGCTGTTTTACCGGAACTGTCAGCCGCATTGATATCGGCTCCCCGATCAAGAAAGAATTTAACGACCGATTCTCTGCCCATATTCACAGCTTCCAGCATAGCGGTTCTGCCAGCATTGTTCCTGGCGTCTATATCGGCGCCTTTGGAAATGAGAAGATTTCCCACATCAAGAGCATCCCAGAAAACGACTTCGTGAAGCGGCGTGTTGCCGGCCGCATCGGTGGCTTCCATATCGGCGCCGTTCTGAATGAGAATCTCGGCGCTTTCCATAGAACCGGAGCGGACGACTTCATGGAGCGGCGTCGATCCGTTCATATTTCTGATGTTCACCTGGGCTCCCAGCGCAATAAGAAGCTGAACCATTTCCGGCGTACTCCAGTTGACGGCATAGAACAGAGGCGTGTTCTTCATGGCATCTGTCACATTAATGTAAGCCGGTGTCAGAATCGCCCGGATAAACTCCGGTCCGTTTTTAAAGGAGAGAAGCAGAGGGGATTCTCCGGCATTATTCGTAATATAGAAAGATGAGCCGGAATCCAGCAGAGTTGACGTTATCTCTGTATCTCTCAGGATCACGGCTTCATGAAGCGGCGTATTGCCCTGCATGTTCCGTATATCGGGAATGGCTCCTATGGTAAGCAGCTGATTGATTATGGCGCTTTCCTTTCCGAGAAGCACCGCCATATGAAGAATCGTGTTACCGCTGTTGTCGCTCTTGTTTATATTCGAGGGAGTTATCAGCCATTCAATGACTTCCGGTCCCTTGTCCAGGGCCAGCTGAACAGGTGTTTTCTGATTGATGTTTACGGCGTAGATATCGGCACCTTTGGTAAGAAGGAGAGTCGCGATCTCTCTGTGTTCCTTATCGACGGCGAGCATGAGGGGTGTGTTACCCGTTTTGTTCCGGGAGTCGATAAAAGCCCCGTTATTGATGAGGATTTCCGCCATATCCTTTGATTCCTGAAGAGAAACTGTCAGGTGGAGCGGCGTGTTACCGAAGCTGTTTTTCGCATTGACATCGGCCCCCTCCCTGATGAGGAGCTCGGCGATCTCGCTGTTCTTTTCGACAGAGAGAGAAACATGGAGTGGTGTGTTCTCATTAAAATCCTCTGCATTGACATCGGCTCCCTTGTCCAGAAGAGCTTTGACGATGTTGATATAGCCGCTTCTGACCGCCTCGTGCAGCGGCGTGTTGCCCGGTTTGTCTCTGGCGTCAAGTGCGGCATCATTGTTCAGAAAATATTTGACAAAGCCTTCATGTCCCAGTTCCGCCGCTTTGTGAAGAGGTGTCTTCCCGTATTCATCCCGAACATTGAAGTCTCCCAGCTGAAAAACCGTATAAAGATAGTTGAAATCGGTTTTGGAACTCTTAAGCGAGCCGGCCGTAATCAGAGCAGCGGAGATTTCAGCGTATGTTAAATCTATTTTGTCCTCCAGAGAGAGATCCAGAGGCAGCATACCCTCGCTGTTTCTCAAATTGACATCGGCACCTTTTCCGATCAGAAAATCCACCAGGCTTTTCATCCCCTCCGATGCGGCTCTGTGTATCAGTCCGTTTCCAGCGGGGCCGAGGAGGTTGATATTGTCTTCACGAACAAGCTGCTCGATAGCGGAAATCCCCTTGACCATGGCATGGTCCACAGGAGTGCTTCCCTTATTATCCTGAATATAAATATCCGCGCCTTTGTCTACAAGGACTCCGGCAGCGCTGTACTGAACGTTTTCCAGTGCCAGAGAAAGAGGAGACTTTCCATCTTTATCCTGAGCGTTGATGGAGGCGCCGTATAAAAGAAGGCGGTCGATCATCTGCACATTGCCTTTCATGGCTGCTATATGCAGGGCTGTCCTGCCCATGGAATCTTTCTCATCCACATCGAGGTCCATATTGAACATATCGGACAGTTCTCTGTTGTTGTTTTCAGCTATCAGGCTGTGGAGAAGGGGTTCTTCCGGTCCCGTGTCCTCGACGACCTGCGGCTCTTCGGGAACCGGTTCCGGTTCGGAAGCACAGGAGCTCAAAGCGAGAACTAAAATAACCGGTGCCAGAAGCAGTTTGAAATATTTCATCTTCCAATCCTTCAAAAAATTTACTGTAGTTCACAATAATTTTCGGCTATATATTAAAATCGTTGATAAAAAAAGACCGCCGAAGCAGTCTTTTTACCCAAATGCCGGGAATTAGTCGATATGATGGATCTCTTCCTTGATTCTCTTGAAACCGGGTTTCAGCACATCGTAAATAATTCTCACACGCTCATCGTAATGGGCAAATGCCGATTTCATAGCGTTAATAGTGAGTTTTTCAAAATCGCTTATATCCAGATGATAGTGTTCTGCCGCAATAATATGCTCATTGGTAATCGTTGTATTGCTCATTAGCGGATTATCCGAGCAGAGGAGGACGCGGAAATTGTTTCTGTAGAAAATGATAAAGGGATGTTCATCTATCGATTCAGCTGCGCCGGTCTGAACGTTTGAAGAGAGGCACACTTCCAGAGGAATCCTTCTGTCCCGGATAAAGTGGGAGAGAGTCCCCATTCTTTCAATGTGAGTTCCCTTTATGGACATATCCTCGAGAAGTCTCGTCCCGTGGCCGATTCTGTGAGCTCCGCATACCTGAATGCTCTGCCAGATCGATTCGACACCGAATGCCTCTCCGGCATGAATTGTAATATTGAAGTTCCGGTTCTGGATGTAGTGAAAAGCTTCCAGGTGTTTTTTCGGCGGATGGCCGTGCTCATCTCCGGCGATATCAAAACCGACAACTCCTTTTGTTCGGAAGGATACGGCAAGCTCCGCTATTTCCAGAGAGTTCTGACGGTCTCTCATGGCACAGAGTATCAAACCGAATGAAACGCCGGTCTTTTCCTTACCCTCCTTTAATCCGGTTAAAACGGCTTCGACAACCGATTCCAGGTTCAGTCCGCCTTCGACACACAGTTCCGGGGCGAATCGGATTTCCGCGTAGGCCACATTGTGCTCCGCCAGGTCTTCCAGGTTTTCCCTGGCTATTCTGGTCAGCGCTTCTTCTGTCTGCATGACCTGGAGAACAACTCCGAAACCTTCCAGATAAAGGGCCAGGTTTTTTCTGTCCGCTCCTCTGTGAAACCAGTCGGCCAGTTTTTCCGGTTCGTTTTCCGGAAGGTCTATATTGTTTTTTTCAGCAAGCTCGATGATTGTCGACGGTCTTACAGCGCCGTCGAGATGGTGGTGCAATTCCACCTTTGGCAGTCTTTTGATTATTTCCTTTGTTATCATACTGGATATGATATAGTCTTTTTTCCTTCAAGGCAAATTTTAGCCATTGAAAAAAACAGGTTAAGACCTGATAATGACCGTTACCTTTTACTTATTCCGGAGAATTAACATTGGCTGAGATTAATCAGAATCGGGACACAGACAACTTCCTGAAAAGCCTGGGGTTCCCCTCTGTGTCCGTACACCATTCCTTCAATCATTTTGACTTTACAAGACCGGGGAGAAGAATCCTCGTTATAGGGCCAATGGGCTCGGGAAAAACGGAATACAGTGCCAGGGTCTGGAGGGATTCCCGCGTCGTTCTGAAGAAATCCGATTCCCTCTCCGAACTGACGACCACCGACGGCGCGGACAGAAGGAATGTCTTTTTTGTCCGATCGATTCTGGATCAGCAGAGGTTCAGCGAGTATCCCGTCGATGCGCTGGGGTACCGCGGCGGATATGAGCGGTGCGGTTCCAATATCGCCTTTATAAAAAACTCATTCGATCTGGAACAGCTTATAGAAGATCATCCCCATGTGGGAACATGGATTATTGATGAAGCCTCTTTTTACGATGAACGGCTGGCTTATGTTATCAAGTACGCATCGGAAAGAAAAGGACTGATCTTTATTTATCCGACACTGGTCCTGAACTTCCGGAAAGAGATTTTCAACCCCACAGCGGCTCTGCTTCTCGAAACGGCGAGCGATGTTTTTCCCCTGACCGCCTATTGCGATCATTCTGACTGCATCCGCGACTCCTTTTACACCTATCGATATTACACAGTCGGAGGCGTGGAATGTCCCGCTCTTTATTTTGATCCCCTCATTATAATTGGAGGAGATGTGGAAAAGCGCGACTCGGGAGAGCCCGATTACTGCACCCGCTGTGACGAGCACCACTACCTTCCCGGAAAAGAATACACCTTCTTCACATTGAAACCACTTGGTGAAATGGCCGCTTCCGGCGATTCCGGGCCTCTTATCTCCGAATTGGATAAGTTGAAAAACCATATCGAAAAATCGGAATTGTACAAGAATATTTCCGAACCGGTATCAGGGACATTTGATATGCGGTCCATGAATCTGAATGCTCTGAAAGTGCCGTATATTGCTGAAAAGGCCCTCATTTACCTCTATGCGGAGCACAATCTTTTAACCGAAGAGCTCTTTCGGACCATAACGGAAACTTTGGATCTTGACAGAAAATACCTAATGGTAAGATTATCAGACAATAGAAGGTATCTTGATCTGGAAAAATAATATTATTTGTCGATTTAATGCCTTCTAACCTATATTTATGAAAGAGGAAGGTAAATATGTCAGATAAAGCAAAAAGAGCAACTGTTCTGGTTATTGATAGTTTCGGTATCGGCGAACTTCCCGACGCCGGAGATTTCGGTGATACAGGAGCGAATACCGCTCTCCATATATGTGAAAACGTACCGGGTTCCAAATGGCCCGTACTTAGAAAAATGGGGCTGGGCAACGGCTCGGAACTTCTTGGAAACACACTTCCGGGATGCGAACCAGTTGACAAACCCCTTGCCTCCTGGGGAGTGATGAAGGAAGTCTCTCCGGGTAAGGACACGACTACAGGACACTGGGAGCTTGCCGGGCTTCAGCTGGAGAAATCCTTTACGGTGTTTCCGTCGGCTTTCCCATCATTTCCCGAGAAGCTTGTAAACGATTTTATCGAACAGACCGGATGCAAAGGCGTTCTGGGAAATAAAGCTGCTTCGGGAACGGAAATCATAGCCGAACTGGGTGAAGAGCACCTGAAAACAGGCTATCCCATTATTTACACTTCAGGGGATTCTGTGTTTCAGATTGCCGCTCATAATGATATCTATAAGATTGATAAGCTCTATGAAATGTGCGAAATCGCCAGAAAGCTCTGTGATCAATATTATGTGGGACGTGTTATTGCCAGACCTTTCGATGGTAAACCCGGTGAGTTCTTCAGAACCAAAGAGCGGCATGATTACAGCATTGCCCTTCCGGGTGATACCATTCTCGATCATCTTCAGAAAAACGGTGTGGAGACGGTAGCCGTGGGAAAAATCGGCTCGATCTTTGACGAGCAGGGGATCGATGTGAGCTATCATGACGCGGGAAACCCCGCCTGTCTGGCCAGAACGGAAGAGATATTTTCTTCCAGACCGGAGAAGGATCAGTTCGTCTTTGTCAATCTCGTGGATACGGATATGGTATACGGACACAGACGGGATCCCCAAGGATATTGCGATGCCGTCTCCGCCATTGACCAGAGGCTGGAAGGACTTATGGACAAGATGGGCGACGAAGATCTTCTCATCATTACAGCCGATCACGGCTGCGATCCTACATATAAAGGTACGGACCATACGAGAGAACATATTCCCCTGCTGATCTATGGTAAAAACAGGAAGGTCAGGAATCTCGGAATCCGTGAGACTTTTGCCGATACGGCCCAGACTCTGGCGGCATTTTTCGGTGCTCCGGTAGTTGAAAACGGGTCGGATATGCTGGTTTGAAAGGGGAAAGACAGGTTGTTGAGGGTAACGCTATTGTCTGATCGTCTGACAATCTGTTTTTTTGCTTGACAACCCCAATCACTAGGTCTACATTTAAAGTTGTCAAATTAGAAAAAGGAATTAGGAGCTAAAATGAAAAAAGTAATTGTTGCTTTACTCGCCATGATGCTTGTTGCCAATTTTGCTTTCGCAAATGGCCAGCAGGGTGACTCCGGTGCTGCTGCACCTGCCCTCAAAGTCGGTATGGTTACTGACTCAGGAACTATCGATGACAAATCCTTCAACCAGGGAACATGGGAAGGTATTCTGGAAGCTGAAAAAGATTTCGGCGTTACAACTAAATACCTCAAGCCCGTAGGTGAAACAGAAGCTGATTATCTCAAAGAGATAGGTAACCTCTACGACGCCGGGTTCACTACAATCGTAACTCCCGGATTCAAGTTCGAAGCGGCTATCTTCGCGGCTCAGGACAAATGGCCTGAAGCTAACTTCGTAATCCTCGACGGAACTCCCCACAGCGCGGACTACAGCGAGTTCAGAGCTGAGAAAAACGTTGTTTCCATCTTCTTCTCTGAGCATGAGTCAGGTTTCCTCGCCGGATACGCTGCCGCTCTTCAGATCAAAGAAGGTGAAATGGGATTCATTGGCGGAATGGAAATTCCCGCTGTTCAGAAATTCAACTGGGGATTCCAGCAGGGTGTTGCATACGCCAATAAAAACAACGGAACAAACATCAAACTCAACGCTGAAAACATCATCTACCAGGGAACATTTACAGATGTTGCCGCCGGTCAGCAGCTTGCTGCCCAGATGTATGACAAAGGTGTTGACGCTATCTTCGCTGCCGCCGGCGGTGTTGGTGTAGGTGTTATCAACGAAGCTAAATCCAGAGTAAAAACCGGAGAGAAAGTCTGGGTTATCGGTGTAGACGTTAACCAGTACCCCGATGGTGTTTACGAAGGTAATAAATCTGTCGTTATCACTTCCGCAATGAAAAGAATCGACGTAGCAGCATACGATATGGTAAAAGCTGTTCTCGACGGAACTTTCCCCGGTGGAGAAACTCTGATTTTCGATGCAAAAAACAATGGTGTCGGTATCCCTGCAGAGAACCCCAACCTCGATGCTTCTGTTGAAGCTGAAGTTGCTAAAGTATTTGCTAAGCTTCAGGACGGTTCAGTCGTTGTCGCTGCAGAACAGGGCAATCTGATTAAATAATTTAATCGATACAGATGTATGAAAGGGGTGGTTACACCCCTTTTTTTTCGCCAGTTACCGGGCGTGTTTATTTCGGTTTCACTGTTGCTGAAATGTTTTGACCATACTTTTTTTGTCAGTGAATCATCGGTAATCAGGTTTGAAACGGAATCAAGGACTCGCTCGATTTAAAAAACCGGAAAGTATAGAGATTGAAACTGATCATTACGGTATGAAAGTGAAACAGATTAATATGTTTTGCTATCCGTTCGGTTTTGTTTCATATTTAAAAAAGAGTAATACAATTTTAAAAAAAGGAGGTTGATCGTGGAATATGTTGTAGAGATGAATAATATCCGGAAAGAATTCCCCGGAATTGTCGCCAATGACGATATTTCAATCAATCTTAAGAAAGGGGAAATCCACGCGCTTCTGGGAGAAAACGGAGCCGGGAAATCAACTCTGATGAGTATCCTTTTCGGTCTGTACAAACCCGACAGAGGGCAGATCAGGATTAACGGTAAAGAAGTTACAATCAATAACCCGAATATGGCCAATGAACTGGGCATCGGTATGGTTCACCAGCACTTTAAACTCGTTCACAACTTTACTGTTACGGAAAATATCATTCTCGGACTTGAACCGAGACAGGGCCTGACTCTCAATCTGAAAGCCGCTTCCAAAAGAATCAAGGAACTTTCAGAAAAATACAAACTCGATGTCAACCCCGACGCACTGATTGAAGATGTTTCAGTCGGTATGCAGCAGAGAGTCGAAATTCTTAAAATGCTTTACCGCAATGCCGATGTGCTTATATTTGATGAGCCTACAGCGGTACTCACACCCCAGGAAATCCTGGAGTTAATGAAGATAATGAAAAACCTTACGGAAGAGGGCAAGTCCATTCTTCTTATCACTCATAAGCTCAAAGAGATAAAAGCTGCAGCAGATCGCTGTACGGTTATCCGGAGAGGTAAGGTGATCGGAACAGTAGAAGTAGCCGATACGAACGAAGCCAAAATGGCTGAAATGATGGTCGGTCGTGTCGTGTCTTTTACTGTCGATAAAAAAGATCAGGAACCGGGAGAACTCGTTCTTGATATCGATAAGCTCTCGGTAATGGGAAATCACGGCGTTATGGGACTGAAAGATTTCTCTCTTCAAGTCAGAGCCGGAGAAATCGTCGGACTGGCCGGAGTAGATGGAAACGGACAGACAGAACTTGTCGAAGCCCTGACCGGCCTCAAAAAGATTGAATCTGGAAGCGTCAAGCTGGATAATGTGGATATTACTTCCAGTTCCATCAAAGAAAGAATCGAATCGGGAATGGCGCACATTCCCGAAGACAGGCATAAGCACGGTCTGGTTCTCGATTATTCTCTGGAAGAGAATATGGTTCTGGAGATTTACAACAAGGTTCCGTACTCGAAAAACGGTTTCCTCAATTTTGATGCGATCCGAAAACACGCCGACAAGATTATCAAGGATTTCGATGTCAGATCCGGCGAAGGGGCAGTATCAATAACAAGATCGATGTCGGGAGGAAACCAGCAGAAGGCAATCGTCGGCAGGGAAGTGGACCACAATCCCAATCTCCTCATAGCCGTTCAGCCCACCAGAGGTCTCGATGTTGGTTCAATCGAATATATTCATAAAAGACTCGTGGAACAGAGAGACAGCGGAAAAGCAGTTCTCCTCGTTTCCCTCGAACTCGATGAGATCCTTGACCTTTCAGACCGCATAGCCATTATCAACCACGGAGAACTGGTCGGAATGGTTAAGGCTTCGGAAACAAATGAAAATGAAGTCGGTCTTATGATGGCCGGTATCGGAAAAGGAGAGAATCCTTGAAATTACATATAAACAAACAAGTACTGATCGGATTAATTTCCGTATTGCTCGGACTTATTGCCGGCGCCATACTTATGGCTTTTACCGGTAATAATCCATTTATGGGATTTACATATCTGTTCCGCGGCGGACTGATGAATGTGGGTAGGATAGGCGATACTCTGTCTACTGCCACCACATTGATTTTAACAGGTCTTTCTGTAGCCTTTGCTTTCAGAACCGGGCTTTTTAATATCGGTGCTTCCGGTCAAATGCTTTTCGGAGGTCTCTGCGCCACAGCTGTGGGGCTGTCTCTTGACGCTCCCAGAGCGGTTGTGCTTCTTGTCGCTATTGCGGCGGCATTTGTCGGTGGCGGTCTCTGGGCCCTGGTTCCTGGTCTGCTGAAAGCCCGTTTCAATGTTCACGAGGTCGTTTCCACCATTATGATGAACTGGATCGCCTACTGGACGATCTACTACACCATCCCCTCTTTCTTTAAAGGGGCATACGATACCGAGTCGAGAGCAATCTCCAAAGCAGCCTCCTTAAGAGCGCCCTGGCTGACAGAACTTTTTAACGATTCGTCGATAAATCTGGGGCTGTTCCTGGCTCTTCTGGCAGTCGTGCTGATAGCTGTCATTCTGAACCGTACGGTTCTCGGTTTCGAGCTGAAAGCGGCTGGTTATAACCGTTTCTCAGCCGAATACGCCGGGATGAAAGTTAACCGGAATATCGTGCTCTCCATGGTTATCTCCGGCGCACTAGCCGGTCTGGCCGGGGCGACATTCTATATCGGTTATGCCAACACCATGAAAATCGGGGTTCTTCCCTCTTACGGTTTCGACGGAATCGCCGTTGCTCTTCTCGGAGCGAACTCTCCTTATGGTGTTCTGGTCAGCGCCATCTTCTTCGGCATACTGCACTCCGGTAAGGGATTTATGAATGCCATGACCTCCATACCGCCGGAAATCGGCGATACAATTATTGCGACAATCATCTATTTTGCCGCAACCAGCGTTCTGATTGAAAAGGCAATCGACTCAATCAGGAAGAAGTTTAAAAAGGAGGGCAATTAATATGTGGGAACTCATAGCTAAAATATTTCCATATGCTGTCGCCGCTACAATTCCTTTGCTCATTACATCTCTCGGCGGCCTTTTCAGCGAGCGGAGCGGTGTTGTCAATATCGGTCTCGAAGGGCTAATGGTCGTCGGCTCCTTTACAAGCGCTTACGTAATTTCCGTTCTGCAGCCCATCATGCCCGAAGGCGCCATATGGCTTGGACTTCTGGCGGCCATGATCATCGGAGCAATCTTTTCCCTGCTTCATGCTTTTGCGAGTATCAATCTCAATGCCAATCAGGTTATAAGCGGTACGGCGATAAATATGATTGCCGGCGCGCTGACAGTATTTATCGCAAGAACCATTACGGGAAGCGGCAATATCCATATCACAAGCGGGCTGACCCGTTTCAATGTTCCGCTGCTTTCGAAGATTCCCGTCATCGGAAAACTGTTCTTTACCCAGACATATGCTTCTACATGGCTGGTATTGCTGATTCTTCTGGGCTCGTGGTTTCTTATCTATAAAACAGCATTCGGTTTGAGACTGAGAGCCTGCGGCGAGCATCCCCATGCCGCTGACGCAGCCGGTGTAAACGTTTACTTTATCCGCTATATTGGCGTCATGTTTTCCGGAGCCTTCGCCGGTCTCGGCGGAGCTGTCATTATCGTTACCTATTCCGGAGAGTTTAACGGTTCTGTCGCCGGTCTCGGATTCCTGGCTCTTGCAGCACTGATCTTCGGACAATGGAAGCCTCTGGGCATACTGGGAGCAACCTTCTTTTTCGGTTTTGCCAGTACCCTTGCCAACGTTTCCCAGGTAATTCCGGCATTCAAGGTTATTCCGGGAATCATACTTAAAGTATTCCCCTATGTCATAACTCTTATTGCCCTGATTCTTTTCTCCAAATCTTCCCAGGCTCCCAAAGCCGCGGGAGAGCCCTTCGAACACGGAAAACGATAAAGGCTTTATATTCTTTCAGAAGACCCGGTTTCGGCCGGGTCTTTTTTATTAGCGGTTCCAACTTCTATAGCTTAAAATGAAAATATGGGTAACATTGCAATACTGAGCAGTAATCAGAGGATCAATTTTCTTATTGAAGAACACTGCCGCACCTGGATGGATGATTTCAAGTGCAACTTTTTCGATGACTGCAATAAATTCGTTCAATTTCTCAATTATGAGCTGCCTTCCATAAACATTATCTGCATCGACGACCCCGATACGGAGTCTTCCAAAGCTCTCAGATCCATCCGGAAAGATCCCTGGCTTCATTTCGGAGGCACGATTATCCTTTACAACACCAGCGACGAGAGGGAAATCATTCAGAACCTCAAAGGGATTAATATCGTTACGCTCATATCCTTTTCAAAACTAGAGTTCAATCTGCCCAGGGTTTTCAGAATCATCGGGAACAACCGCTGGGTTCTTTTTCAGAGAGAGATTCACTCTCTGCTCAGCTCATCAATTTCCGGGCACTTCGTTCTGAATAACGATCCCTTCGATCTAATAACCTATTCCAACCTCATTGCCAATTTCCTCTATAATTCCGGTCTGGTCGATGCGGAAGGGAAAGAAGGTTTCTATATCGCTATCATGGAACTTTTTATGAATGCCATTGAACATGGCAACTGTTCCATTTCCTTTGAGGAGAAATCCCGTTATCTGGAAAAAGAGGGCAATATTTTCGATCTGATAAATCAGAAAAACCAGGACCCTGAAATCGGCAACAGAAAAGTGGTCGTCCATTACCGCATTACGCCCGACGGCTCATCCTTTACCATCCGCGATGAGGGAAAGGGATTCGATTGGCGGAATTACCGCTCGACAACCGGCGAGGCGGGGCTCGATGAACAGCATGGCAGAGGAATTCTTATGGCCATGCATTATCTAAAAGACCTTAAGTTTAATGACAAAGGTAATGAAGTCACTTTCCATGTGGAGCATCTGGAGCATAAGAGCAATGAGTATCCGACTTTCTTTTCCGGACGGGATGAGGTTTCTTTCAAAGAAGGTGAAGTGGTGTTTACACAGGGGGACGAATCCAATTACCTCTATTATATCGTATCCGGGAAATATGAGATTATCGCAAACGGAATTGCCGTCTCCACCCTGACTCCCGCTGATCTTTTTCTAGGTGAAATGTCTTTTTTACTCAACAACAAAAGATCCGCCACCGTAAAGGCCGTAAAATCCGGAGAATTACTGAAAATCACCAAGGAAGAGTTCATCAACGCCATGAAGAAGAAACCCTATTACGGGATTCTGCTCTCCCGCATTCTGGCAACCAGGCTCGTCTCGCTCCATGAGAGTAAAAGACGCACATAATAGATGGATAATGGTTTAAGGCCATTTTAACATAAGCATATCTCAGAAAAATTTTCATGATGACCTTTCTCCTTAACAATTGTATACTCGTCATTATGGAAAAAGACTACGGAAAAATACTATCAGCCAAACTTAATCTCCCATTAAAAGGCGTTGCCAATACAATTGAACTTCTCGATGAGGATGCTACAGTTCCTTTTATCGCCCGGTACAGAAAAGAGAGAACCGGAGGGCTCGATGAGGTCCAGATCATAGCCATCCGCGACGGCCTTTCATCGCTGAAAGAACTGGATAAAAGAGCCGCTGCCATAATCAAGTCATTGAAGGAAACCGATCAATTTACAGAAGAATTGGGAAAAGCTGTTGCCGCTGCACAGACGATGGCTGCCCTGGAAGATATCTATCTGCCCTACAAACCGAAAAGAAAGACCAGGGCATCCATAGCGAGAGAGAAGGGGTTGGAGCCTTTGGCCCGAATGCTTCTCGATGGCAAGTACAGATCCATTAAGGATTCCGAAGCATTTATCGATAGGGAAAAAGGGGTCGGTTCGTCAGAAGAGGCACTGAAAGGCGCTTCGGATATCATCGCTGAAATAATTAATGAAAACAGCGAAGTCCGGGAAAATCTGAGAATCCATTTTAAAAGAAACAGTCAGTTCACCAGCCGTCTGGTTAAGAAAAAAGAGAAGGAAGCGGCCAAGTACAACGATTATTTCGATTGGACTGAGAATGTGAATAAAGCTCCTTCCCACCGGATTCTCGCTGTGCTCCGCGGTGTCAACGAAGGAGTTCTCACGGCTCATTTCCTTCCCGACGAAGAGGATTCTCTCGATCGTATCCGCAAAAGCTTTTTCCATAGAAAAGATAGTCCCAATGAAATTGTTGAAGGGGCTCTATCGGATTCCTATAAAAGACTGCTCTCTTCATCGCTGGAAAATGAATTGCGCCATGAACTGAAACTCAAAGCCGATGAGAAGGCCGTCTCCGTCTTTGCCGATAACCTCAAGGAGCTGCTCCTCGCTCCGCCTCTGGGCCAGAAATCCCTTCTGGCGGTTGACCCCGGACTGAGGACGGGAAGCAAGGTGGTCGTCCTGAACCGGCAGGGCAAGCTTCTGGAGCATACAGTGATCTACCCCCTGGCTCCCTATAACAAAGAGGGGGAAGCGGAACGGATACTGAAAAAACTCTATGATAAATACGGCTTTGAAGCCATAGCCGTCGGCAATGGTACAGGAGGCCGCGAGGCGGAAGCTTTCTGCCGGAAAATCTCTTTCGGTAAAACCGTTCCCGTCATTATGGTCAACGAAAGCGGTGCTTCAGTCTACTCCGCATCGGAAATCGCCAGGCAGGAGTTTCCCGATTATGATATAACGGTCCGCGGTGCGGTTTCGATCGGACGACGGCTTATGGATCCTCTGGCCGAGCTGGTAAAAATCGATCCCAAATCAATCGGGGTGGGCCAATATCAGCACGATGTGGATCAGAAAATGCTGAAATCGGCGCTCGATGATACGGTTAGCAGCTGTGTGAACGCCGTAGGCGTCGAGCTCAATACAGCCAGCCCGCAGCTCCTTTCCTATGTATCGGGATGCAACGGCCGGATCGCTTCCAATATCGTGGATCACAGAAATGAAAACGGGCCGTTTAAAAGCCGTGTGGATCTGAAAAAAGTAAAGGGACTCGGACCGAAAGTCTTCGAACAGGCCGCCGGATTCCTGAAAATCAGTGACGGTAAAAATGTTCTGGACAGAAGCGCCGTCCATCCCGAGAGCTATGGCGTGGTGAAGCAGATGGCAAAAGATCAGGGCTGCTCCGTCGAAGATCTGATGAGAGATAAAGATCTCAGAGAAAAAATCGATCTGAACAGATATGTCTCCGGAGACATCGGGCTGCCGACTCTGAAAGATATCATGCATGAGCTGGCCCAGCCGGGACGCGATCCCCGGGACAGTTTCGAGCTTTTCAGTTTTGATGATACGGTTTCGGTTCCCGAAGATCTTTCTCCGGGTATGCGTCTGCCGGGTATCGTGACGAACGTGACGGCTTTCGGCGCCTTTGTCGATGTAGGGGTCCATCAGGACGGGCTTGTGCACATAAGCTGCCTGTCTGATACTTTTATAAGAGATCCCAACGATATCGTAAAAGTGGGGCAGAAGGTCTCTGTTACCGTTCTGGATGTGGATCTTCAGAGACGACGCATTTCTCTCTCCATGAAGGATTGATTTATGAATGAATTACTCTGGGTGGCCATGCTGATGGTGAATTTTTCCGCTATTCTCATCGCCTACAGGCTTTTCGGAAAACTGGGTCTGTTTATCTGGATTCCCATAGCCACTATCGTCGCGAATGTTCAGGTTCTCAAAACTGTTGATATCTTTTCGATTACCGCGACACTGGGGAACATCGTCTATGCCACCTCTTTTCTGGTAACGGATATTCTGAGTGAAAACTACGGACGGAAAGAGGCTTCGAAAGCGGTAAAAATCGGTTTTTTCTCTCTCATATCCATGACCGGTCTCATGTACATCGCCCTTAAATTCATACCTTCTGCCGATGATTTCGCTCAGGAAAGTCTTCAGACGATTTTCGGGATTATGCCGCGCATTGCTCTGGCCAGCCTGACAGCCTATCTCCTGTCGCAGTTCCACGATATCTGGATGTATAACCTGATCAAAAGGAAGTTTCCCGCTGAAAGGTTCATCTGGCTCAGAAATAACGGGAGTACCATGATCAGCCAGTTGATCGATACAACGGTGTTCTGCTTTATCGCTTTTACGGGGCTTTTCCCCTGGAATGTGTTCTGGCAGATTTTCTGGACGACTTATCTGCTCAAATGGGTGGTGGCTGCCGCTGATACGCCCTTTATTTACATAGCCAGTTACTGGCACCGCAAAGAGGTTGTATCTGATTGATCAACTATATATAATAGCCCCATGTTTGGTTTTCTGATTAAAAAATCCTTTTGGGATTTATGGGATAATATGGGGCGTATATTCGCCATTAATCTGATTTTCGTGGCGCTTTTTCTCGGTCTCTACGGAACCACATTTCTGGCGCAGTATTCACTTGCCGGCGCAACAATTGCCCTCGTAGTAATCTATCTGGCTTTTATCATCCTGCTGGGTGCCGCGGCGGCATATGTCAAGGGAATCAGCGATTTCAGACCTTCCGAAATCAAAAGTTTCTTTACCGGAATTAAAGAAACCTGGAAGACGTCTCTTTCCGGAGGACTTCTTTTTTCGTTTGTTCTGGCTTTGACTGTCATGGGAATGCGGTTCTATTCGGGACTCGGCAATATGATCGGCCTTATCGGAGCGATGTTCCTTTTCTGGGTTTTCGTAACGGTCAATCTGGCAGCCATTTATTATCTCCCCGTTGTCAATCGCCTTAACAGTACCTTTATCAAGATGATAAAAAAGAGCTTTCTTATCTTTCTCGATAATCCTTTTCTGAGTATAGCGGTTTTTATCGGAATTATTCCCGGGATTCTCCTTTCGGTTTTAACTGTTTTTCTTATACCCGGACCTGCCGGGATTCTACTCTGGCTTGACAACAATCTGCGTCTACTTGTTTACAAGTACGATTATCTGGAAGAAAATCCCGATGCCGGACGCAAAATCCCCTGGAGAGCTCTGTGTCTGGATGACAATGAAAAAATCGGCCCCAGAACTCTCCGCAATACCATATTCCCCTGGAAATAAAGAAAAGGTGATGTAATGGCCAGGAGCAGAGATGACAATAAGCGAAAAGCTGTTATGGATTCAGCAGTATTTCTCTTCAGTTCCAAAGGATACGCTGCGACATCCATTCAGGATATCGTAGCCCATTCAGGACTCTCTGTCGGGACTGTTTATAATTATTTCGCCAACAAGGAAGAGCTTCTCACATCCCTTATCGAAGAGGGGTGGGCAGAGTTTTTTGAGGAAATCAAAGAAGGGATTAAAAGCAGACAGGGCAAAGGATCGTTCGAGTATTTTTACAACATACTTTTTGATACGGTCCTGGAAAATATTGATTTGGCATCTCTGCTGATTAATGAACCACTGCTCTACCCGAAACTGGAAAAAATCGCCGGTGATATATTCGGTATCCTTCAGGACAATCCCGAAATCCTGCCGGAGAATATCAACCGCATGATGGGCTATCAGTATGACAAGTCCATATTCTATGCTTCCGCCCTCGGTACCATTCAAGCCATAAAACTCGCAAAGAGGGGATATATCGATATTGACGCCGACAGCCTGAAAATGAGCATCGGCCGTATATTTATCGAAAAAAAACCTTCTGAATAAATAGTATTACGTTTTTCGGTTTTTTCTCGCAAGATAATTGTGGATGTAGTATAATACAGCGTATCTAATCACGAGAGACGCTATACATACCTTGTTTTTATTACGTCTCTCTCTGCTAATGTAAAAATAAAAGAGAGGTGTTTAATGCATACCGGAAATAACATTAAAACCATACGAACCGGGAAAAACCTGTCCCTGGAAAACCTTGCGGAAATGACCGGGCTTACCACTGATTATCTCCATGAACTGGAAGAAAAAGATGTCGAAGCGGCCGTATCGGAACTGATGCGCATTTCAGCAGCGCTGGGAACGGATATTTCCGCCCTGATTTACGGAAAGGAATTCCATGAAGCGGGAATTACTGTCACCCGTCCCGAAACCCGTCAGGTTGTGGAAAGAAGAAAACGGCACAATTATGAAAGTCTGGCTCCCGATTACAGCGGGCGTCATATGGAGCCCTTTCTCGTTGAAGTTTTCGAACAGGATGACAGGAATCTGGAATTCAGTTCTCATGAGGGAGAAGAATTTCACTATGTTATCAAAGGTACGCTGAAAATCGTTGTCGATGATAAAGAGCATATCCTCAATGAAGGGGATACAATTTACTTTGACTCTTCCTTCCGCCATGCACTCAATGCCGTCGGCGGACCCTGTAAAATTCTCGCTTCCATCTACAATGAAAAATCCATGATGAATTTTGCCAGAAGCCCGCTTATGGGGAACCTCATACAGGGAGCCAAAGTCATAGGCGGGATGAATGTCGTCGTTATCATGCCCAACTCTACAGCTATCGAAGCGGTGAACCGTGCCATTGAGGAAAAAGTTGTAAAAACGGCATTCTTTGTAGGCGACAGTTCCAGCTATAATTCCGATCTTCTCAAATATCCTGAATACTATCAGTTCGTTGAAATCGATCCTTCTGCGGAAGATTTTGAAAAAGTAGCCGCCGAGAGGGGAATCGAATTAATTCACAGCGGCGACGGACACATGCTTATGAAAGGGAAAATCAACACGGCCGTTTTCATGAAAGCTATTCTCAATAAGGATAAGGGTATTGGAACTGGTAGAAGGCTCTCTCTTGTGAGCATCTTCGAACTCCCGGAAGTGGACAGGCTTGTTTTCCTGACCGACCCCGGTATCAATACGGCGCTGACTCCTTCTTCCGATGTGGAAGCTTCGCGCGATATCATTCTCAATGCTATAGATGTGGCCCGGAGTATGGGGGTTGATAAACCCAACGTTGCCATTCTCGATGCAAACGAGAAACCTTCCGATAAGATACCGACAAGCATATTCGCCAGACAGTTATCGGAAATGGAATGGGAGGACGCAACAGTTTACGGCCCCCTCTCCTACGACCTGGCGCTCTACGAAGAGTCTGTTAAACATAAGGGGATGACTGATCTTCCGGTTGCGGGGAAAGCGGATATCCTTATTGTTCCCCATATTTCCGGAGGCAACTTCCTCTATAAAGCCTGGGCGATGACCATGGGATCCGATGTGGCCAATGTCGTGCTCGGAGCCAGAGTTCCGGTTATTCTCACTTCGAGAAGCGACAGCGATATGACGAAATTTCTGACGCTCTGCGCCAGCGCGGTCTATTCAAAACACGTCCTCAAATAATGGGTCAGAGGTTTGCTGTCAACTTGAAAACAGCAAACCTCTGACAGGCTTTCAGCCCATGCTCTCCAACCCTTTTGCTATTTCAGTTGAAATCTTCTCGAAGACCTCATCAAAGGTTCCCTCGCCGTTTATTTTCAGAACGCCATGCTGTTCATTGTATTTTTCGATAACGGGAACGGTTTTTTCCTGATGATCCTGGAGTCTCTGAACGATCTTTGAGGTATTGCTGTCGTAGGGGCGGGCGTCATTGGTCTGCCGACGCGCGTCGAGGCGGCTGATGAGCTGAAGAGTCGGGACTTCTATTTCAATAACCTGGGAAATGAAGGAGCCGTGTTTTTTCAGCAGGCCGTCGAGTATATAGGATTGGACCAGGGTCCGGGGGAATCCCTTGAAAATGAAGCCTTTGACATCCTTCGATTCCTCCAGCTTTTTCTCTATCAGCTGAACGATGATTTCATCGGGTACCAGCTTGCCGCTGTCATATATCTCTTTGACCCGCTTGCCGATTTCCGATCCCGTTTTTATCTCATCGTCGAGCATGTTCCCCGTGGCGACGTATTCAAGTCCGAATCTTTCTGCAAGAGCTTTCCCTTGAGTACCTCGTCCCGAACCGGGATAGCCGAATAGAACGACATTATAAAGGCTGTTTTTCAACTCTTCGCGAATGACATTCCGGATGTCTTCCGTAACAGCCTCGATAGCCTGGCTGCCATTTACCGACTTCAGAATGCCTCTGTCTTTATAGAACTGCAGAACCGGAAGAGTTTTGTCATAATACTCTTTCAAACGGTTCCGGATAACTTTTTCATTATCATCCATCCGGCCCGAAGTTTTTCCCCTGTTCAGCAGTCTGGCGACTGATTCTTCTTCATTAACTTCAAGGCTGATAAGACAGTTGAGCGAAGTGTTGAGCTTTATCATCAAACCTTCGAGAATATAGGCCTGAATATAGGTTCTGGGGAAACCGTCGAAAAGAAACCCGTTGGAGAAAGGATTGTTGACAATGGTCTTTTCGATTATCTGCACGATAATTTCATCGGAAACCAGACCGCCAGCCGCAATTATGCTTTTTGCTTCGAGACCGAGTTTTGTTTCATTGACTATTTCATTTCTCAGAATATCTCCGGTGGAAATATAGAAGAGATTGTACTCTTTAATGAGAAATTCAGATTGCGTCCCTTTTCCGGCTCCCGGAGGGCCGAACAATGCGATATTTAACATAATTGCTCCCGTTTAAGTTTAATTTAATTAAAGATTAAGCCAGAAAAACGCAGAGGGCAAATATTTAAAATTATGTTACCATGGTTCCAAGAGGACAACATGAAGAAGACAGTACTGAGAATGATGAATGAAGCTGTGGAAAAATACGGTGATTATCCCTATCTGGCCAATAAAACCGATGAGGGATGGGATAAAATCGGTTTTGCCGGAACAAGGGACAGGGCTGTAAAAATCGCCCGCGCTTTAGTGAACCGAGGCTATGAAAAAGGCGACGCCTTTTCAATTATTTCCGAAGGAAGAAGCGAGTGGGTCATAAGCGAGCTGAGCGTCATCATGCTCGGCGGGGTTTCCGTCCCGCTGTCGCTCAAACTCCTGACCGAGGAGATCCCTTTCAGGGTCAATCATTCTGAAAGCAAAGTTATTTTCTTTTCACATATTACCCTATCCAAAGTTCTCGAAGCCAGGGAGAGCTTCGACGGGGAGCTCCTCTTCGTCTACTACGATGATGATGATAAAATCTCCCGGCTCGAAGAGGTCGAGGGACTGGAACGGGGGAAAAATCTCGTGACTTACAGAGATCTCCTTGAAGAGGGGAGCCATGCCGATGAGGAGACAATCCGGACTCTGGAGAAACTGATGGATGATGCCGCAGAGGATGATGTCATCACCATCTGCTACACCTCGGGAACGACGGGAAATCCCAAAGGGATCATGCTCACTCATCTGAATTACTGGGCGAACTGTCAGGGCGGTCTGGATGTCGCCAGGCTCCCTGAGAGGATTTCAACTCTTGTTATCCTGCCCATTGATCACTCCTTTGCCCATACAGTTGCTCTGTACGCCGCATATCTGATAGGTCTGACGCTTTATTTTGTCGATGCGAGAGGCGGGGCTTCATCTATCCTCAGAAACATTCCCGCCAATCTTCAGGAAACCGATCCATACTTCATCCTCACAGTTCCAGCCATAACTGGAAATTTCATGAAAAAAATGAAATCAGGCGTTATGGCTAAAGGCGGCTTTATCGCCTCGCTTTTCGAAAAAGGATTGAAAGCGGGAATTGAATACCACGGCAACGGATTTGAACCGAAAAAGCGCCATGTCAAAGGGATGTGGGCCTACAGATTGTCCAATATCCTTATCTATCCCAAATTAAGAGCTGTGTTCGGTAAGAATTTTCATTTCTCCATTGGCGGCGGAGCTTTGCTCGATGTCAACCAGCAGGAATTTTTTAATGCTATCGGCGCACCGGTGTACCAGGGTTATGGATTATCGGAAGCGACGCCCATCATCTCCACAAATGCGGCGTATCGCCATAAATTCGGTTCATCAGGTAATGTCCTTCCTAACATCGAGTTGAAAATTATTAAAGGTGATGGACAGGAAGCCTCTGTCGGAGAGAAAGGGGAGATCGTTATCCGCGGTGAGAATGTCATGAAGGGCTATCTGAAAAATGAGGAAGCCACAAGGGAAACGGTCCGGAACGGATGGCTCTATACGGGAGATCTGGGCTATATGGATGAAGATGATTTCCTTCAGGTTACCGGTCGGGCTAAAGCTCTTCTCATTTCCCGGGACGGAGAGAAATACTCTCCCGAAGAGATTGAGGAAACCATCATCAGCACCCAGGATCTGGTAGCCCAGGTCATGCTTTACTGC
Organism: Spirochaeta isovalerica; assembly: GCF_014207565.1. Taxonomy (NCBI): domain Bacteria; kingdom Pseudomonadati; phylum Spirochaetota; class Spirochaetia; order Spirochaetales; family Spirochaetaceae; genus Spirochaeta; species Spirochaeta isovalerica. The sequence goes on along the minus strand of NZ_JACHGJ010000001.1, from coordinate 967,658 downwards.
GATCACAGCAATTACACGACCTGTCTGCTCACAGTCGATCCCATGACGGTCCGTTCTCTCAAAGTATCGTCCCCCGAAGAGCTCCTGGAAAAAATATGGGAAAAGCTCAATGCCTGGCAGGCCGACGGTTCAAGCAGATTTCCCTCACTCTGGACTCCATCGACTTTTCAATTAATCACAGAGCCCTTCAGTGAACAGAATAAGATGATCAACTCAACCATGAAGATGGTCAGGTATAAAATTACCGAAACCTATCAGGACAGGATTGATTTTATGTACAGCGATCTGGGAAAAGTTCATATAAATGAGCCTAATATAAATGCCGCAAGGGAAATCCTGAAATGAGCTTTGACACATGGAACGTCTCGGGGCTGATTCTGGAGGGAATCAGCGGAACGGGGAAAACGGAAATCCTCCGTGCCATTCTTCAGTCGGAACGCTATCGCAGCAGAAGCGGATTCTCTTCCTACATTATGTCGGAGCATCAGACCCAGAGGGTCCTGGAAAAAAAAGACCGCGAGGGTGGATTGTCGGTTCGGGACAATCTCTCACTTCTGGAAGAACACCTCGAAAATATCAGCCGGTTGAAATCCCGGCTCGATGCCATGGAATGGTGCCGGAAAAATCAGACTGCAATGCGTATTCCCTATATCCTTGAACGGTTTCATTTTACCCATGTCTATCAGTACGATCACATGAGCTGGAAAGACGTCGTACCAATTGACGGGAAGCTGCTTGATTTGAATTGCCGGGCGGTGGTCCTGACAGCGGAAAGGGACAAGCTGGCCGATAGAATACTCTCGGGCAGAGATGCCATGTGGATGAATTATATCAAAGGCTTCGGCGACAGCGATGAAAAGATCATCGACCATTTCGAAAGACAGCAGGAAGAACTGAAAGAACTGGCCGAACAGTCTGATCTGGATATCCGATTTTTCGATACGGGACTGAATCCTCCCGAACAGACGGCCGGAGAGATTCTCGATTTCTGGGGAGCATTTTAAACCGGAGATGCAGTTCCTCAGTTGAGGAATCTGGAAATGATCAGAAAGATAATCCCGATCCAGATTAAAATGATGATAACTGCTGCCGGCACATTCTTTTTGAGAGTCAAAGGATTTTTATCGGCTGATACCCTTGCATCTTCCATTATCCGGGAAGGAATCATCTTTATGGAAAGCCAGATAAGCAAGGGAAGAATTATCAGATCATCGAGATAACCCAGAAGGGGAATGAAATCGGGAATCAGGTCAATCGGACTGAGTGCGTATCCAATAGTCAAACCGATTAGAATCTTCGGGGCTAACCCCAGCTCCTCACTGCCATAAGCATAATAAAGAGCCGTGATTTCTCTTTTCAGATGCCGGGCTGTAGCTTTTAATTTCTCAAAACTTTTCACAAAAAGCATTATACATAATTATAATATGTATATGAAGAAAAAAGGATTCCGGGTTTTTATCGGCATACTTCTGCTGTCCTCATGCGCTTCTCTTAACAGACCGGTCATTTATGATACGGATCAGCTGATTTTTTCCAATGGCGACATTGAGGTTGATTACCGCATCGGATCATCAGTTTATTATCTGAAGATCACCAACCTCACAGAACGTCTGGTCTATATCGATCCGGATTCGCTTGTCGTCATATCTCCCGAGGGAGAAGCGAGAAGCCTTTATGCCAGAGCCCCCAGTGACAGCATTCCCCCGGAAGCCTACGTCATATACAATTGCAATCAACTGACTTTTTTTAAGACCGATCTGGATGGACCCTTCCTGTTTTCCGGTGAGAAAATCAAGAAGTACATTTCCAATTCCAATGATCTTGATGAACTGAAAGGTTCGGTTATCAGGTTTTATATTCCCTATGAAATTGAAGGGGAGAAGAAAGCTGCTTTTATTAAAGTACCTTTGCCTTTTTTGAAGGAACAGTGAAACAGAGCAGAGAATTATAAAAATAAAAAAGGTTCAACTCGAAAGCTGAACCTTACATTGCTCCCCCGAAGAGACTCGAACTCCTGACCTAGTGATTAACAGTCACCCGCTCTACCAACTGAGCTACAGGGGAATATAATAACGTTGGTTAATGTATCTTTTTCACTTCTTTCTGTCAACGGTCAGAGAAAAAAACAATAAAAAAACCGGACCGATAGATCCGGTTTTCTTTTTATCAATAAATCTTAAAGCAGATCACTCTTCAGTGCCGCTGCCACATCTGTTTTCTCCCAGGGGAAGATGTCACGTCCGAAATGGCCGTATGCGGCAGTGGGTTTGTAAATTGGTCTTTTCAGATCAAGAGTTCTGATAATACCCACCGGAGTCAGATCGAAATGACGGCTTACGGCAGCTTCTATCAGTTCTTCATCAACTTTGTTTGTCCCGTATGTATTAACAAAAATTGAAACAGGTTCCGCTACGCCGATAGCATAGGCCAGCTCGACCTCGCAGGTGTCGCAAAGATCGGCTGCGACGATATTTTTCGCGATATACCGGGCCATATAAGCCGCAGAACGGTCTACTTTAGAGGGGTCTTTGCCGGAGAAAGCCCCACCGCCATGTGCCGCAGCACCGCCGTATGTGTCGACTATTATCTTTCTACCGGTCAGACCGGCATCACCCTCGGGACCTCCGATGACAAACCGGCCGGTCGGGTTGATATGGTAAACCGTATCTCCTGTAAGCATTCCCGCAGGAAGGCTTTTCTTAATGACTTCTTCAATCAGCCCTTCTCTTATGGACTCGTAGGATGCTTCGGGGCTGTGCTGGTGAGACAGAACAACCGTAGAAACATGAGCGGGCTTGCCATCTTTGTATTCCACAGTCACCTGGCATTTCCCATCGGGTCTCAGGAAGTCGAGAACATTGTTTTTTCTCACTTCAGCCGCTTTACGCATTATGGAGTGGGAGAACTGAATAGGGGCGGGCATAAGCTCTTTCGTATCGCGGCAGGCGAATCCGAACATCATGCCCTGGTCTCCGGCGCCCTGTTCCTTGTGAAGTCCCTCACCGGCTGTGACACCCTGGGAAATATCAAGAGACTGGGGTTTGATAACCGACATGACGGCACAGGAATGGGCATCGATTCCGAAGTCGGGATCGGTATATCCGATTTCTGTCAAAGTTTCTTTTGCTGTCTGGATAATATCGATATAGCCGTGGGTCGTTATCTCTCCTCCGACGAGAATCATTCCCGTAGAGGCAAAAGTCTCACAGGCCACTCTCGATTCGGGATCCTGTTCCAGAGCTTTGTCCAGAACCGCATCGGAAATGAGGTCGCACACTTTATCGGGATGTCCCTCTCCGACGCTTTCCGATGTGAATTTATAATTTAATCTGTCTTTCAAGATGTCCTCCATTTCAAATAAGCAATTAATTATACACTAATCTCTACTATCTTAGTCAATATAGAAGTCTTATCGTTTGGGAACACATCTGTAGGCTTCTGATCTGATGATCCAACTGTCTTTTCTGACCCATAGCTGAACCTGTCTGAGGCTGACATCATCTTTCGTCAAGTTAGGCAGTTCTTCGATATGGGCTATATCGTTCAGCTTGAAATCATGAAAAACAGTTTTATCGTCGTGGCTTTCTATTATAAGGATAAGCCTGTTGGCGTCGTAGGGATGCTTCCGGGGATTTCCCGAGATAGGCACGCAATTCTTTTCGTAATCCCCGGAGCCTTTGTACTTGATGATTTCTGTCAGTTGTCTTGTTGTCAGGTACTTTAAATCACTCATTTCTGCTCCTTGTCTCTGATATAATTCTTTAAAAGTTCTTCGCCATTGTCTGAAAAAGAGAGAAAGCGAAGATCCATAATTCCACTGTTGTTAAGAATCTCTGCTTTAATTGTAATAATTCCTTCTTCAGTTCTCAATGAACAACCTTCAAGAATCGTACCTTTGACAAGGGGAAATACGGCTTCTGGTTTATCGGGCTTGAATCCGGCGCCTTCTGTGGAGAGCTGGGTCAGTTTACCCGTGGCCAGTTGGAAGTTTTCCGGATTCATAAACATAAAATCAATCCTGGTTTCAGGGGTTTCCAGGAGCAAAGGCTGCTGTATCTCCACCTGGGAAGAATAGAAGCGGGCGAAAAGCTGGTCCAGGTGCTTCAGGTATTCCTCGCCTTCGTAATCATCGGAAATGATGGCATCGACGCCCAGGTAGACAGCTTTGCAGACTTCCTCCATGGGGAACTCATCGTCAACCATCAGTATGAATACCGGGTTGACATGAGGTATGTCCTGCTTCAGAAAATAATTGGCTATTTTCCAATGCCTGGGAAAATCCGTCGCATTAAAAAGAACGAACTCCGGTTCGATCTCTTCGAAGTTGTTCATACCCTTAAGAGGGTTGGTGTAGTTGATTATGCCGTGCCCTTTAGGTTTGAAATGTTCTGATATTTTCTTTTTAAGCGTATCATCGTCGGCAATCAGAAGTATTTTCATTACTTGGTCCCGATATTCTTCACTTCATAGTTATAGATTTTCCAGATACCGTTTTTTCGGTGGAGATAATAGGTATAGCTCTTCACGGCGGTGTACCCGGTCTGAAGAAACTCTTCACGGACAATAACCGTCGCTCTGTCGGCGTTGTAGGAGGTATGAAGAATCTCGAAATCCGAGGGGATTATCACGATGGACTGATCGGACCTGAGCCTTTCTCCTTCCATATCTTCCCTGAAATTGCGGAGCATGACCTGCTGCTCTTCCTCTGTGGATCGCTCATACTGCCGCTTTTTGTTACTGTCATTGAGCATCAGCTCGAGAAGATCAATATAGAGAAAGAAACGCGGCCATACGCTCTGCTGTCTGGCTTCGAGCATATAGCGGACCGCTTCGTCCGGCGGAATCGGCTCGGCTCTCAGGATCTCCCCGGTTCTGTAATCGAGATATTCGGTAAATTCCCTTTCCGAGCTTCCCGGTCTGATAGAGAGGGGGAGCCTGTTGGAAATCAACAGGAAATTATCGGGATTATTCAAATCTGTGGTAAACATTCCGTCGATTATGTACATTCCCGGGCTGCCTATATCCGTATAGTCATCCAGATCGACTATGAAGCTGAATTCTTCACCGGGATCGAGTGTTATCTCACGGTAGAAAGTATTGCTGTTGCGGCTGCTGTTTATGATATAGTTCTCGCTCGGATTCAGGGATTGGTTGCTCATGGTTTTGACATTGAGTTTCACATTGAAAATCTTATTCTCCGACAGATTAAAACTGAACTTATCCGGCGAGTTGTTGATGATCGAAGCTTTGATCTGAACACTGTCGCCAGGGTAATAGATTTTCTTATCAAAATAGCGTATGCTGAAGTCAACCTTGTTGTAATCTGCCGCATAAATGTGAAATGTTGTAAATATGAATAGTATGGCTATAAGGTTCCTATAAAACATTTTCTCTCCGGCCGGTTATGGTAATACTTATTTAATCTTCGGTACTTATTAATGATTACATTATTCTTAAATGAAATTTCAAGCTCCTTAAAAAATAACAGACAATGGCAGGATCTCATCCAGCAGTATTGCACATCTTCGGGGAAGCCTCTCAATCTTTCGGGACCGAAAGGAGCCTATCTGGCGGCGGTACTGGCTGATCTGTTCAAGTATACGAAAGATTCGCTGCTGGTTATTGCGCCGACAGAGAAGGAAGCGGAAGAACTTCAGGCGGATCTTCAGCTCTATACGGATAAAACGATTCTGTTCCCATGGTGGGGAACCATGCTCTATAAAGGGGTTTCCGCCCAGGCTTCTGTTTTCGGTTCCCGGGTCAAGGCGCTCATGGAAATCGGAACGGAAAAAAACATCGTTCTGGCTTCCCAGCGGGCTGCGCTCTCTCTCCTTCCTCCCCCGGAATATCTCCGGGAGAACAGATTGTCCATGAAAAAAGGCGATGAGTTCGATCCGGTAAAGCTTGAAAGCCTTCTGCAGAAATTCGGTTATTCCCGGGTTCCCCGTGTTTCGGTTCACGGCGAGTTCGCACTTCGCGGAGAAGTTCTGGACATATATATGCCCGGCATGGATGAGGCTGTGAGAATTGTATTCGATTTCGATGAAATTGAGGAAATCAAACTCTTCGACCCCATGATCCAGAGCAGCACATCTCTCAATAACGAAATAACCATATACCCGGTAAAAGAGGTTCTATGGACAGATGATAGAATCGATATCCTTGAAAAGCGTCTTGAAGAGGTTACCAGCGACAAGCTCGAGGGGATTGAATACGCTCCCATCATCGAAACGCTGAAGATCAGCAGGGAAATCAGGGGAGAAGAGCTCTACTTTCCCCTGGCTTTTGAAAAACCGGCAACCCTGGTCGATTATATTACCGATAAATCCACTTTGTTTCTGGTACAGAAAGAGAGACTCGATACATCTTATGAAGTCCTGGTCAAGGAATACGGCGATTTGTATATCGAAGCTCTCAGAAATAAATACGCCGTTCCGGCTCCCCGGTTTATTCTCGGAGAACCAGATGTTTTTACCCAGGCCAAACAGATCAATCTTCACTCCCTGAAAAAAGAGAGGGGCAGCGAAGAGATTTTTTATGAGATGGAATGCGATCCCGGACGTTCTTTCTTCGGGAATATCAGTTACCTGAAAGAGGAGCTGACAGTTCTTTTGAAAGAGGGCTACAAGTGTTATGTCTTTGCCGAATCGGAATCCCAGGCGGAGCGTATTAAATACATGCTCACCGGTTTCGAGCTGGATATTGTTCCCGAGAGCATTTCCGCCGGCTTTGCCCTTCCCGCCAGCAAAATCATCGTTATCCAGGAAAATGAGATATTCGGGAGACGGAAAAGGGTCCCCTCATCAGTAAAAAGGGTCAAGAGCGCTGTTATCGACTCTTTTGTAGAGCTGAACCCCGGAGATCTGGTCGTTCATGTCAACTACGGGATCGGGCGCTTTAAAGGGATCGAAAGGATAACCGCCGCAGGGAACGAAAGGGATTATATCTCCATTGAATACGCCGGAGAGGACTCCATCTTCGTTCCCATTGAGCAGGTCAACCTGGTTCAGCGCTATATCGGCAGCGAGGGACGGGGCGCACGTCTCGATAAAATAGGCGGAAAATCCTGGGATAATAAAAAGAACAAGGTCCGGAAGTCCGTCGAGGATCTGGCTGATATGCTGGTCAAGCTCTACGCCAGGCGCCAGAAAACCCTCGGATACGCCTTCCCGGTGGATAATGATTTTCAGGTGGCTTTTGAAGCCTCCTTTCCCTATCAGGAAACGGAGGATCAGCTGATCAGTATCGATGAAGTCAAAAAGGATATGGAAGCTCCCAACCCGATGGACCGTCTCCTTTGCGGCGATGTGGGGTACGGAAAGACCGAGGTCGCCATGAGGGCCGCTTTCAAAGCAATAATGGGCGGCAAGCAGGTGGCGCTCCTCTGTCCGACGACCATTCTGGCTGAACAGCATTATGAAAATTTTTCCGAGAGATTCAAGCGATTCCCCATTACGATCGGACATCTATCGCGGTTTGTCGCCAAAAAGGATCAGAAAGAGGTCCTGCAGGGATTGGAAGAGGGGACATGCGATATTGTCATCGGAACGCACCGGATCCTGTCTAAAGATGTCAAATTCAAGAATCTCGGACTTATGATAATTGATGAAGAACAGCGTTTCGGCGTCAAAGATAAAGAGAAACTGAAGAACCTGAAGGCTTCTATCGACAGCCTGGCCATGTCGGCCACGCCGATTCCGAGAACTCTCCATATGTCCATGTTGAAAATCCGCGATATGTCGGTTCTCAAAACCCCTCCTTATAACAGGCAGCCCATAGAGACCTTCATACAGGAGTACAATCCCGACACGATTGCCGGTGCCATACGGCGCGAAGTGGAGCGGGGCGGACAGGTCTTCTTCCTCCATAACCGCGTGGAAAGTCTGGACAGCGTTCAGCTTTTTCTCCAGGAGCTCGTGCCGGAAGTCTTTATTGAAACGGCCCACGGTAAAATGTCAGCCAGCGAACTGGAAGATGTCATGCACCGCTTTGTCCATGGTGCTTTTCAGGTTCTGGTAGCGACAACCATAATCGAAAACGGTATCGATATTCCCAACGTTAACACCATTATCATCGACCGGGCGGATATGTACGGTATATCCCAGCTCTATCAGCTTCGCGGAAGGGTGGGACGTTCCGGCAAAGTGGCTTACGCCTACATGTTCTATCCCGAACAGAGAGCCTTATCCGAACTGGCTATGAAGCGCCTGCAGGCCATTTCCGACTTTACGGAACTGGGGTCGGGATTCAAGATAGCCATGAAAGATATGGAAGTGCGCGGCGCCGGTAACCTTCTGGGGCGGGAACAGTCGGGAGAGATCGTCTCCGTCGGCTTCGATATGTATCTGAGACTCCTGGAAGAGGCTGTCGCTCTCCGTACGGAAGATGATAAAAAAGAGGAAGCGCCGGAAGTCTACCTTGAACTGGACTACACGGGATTCATCCCCGATACCTATATTGATGATCCTACGGAAAAAATGGAAGTCTATAAAAAAATAGCTTCTGTTCTCTCCGATGACGATCTCGACCGGGTGCACGGTGAGCTTCACGACCGTTTCGGACCTCTCCCCGATGAAGTTCAAAGCCTTCTCTCTCTGGCTGAGATCAGAATTATCTGCGGCAAGTTGTGGATTTCTTCCATGAAAGAAAGAAACGGAGTCGTCGCCGTCGAGTTCGGCAAAATCGCCCGGCTGTCCATCGACAAAGTCATGCGGCTGACAAGCAAAAGCGGCGGTCTGATAAAATTCAACCCGAACAGCCAGGCGGGAATTCTGATTGAAACGGGAAAGATCGGTCTCAAGGAGAAATCTGAGTTCCTGAGAGAAAAATTATCGGCGCTGCTCTGATCGAGGGATTCTCCGGTCAGGGGCTGTTGAAGGAAAAGAAGATATACAGAGCCAGGTCGGCGGCGGGATCGAATGAAAAACCGTTATTAAAAAAACGGAAACTGATACCGGCTCCGAAGGGTATGGAACCGTAATTGTATCCGTAGGTTCCGATTAATTCGACGCTGCCGTAAAACTCATGACCTTCCGGACCTTCCAGAAGAAAATTGCTGATACCTTCCAGATTCACGGCGAAGGCCAGATTCCGGATATTGAAACCCAGAGGGAGTCCCCAGTCGAGTAGGGCAAGGGGAACCTGGAGTGAGGTGGAGTAATAGAGGGAAATATCCGATGGTGTGTAACCGGCGGTCCACCCCCGCGATTGAACGGCTGCTGATGAATAGCCGCCATTATGCCAGGCCGCTTTCCAGGCCGTTTTCCATCTTGTTCCCCTTTGCGATAAACTGAGAGACATGTTTCCCGATTCACTGATCAGCAGGGAAGTCCGGCCGGCTGAGAAAACCGGAAGCAGGACGGAAAAATCCAATTGATTGTGCAAACCCGTACCTCCGAAGAGAGCCGAACGGGCGTTATTGATTCTGAATACATCATAACTGATCCCCGTTCCGCCATAGAGAAAATTCTCACCATTGAGAGCGAATCCATCAATAAAGGAAAAGGGGGCAGCATCTGATGCGGAAAACAGGTGTTTTGTATAAACATAATGACTCATAACCTGTCTTCTTCCGGCAAATCCGGTTTCAAAAAAAGGATAGGATATCAGGAGGGTTTGCTCGGTTTTCTGGTTCCAGATAGATTCATCACTGGAAATATATTCTTTATAATCCTGGGCAATCCTGTAGTTCAGTGTGGCTCTTCCCATTTTTCTGTTGTAATCCAGAGACCCTGTCAGCTGTTTCGGTCCGGGCAGGAAGCCGAGGTTTAACAACCATTCTGTTGATTGGCTCACCGAACCGGCAAATACCGCTGCTCCTGCGCCCCAGATCATTCCTTCCGACCGGCTGTTTTCAACAAAAGGCCGGGGAAGCCAGAGATAGGGAAGAGCCAGATCGAGGTGTTTAGATTTTTCCGCAATGACGGCTGCAGGACTTTCGGAGAAGAGGATTTCCTTCCCGGCATCAAACTCCTCCAGGAGATTATCTCCGAATACGGGGACACCTTTCATAAGTGTGTATCCATTGGTTCTGTATGTCTGATAAAAAACCGTTCCATTTTTCACATAGGCATCCGCTACACCCACGGGATCTTTGAATATCAGGTGTATCGATTTGTTTACCCTGTCGTAAAGATAGAGCGCAAGCTCGCCGCTTCTGTCGGAAATGAATGTTATTTTGCCTTCATCGGTAAAACGGGGATGATACTCCATATACCTGTCCTGCCCCAGAAGAGGACGGGCTGAAGCCGGATCTGAAAGATCGAGAATCCAGATATCCTGATAACCCTTTTCGTTGAGAGTGAAAACCAGCTCTTCTCCCTTCTGTGAGAACTGAGGGTTCATTATATTCGTCCGTTCTTTTTCAAACAGGACTTTAACATGGCCGGAAATCCTGTCGACCGAAACAAGCCTTGAATAGGATCCATTTCTCTGAACGGCAATGATTTTATCACCGCTTGCCGATAGAGCGGGTTGAAAAAGAGATTCATTTTCAGTAAGCCGGTCGATTTTGCCGTTTTCAAAAAGATAGAGATCGGAAATGAGAGAATAGCCGTAACTGTGATACAGCTCATATTCCGGAGAAGCGAAAACAAGGCTCCGACCCTCATTGTCAGTAGAAAAAGAACTTCCCTCTATAAGGGGTGTTTCAACAAGAACTTCCTCTCTGCCATTTTCGTCCAAGAAAATGATAGCCGTAGGAGAGCTCTGTTCTCTTCTGTAGGCGACGGTTCCCCTGTTGATAGCCAGGGGGTGTATATAATCCCCCACTGAGTCCCCTGACTTCCCGATTGGCCATGAAAGGAATGCGGAAGCTTCCATAAAGGTAGAATTGTATTTCTCTTTTTCGGAGGCTTTCATATCTTCGAATATCGCTGTCAAGCTTTTACCTGTCTCTTTTTTTACCGCATAAAAGGGTCCGAAAAGGGGAAAGCGGGCATAACGGTTGTATATCCGGGATATGATATCATCCCCGAAGGTCTCTATCATGTACCTGGTCAGAATGTATCCTCCAGAATATATCCTGTTGTACGGCGGGAAATCAGAAGAATAGGCGAGCTGCTCAAGAGTGAAATATTTATCTTCCCATGCTGCAGCTTTTGTATAAGCCTGAAAGTAGAGATTGTTTCCTCTTCCTCCTCCCGTGTAGCGGCTTTCCAGATAAACGGCTATGCCTTCAACCATCCAGGCAGGCAGAAAAGCTCCGTTCGCTGACGCCAGATCTTTTCCGAAGACCCGGCTGAGACCGCCGAACATCCCTACCGGTTTCTCAAGCTGAACATAATGAACCATCTCATGGAGCAGCAATTCATAGAGCCACGATGAACTCCCGGTTGTATTTTCGCAGTTGAGAGGATAAGCGGGATAGAGGACGATAGAGCCGGGAAGGGGATAAAAATTGCCATTGGGCAGATCGACACGGCTGTTGAGGTAAATGGAAATATGGCCGGGGCGGTAATCGAAGAATTCAGTTACCAGAGTGTATATCTCTTCGCTGTAACCGGCCAGTTCGGAGGCTGTTTCCTCATCAAATTCTTCAAAGATAAAGGTATAGTGCTCTGTTGATATTCTATTCCAACCGGTAAAATCATGACTCCACAGTAAGGCTGGCAGAAATAGTGCAAAAAATGGTAATAATCTTCTCATGTTTTAGTAAATATCTACTTATAGATATATAAACTAACGGAAAATGTTGAAAACAATTTCAAATATATCAAAAAAGTAGTTCCTTTTTTCTCTTTTATCTTATAATATTGCAAATTATCGGTTATTTAAATAAAATTGGCAAAATGAGTGAAAAACGTGTAATAAAGAGTTACGTGCTTCGCGCAGGCCGGATGAGCACCGGTCAGAAAGCCGCATATGATAAGTTGAAGGATGTTCACTGCATTCCTTACGACGAAAAACCGATAGACTTTAAAAGGATCTTCCCCGACTTAGACGATTTTTTTCTTGAGATAGGATTCGGGATGGGAGATGTAACCCATGCCATTGCGGAAGAGAACCCTCAAAAAGGGTACATCGGAATAGAGGTCCATAAACCGGGTGTTGGAAAACTCCTGGCGGAAATAGAGAAAAAAGGTCTGAAAAACCTTAAAGCCATAGAGCATGATGCCGTTGAAGTTCTCAGAAATATGATCCCCGACGGCAGTCTCAGCGGGATACATGTGTTTTTTCCCGATCCATGGCACAAGAAGAAACACAATAAAAGGCGCTTGATTCAGCCTGAGCTCACGTCGCTTCTCGCCGCGAAGCTCAAGAGGGGAGGATACCTCTACGCTGTTTCCGATTGGGAGGATTACGCTGAGCAGATCCTCGATGTTTTTTCAGGGGAAAAGAGCCTGAAAAACAAATATGAGGGCTGGGCTGAACCTCAGGAATGGCGGTCCCAGACTAAATTCGAAAGAAAAGGTTTGAAGAAAGACCATCTCATAAGGGAGGTTTTCTTCGAAAAAATATAACTGAATACAGGAGCATTCCATGAAAAGCCGACTTGATATCAAGCATATGACTGAATACCTGAGTCTGATTGATAATAACAGCAAGATCCCTCTGGATCTTTATCAGAAATACAATGTCAAGCGCGGCCTGAGAAACAGCGACGGAACCGGTGTTCTGGTCGGACTGACGGAAATCGGCGATGTTCACGGTTATATCATGGAAGAAGGTGATAAGATTCCCGTTCCCGGGCGTCTGCGGTATCGAGGCTACAATGTCGAGGATCTGGTAAAGGGATTCCAGATTTGCGGACGCCATGGATACGAAGAAACAGCTTTTCTCCTGCTTTTCGGAAATATTCCCAAGCCCCAGGATCTGGAAGACTTCAATATCGATCTGGGGGCGAGAAGGCAGTTGCCCGACACTTTTGCCGAAGATATGATTCTGAAGGCTCCCAGCAGCAATATCATGAACAAGCTGGCAAGAAGCATTCTGGCTCTTTACAGTTTTGATGAAAAAGCTGAAGACAATTCCATACCCAATGTCTTAAGACAGAGTATGGAGCTTATTTCCCAGTTTCCCACTATCGTCGCTTATGCTTTTCAGGCCATGGAGCACTATTTCAACGGGAAAAGCCTCTATATTCACACACCCATTTCGAATCTCAGTACAGCTGAAAATTTTCTTCTCATGATAAGGCCCGATAAGAAATTCACCCCCCTTGAAGCTGAAGTGCTGGATCTGGCTCTTGTCCTCCATGCTGAACATGGAGGAGGTAACAACTCGGCTTTTTCTACCCATGTCGTCTCCTCTTCGGGAACGGATACATATTCGGCCATTGCCGCTGCAGTCGGATCCCTGAAAGGACCGCTTCATGGCGGGGCCGCTATCCGGGTTCGCGGGATGATGGAAGATCTGATGGAGCAGGTGAACGACTGGAGCGATGAATCGGAAGTCATTGCCTATCTGGAAGCCACTTTGAGAAAAGAAAAGTATGATAAAAAAGGTTTGATCTATGGTATGGGACACGCCGTATACACTTTATCCGATCCCAGAGCCGTTCTGTTGAAAAACAGAGCCGAGCTTCTTTCGAAAGAAGCGGGAAGGAGCAAAGAGTTCGATCTGTACTGTATGGTGGAAAGGCTCAGTCAGGATATTTTCGATAAATACAAAAAGAATGGTAAAAAAATATGCGCTAACGTCGACTTCTATTCCGGCTTTGTCTATTCCATGCTGGATATTCCCACAGAACTCTATACGCCGATTTTTGCTGTATCGAGGATTGCCGGATGGTGTGCTCACCGCATCGAAGAAATCGTCAGCGGCGGACGAATCATCAGACCTGCCTACAAGAACGTTACATCCAGTAAACAATACATTAAACTTTCCGAGAGATAATGTCTCTTCGAGCGTCAATCCCCATTAAACAGGTTCGATGAGAATAAAAAAGCCCGGCTTCAACCGGGCTTTTTTTATACATAGTGAATAATCTAATCTTCGACTTTAGACGCGTTGATTATATCCTGCGCAATTTTCCCGGATACGGGATCATAATGACTGAATTCCACTTCAAAAGCTCCTGTTCCCGATGTGATCGAGCGAAGATCGATTGAATATCTCATCAGTTCACCCTGGGGAACCTGCGCTTTAATAGCCGTAATGCTTCCACCGATGCTTTCCTGATCTGTGACTCTACCTCTTTTGGTTGAAAGGTCGGAAAGCACGTCTCCCATATACTGATCGTTGACAAAGACTGTCAGATTCATAATGGGTTCGAGAAGTGTGGGCTTGCATTTGTCAAATGCGGTTTTCAATGCGTTTTTTCCGGCGATTTTAAAAGCCATTTCAGAAGAGTCGACATCGTGCTCTTTACCATCGAAAACTGTGACGCCTACGTCTACCATGGGGTAGCCCGCAAGAAAACCCTCTTCCATAGCTTCGAGAAGTCCCTTTTCAATGCCGGGCAGGTAACCTTTGCTGATAGCGCCTCCCTTTATTTCATTCTCCATAACAAAATATTCTCCTCTTTCAAGAGGTCTTACTTTGATACAGACCCTTCCGTACTGACCATGACCGCCGGACTGCTTCTTGTGGGTATACTCAGCTTCAGCCGATTTGGTTATTGTCTCGCGGTAGGGGACTCTCGGTACTTTTCTGTTCACGTTGATCTTGTAGTTTTTCAGTACTTTATCGAGAATGATGGTTATGTGCTGTTCACCCATTCCGGAAATAACTGTTTCTTTCGTTTCTTCGTTGTAAACGATTTTAAATGTCAGATCTTCTTCCGCTACTTTGTGGAGAACCTGAGACAGTTTGTCTTCGTCTTTCTGGTTTTCCGCTGTTATCGCCAGATGATGCACAGGATTGGGGAGCATCAAGGGCTGAAAGTGGATTATATTATCAGACATGCAAAGCGTATCATTTGTCTGGAATGCATCTTTTTTCGTAATGATTCCGATATCTCCTGCGCAGATTTCCTGAACTTCCTTCAGCTCTTTACCTTTTGCAATAAAGAGTTTTCCGACTCTGTCTTTTTTATCTTCCCTGACATGGAAGATTTCCATATTCTGATTCAGGCATCCGGTTATGACTTTCACAAAAGACATTTTTCCCGAAAACTTATCAATGGATGTCTTGAAAATCATACCTGAGAATTCGGCTTTTTCATCGATCATTACCGCTTTTTCTCCGGTAACGCAGGGTTCTTCGACCCGGCCCGGTGCCGGAGCATCGTTAACGATAAAGTTGAGGAGCGGACGGATTCCCGAACTTTCCACGGCGCTTCCGCAGAACATAGGCGTGAATCTGTTATCAAAAAGACCTTCTCTCAACCCTTTAATGGCATCTTCGAGAGAAAGAGTTCCTTCATCAAAATATCTTTCAGTCAGCTCATCATCACCCTCAGCGGCCATTTCGATCATTTTCAGGTGGTATTCGTCGGCTATTTCTTTATATTCTTCAGGTATCTCTACAGCCTCTTCCTCTTTATTGCCCACACCGGGCTTCAGATAGGCTTTCATTGTCAGGAGATTAATAACTCCTTTGAAGTCCTCTCCCTGTCCCATAGGTATTGTTATAGGAATAGCGGTTCTACCGATATCTTCAATTTCTTTTACGACATTATAAAAATCCGCCCTTTCTTTTTCCATCTTATTGACGAAAACGATACGGGGCATATCTCTGTCATCGAGTCTTCTTCTCAGTTTTACTGTTTCAATCTGGATCCCCGAACGGGCTCCAATAAGTACAACGGCGGCTTCTGATACGCGGAAGGAGGAGACGACTTCCCCTACAAAGTCAGAAGATCCCGGCGTGTCAAAAAAATTGATCTTTGTATCCTTCCATTCGACACTGGCAAGCGCGGAATGGATTGAAATTTTTCTTTCGATCTCTTCATCTGTAAAATCGCTGACTGTGCGGCCCGAATCCACCGATTCTGCTTTGCTAATAGCACCGGTGTTATAGAGAATCTGTTCAAAGAAAGTCGTCTTTCCCGTTTCTCCATGGCCGCAGATCGCAATGTTTCGGATGTCTTTGGTGGTTTGTCCCATCCTGTAGTCCTCCCTCAAAAAATGATTTGGTAATCTTTAAACAATGTTAGACCCCTATTATTTATAGGTCAAACAAAAAAAAATGCTCAGACAGTTGACAGTGGATTGAACAATATTGTATTATCCGCAACTTTTGTTTTATTTATGGCTGGTAAAGGAGTTAGCTGAAACGAACTGTCGGGAGGGCAGTTATCAGAAAAAAAATGTATATTTCCTTCGCGATCAGGACCTGTCATAAAGACAGGGCCCGATCGATAAGGCGGGAAAGGGATCAGCCTTCTTTTGCCGCGAAGTGGGAGAACTCCATGGCAAAGGTTCCCCGGCCCTGCGTCTGGCTCCGCAAAGTCGTCGTGTAGCCGAACATTTTTACCAGGGGAGCCTGGGCGATCACCAGTTCAAAAGCCGGACGGGATTCGATGCTGCTCACCAGTCCGCCGCGCTGAGTCAGTGAACTGATGACATCTCCCACATATTCGGCGGGACACATGATATCCACATTCATAACCGGTTCCAGAAGAACGGGAGCGGCTTTGCGCAGCGCGTTGTCGAATCCGAGGGACGCTGCCGACTGATAAGCCAGTTCGCTGGCTGTCAGCTCGTTGAACCCGGCAGCCGTCAGTGTCACTCCGATATCGATTGTCTCATATCCCATAAGAGTTCCCGACGTCATGGAGGAGCGGATTCCTCTTTCGACCGCTTCCTGGAAATCAACCGGTAGAACGGTCTTTTTAACCTCGCTTGTGAATCTGTTGCCGCTTCCTCTCTCAAGAGGTTCGATTTTGAGAGTGATTTCGGCCGTATGCTCTTTACCGCCCAGAACCTTGCTGAACAGTTCTGTGTGAGTCACAGCCTGGGTAATCGATTCTCTGTAGGATACCTGGGGATTACCGATATTGGCCGCGACTTTGTATTCGTCTTTGATGCGCGTAACCAGTACGTCCAGGTGAAGTTCCCCCATTCCGGAAATAATCAGCTGACCCGTCTCTTCGTTTTCTTTGGCCGTAAAAGTGGGATCTTCCATTTTCAGATATTCGAGAGCGGACTTCAGTTTGTCCTGATCGCTGATGGTTTTCGGCTCTATGGCGACGGAAATAACCGGATCGGGAAAGTTCATCTTTTCGAGAATGATGGGATAGCCTTCAGAGCCGATGGTATCGCCTGTCTGGGCATTTTTCATCCCGATGACAACGGCAATGTCGCCTGCGTGAACGGAACTGATCTGTTCGTGATGGTTCGAATGCATTCTAAGAAGTCTGTTGACCCTTTCCCGCTTCTTTTTATCGATATTCATTACAGCCGTCCCTGATTTCAACTCGCCCGAATAAACGCGGACGAAACAGAGAGGGCCGGCTTCCTTGTCCTGCTGAATTTTAAAAATCAGACCGGCAAGGGGTCCGTTCTCATCCCTTTCCAGAAGCATATCCTCATCTTTTTTGCTGTGATGACAGCGTACGGGAGGAAGATCGTCGGGAGCCGGCAGAAAATTGATGACCGCATCGAGCACAGGCTGAACGCCTTTGTTCTTGAGTGATGAACCGGTAAATATCGGCACGATGGAGCGGTTTATCGTCTCCTGCCTGATGACTTTCTGAATCAGCTCCAGAGGAACATCTTCCCCTTCGAGAAACAATTCGGTCATCTCATCGGAATAAGCCGACAGGGCATCGATCATGGATTCCCGCCATTCATCGGCAAGCTCCTGTCTTTCCGGTGCAATATCACTGATAGTGAAGGTTTCTCCCTGATTGTCGGGATTCCATCTGATCTCTTTCATTAAAAGAAGATCTATGTTTCCTTCATAGTCGTTCTCTTTTCCGATCGGAAGTGCCAGAGGAACCGGAACGGCTCCCAGTTTTTCCCGAATTTCCTTGATCACTTCAAAGAAGTCGGCTCCGGTTCTGTCCATTTTATTTATATAAGCGATTCTGGGAACTTCGTATCGGTCTGCCTGGTGCCACACTGTTTCGGACTGAGGCTCGACTCCGCCGACAGCGCAGAAAACCGCAACAGCTCCGTCGAGGACTCGAAGAGACCTTTCTACTTCCGCTGTAAAATCCACATGGCCCGGAGTATCGATTATATTGATTTGATGGTCTTTCCAGTAACAGGTCGTGGCTGCGGAAACGATCGTAATGCCACGGTTCTGTTCCTGCTCCATCCAGTCCATGGTGGCGTTGCCGTTATCCACTTCTCCGATGCGGTGGCTTTTACCTGTATAGTAGAGGATTCGCTCGGTCGTTGTCGTCTTTCCCGCATCGATGTGAGCCATAATCCCTATATTTCTCATATTTTTCTGTGACATGTCGATTCTCCTGTAAATCAAGTGAGAATATAGCAAAAAAAGCGCACAGATTCAATGTCCGGTAAAGTTGAAGACTATAGGTTTTACATCAATACAAT
This sequence comes from Spirochaeta isovalerica, assembly GCF_014207565.1. Taxonomy (NCBI): domain Bacteria; kingdom Pseudomonadati; phylum Spirochaetota; class Spirochaetia; order Spirochaetales; family Spirochaetaceae; genus Spirochaeta; species Spirochaeta isovalerica. Next base: position 949,269 of record NZ_JACHGJ010000001.1, on the reverse strand, counting down.
GTAAATAGTAATGATAATTATTAGCTTGATATGAAAAAATCAATACAATCACTGAAATTCTCTTGCAAAAATATCGATATTGATTAAAATGGCACATTATATGGTGTGCTGTTTATGAATATACACCATATATGGTATAGTCGAATTTTTAGGAGATTTAAATATGTCAGATTACAAGTGGATGCAGAAGTTGAGTGGAGAAATCTTTCAAAAAAAATATATGCTCAACAATGAAGAGGGTCCCGAAGAAGTATTTCGCAAAATAAGTACAGAGATCGCTTCCGCTGAACCGGAAGAGAAGAGAAAGCAGGTCGAAAAGGAGTTTTACTCTGTCCTTTCCGAAGGAAAGCTGATTCCCGCCGGCAGAATCCTGGCCAATGCCAGACCTGAGAGCGAGATGAAGAATTATAATAACTGTTTTACCATCGATATTGAAGACTCCATGGAGGGGATTTACGAGTCTCTCAAAGAGGATGCTCTTATTTCGAAAATGGGTGGTGGTGTCGGATTTGATATATCCGGTCTCCGCCCTAAAGGCGATGCTCTTTCCGGCGGCGGAGAATCTTCAGGTGTAATCTCGTTTCTGAAAATTTTCGATCAGTCCGCCAAAACAATCATGACCGGGGGACACAGGCGGTCGGCCCATATCGCTCTCCTCGATATCTCCCATCCCGACATTGAAGAATTTATTACAGTCAAACAGGGAGAACACAACGGCGAGCTCACCCAGTTTAACATCTCTGTAAAAATCACTGATAAATTCGTCAAAGCAGTTGAGAATAATGAGGACTGGAATCTCGAGTTCGACGGCAAAGTCTATAAAACGGTAAAAGCCGAGTATCTCTACAATCTTCTGGCGAAGAATGCCTACACACATAATGAGCCGGGCATTTTCAACAGTGACACCGTATCAAAGTACAACAACGGATACTGGGCCTTTAAAATGGACAGGGTCAATCCCTGCGGTGAGTTGGTTATGCCTCCTTATTCCCTCTGCTGCCTCTCTGCCATCAATCTTTCTAAATTTGTTAAAAAGCCTTTTACCGATGAAGCCGAGTTTGATTTCGAAGAATACAGAAAGGTTATTGCAACAGGAATCCGGTTTCTCGACAATGTTCTGAGTACGACTGATTATCCCCTTGATAAGATCAGGGATTTCTCCCTCCAGTGGAGAAGGGTCGGCCTCGGGTTTACCGGTCTCGGAGACTCCATGGCTATGCTTAAAATAACATACGGAGATGAAGAATCCGTACGTTTCGCCGGTGAGATTGCCAAAGCCCTTCGCGACGGCTCTTATGAAGCGTCTGTCGATCTGGCGATCGAAAAAGGGACTTTCCCCGCCTGTGATAAGAAGAAACTTGTGAAAGCCGAGTTTATCAAAACGCTTTCTCCGGAGCTTCAGAAAAAAATCGCCGAGCACGGAATGAGAAACATTCAGCTCAACACGGTAGCTCCCACCGGTACGACATCTCTTTCGGTAGGACAGAATTGTTCTTCGGGAATCGAACCTATCTTTGCTCTCCAGTATGACAGGACAGTCAGAACCGGTGTCGATGACAACACGATTTCAGAAACGGTTTACGATTATGCCTGGCTTCTTTATAAGGAAGCTTTCGGAGATGAGGCAAAAGCGCCTGAATATTTCACAACGACGATGAAAATCGATGCATACAAGGCCATTGATGTTCAGGCGGAAGTTCAGAAGTATATCGACCACAGTATTTCCAAAACCCTCAATCTCGCACCGGGAACCAGTTTTGAGGAATACAGAAATCTTTTTATGTACGCCTACAGGAAAGGGCTTAAGGGTTTTACGACTTTCAACCCCGAGGGAAGCATGAAGGGAATCCTCGAATACAGCGAAAAAGCGGCAAAAGAGACAATCAATCGCAATATCGCGCCGACCAGACCGAAAGATCTTCCCGGAGATATTCATCAGATTCGCGTCAAAGGCAAAAAATATATTGTAATCGTCGGTAAATACAACGGAAGCCTCTATGAGATCTTTGTTATCGACGATCCCGAAGATATTCTCGATCTGTCCAAATTCCCCACAGGTGTAATCAGAAAAGCCGGAAAAGGCCGCTATGACCTTATAATGGAGAATGGACCTATTGAGACAACTCTCAAGAACTTCACTAAAACATTTGATTCTCCCACGGCATCTCTGGCCCGGTTTATCTCCATGTCGCTCCGTCATGGAACGCCGCTTCAGTTCGTGATCGATCAGCTCAGCAAAGATACAAACTTCGCCGATTGCGAGAGAAGCATATCCCGGGTTCTGAAAAAATACCTAATTGACGGTGAGGAAGTGGTTACGGGAGATAAGCACTGCGATGAATGCGGCGGCAAGCTGGTATTCCGGGACGGATGTGTCGTATGCCAGGAATGCGGATGGAGCAAATGTTCCTGATCTGTTGTATAATTCGGTAACAGAATAATAGAGGTTCAAAATGGAAGAGACGATTTTCGACAAAATCATAAACAAAGAGATTCCCGCCGATGTGGTGTACGAGGATGACAATATTCTCGCTTTCAGAGATATAAACCCTCAGGCTCCCGTCCACGTACTGGTTATTCCCAAGCAAAAGGTAGCCAGCTTCAACGATCTTAAAGACAGGCCGGCGGAAGAAACGGGTATTTTTCTGCAGGGCGTTTCCAGAGTGGCTGTGGAACTCGGACTGGCCGGCGATGGTTATCGAATCGTTATGAACTGCGGTTCAAACGGGCAGCAGACAGTGGAATACCTTCATGCCCATATCCTCGGAGAAAGGCAGATGAACTGGCCTCCGGGCTGATATGAATAGAGTTTTATTATCAGCCTGGCTTCTATCCTTTTTTAGCAGAGCCCTCATCGGAGAGCCGGTGCTGACTGATTTAGTCAATCAGTACCGGGATTCGCGGGGGCTTTCTGTTCTTGTGCCGGAAGAAGCTCTTGAAAAAACGGCGGAACTCTATTGTGAAGAGTTGGTCGAGACCGGCATCCTGAGCCATGAGGACGGGAACGGTGATCGGGTTTTCAACCGTTACAGAAAAACCGGAGGAACGGCCAATAAAGCGGGAGAGATTCTCGGAACATCACCCGATCCGGACAGTCTGTTTCAGGCATGGCTTGACAGTTCATCCCATGAACGGATTCTTTCCAGCCCCGATTGGCTGCGCATCGGTTCGTCTCTAAAAAAAAAGGGGGATCAGTACGTGGCTGTGGTCCTTTTTTCCGATTCCCTGATCGAGGCAATGGAAATATCCCCTGCCGATTCAGGCATCAACCTTGTTCTAAAGATAATTCCGGGACATAAGGCGAGAATACGGGGAATAGAAGGTGAGGGAATCGATGAAATTTCCCTCGCCGTTCCGGAAGAAGAACTGCCTCTGCTATTGGTTCTGGAGGGTTACAGGGCGGAAAAGTGGGTCGCCCACGACTTTGTATACCAGAGTGATAATTTTTAGGTGAAAGTATTGACCATAAATTTATCTCATGATATATTCAGCATCGTTGCAAGGGCGATTAGCTCAGTTGGGAGAGCGCCTGCCTTACAAGCAGGATGTCGGGGGTTCAAGTCCCTCATCGCCCATATCGATGATCACCTGTTTTTGTCACTGGGAATGTGGCGCTAAAAACAGGCCTGTTATCAAGTCCCTATGGAGAGCAGGGACTATAAAGATCAAGCTTTCCACGCAAGGGCGATTAGCTCAGTTGGGAGAGCGCCTGCCTTACAAGCAGGATGTCGGGGGTTCAAGTCCCTCATCGCCCATAAAGATACGAGGCATAGCTTAAAAGCTATGTCTTTTTTTTTGCCCTTGAGGGACTTGATCGGAAATGAGCGCCGACCGACTAGGGAGGAAAAGGCGCCACGACGGCGCCGACAGCGAATGGACGCGGCCCGGGAATGAGCCGACAGGATGTCGGTGAATGGAGGGAAGTCCCTCATCGCCCATAAAGATACGAGGCATAGCTTAAAAGCTATGTCTTTTTTTTGCCCTTGAGGGACTTGATCGGAAATGAGCGCCGACCGAATATATCCCTTTTAATATAAGAACCGTATCAAACAGAAGATACAATCCTGTTCCTTCCTTCCGATTTTGCCCGGTATAGACAATTGTCCGCTCTGGCTACAAGAGAATCCATAGTCTCCTGTTTGTCTCTGTAAACCAGACCTCCGCTAATGGTTTGTTTGTTCTCTCCCATAACAGAAGAGAAATCAATCTCTCCGACTTTTATTCTGATTCTATCGCCAATGATTTTTGCATCAGCCTTGTTCTCCAGTATCAGGAACAGGGCAAACTCCTCCCCCCCGATCCTTACAGCGATATCGCCGACTCTCAGATTTTCAGATATCACATTTGTCGTTTGTCTCAGGACTTCATCGCCTACGGGATGTCCGAACTGATCATTGACCTTTTTAAAATGATCCAGGTCAAAAATAAGCAAAGCAATTTCTTCAACTAGGCCGCGGTCATGATGGGCGCAGATCCTCGGCATGGCTTCGTTCATATAGGCTCTATTGTAAAAACCGGTCAGACTGTCTTTAATCGATTGCTCATAGTATTTCTGTTTTTCCTGATCGAGCTGCTGCTGCATGATTTCTCTCTCCAGAGCGATGCTGAGAGGATGGGACAGCTGAATCAGAGTCGTTTCCGTTTCCTTGTCTATTTCGATTTCCCGGGAGAGATCGACAAGAGCAAAACCGATAAGGTTCCCGGTCTCACTGTTTTTGAGAGGTAGAGCTAGTCTGTGCAAATCTTCAAAAAAAAGACGGACTTCCTCGTTGCCATCTTCAAAATAAGAAGAGCAGACCTGAATGAGCCAGGATTCCGAAGGAAGATTGATATGTTGATATCGCGATGATTCGGTGAGATATTTCCAGTTCCTGTCCTCCTCCTTGTAGAGAAAGGAAATCGTCTCCGCCGGTATAATGCTCACTATGTGCTTCAGAAGCTGTCTGATAACCGTATCGAAGTTTCTGACAGAAATGAGCGTTTCCAGGAAATTATTGAGAAACCTGTTGAGCCTGGAGAGTTTATCAATGTTGGTATCGCTTAAAGACATGAGAAACAGACCGCAATCAAAGTTTTTCATACTCTCGACTAAAAAGGGTATCAGCTCTTTTCCTATGATGGATCCGTGTTGAGGCATAATCCAGTTAAGCCTGAGCTTGCCGATCTTTTCCATTGAAAAAGCCAGAATTTCTCTTGAAGGCATATAGTGCTCATGAAATGGTCTCATCTGCTCGAGATAGGATTCATCTTTTGCGAAAAGTGAGAACTCTTCGGTAAAAGCCCCGAAGAGATCGCTTGTGAATAGAGTCCCGCTGTTATGATCCAGAGTACAGAAGGCACCGGGAAAGTGGAGGTACGGTGTAAAAACGAAGGACAGATCCAGATCCTCTTCTTTGAGAGTCCATTCCATTTTTTCCACACATTGAAAGGGCATTTTCAGATCCATGTGCTTAAGAAGGGATATGGCGCGCCAGTGACTGAGAATCACGGCATCGGATCTGACGACTTTTTCATCAATGATATTGAGTGCTCCCGCAACATCGGGGTCCTGGTGGTGAACGATAAAGTAGCGGATATTGTCAAAAGGTATCACTTTCTCGATTTTTTTAAGAGTTTCCTCAATCGTGAGTTTCGATCCCGGATCAATGAGAACGGAATTCCGGCCGGATTTTATAAGATATGTGTGACACTGAAAGATATCATCCTTCAGATACCGGCCGACCCACCAGATATTGTCCGTAATGTTGACGGGAGAATTCAGGTCATATTCTTTTTGATCCTTCATATTATTGAATTATGAGTGATCGACCGGAATTTTACCTGATTTTTTTTATGTGAGGCTCTGCAATGAATCGGGATGGAGTTTCCGGTAGAAATCTTCAGGCACAAGAAAGCTTATCGATTCCGGCAGTATATTGAATTTAAGACTGTATACACCGTTAACAGCGTTTTCCACCTGTTTCAAATCTCCATCTAGATGAAAATGAAAAGGCCTTTTTGAACTGATCTCACTGCTTTTCACTTCGAAGTTTTCGATTATCGGTTTGCCTTTCTGGGCAAATCTGTCATTTATGCGGTTGTGCTGTCCCGTCCAGAAATATCTGAGATTCTTCAGGAGAGTTCTCCGTCTCATTTTCTGGTATATATAGATGTTCATGGATCCGTTGTTACAGACCACGTGAGGGCAAATCTTGAACAGAGCGGCAAAGTAGGGACGGTTTCCGATTTCAATGATCATGGGGTTGTATTCTTTTTCAAAGTGTTCGAACTTAATTTCCGCATTGACCCTGGTTCCCTGAAAAATGTAGCGGCCGTAGTGCATTTCCAGATTATAGGGAGTCGTCTCGCCATGATAATCATCAAAGGCTGTTCTAAGAATGGCTGATAGATAATTTCCCAGTCCCGGTTTGATTCTTCCTTTCTGTTTGCCCACTTTTATTTTTTCGCTGTCCCTCAGCTTCAGTACTTTCGCATCGAAACCGAGTCCAGCCAGCTGGGTATATTCAATTTTATCATCGTATTCGACTTGTATAAGGTCGACATCAATGGAATACCCCTTTTCCATACTGTTTATATAAGTTTTCAGTTGTTTAAATATGCTTGAGGGGACTTCGTAGGAGTCCTGGATGCCGTTTCCCGATCCACCTCTGAGAAATCCTATGGATCTTACGCTTTTATCTTCCGGATGTTGTATTCTCAGCTCTGTCAACCGGTTGATAGCCGAATGGGCCGTGCCGTCGCCGCCCCAGATCAGCAGGTAGGGAGATTTACTGAAGTAGTACTCATCTATCGATTCGAGGAAATGATTGTAATCTTTCGATTCAATTACTTGAAAAATAGAGTATTTCTTGACAATCTTTTTAAGGATGTTAACGTATTGAGGGAATCTGGTAGGGTTTATAACCAGATAGCATGTTGTCGTTTCTTTTAGAGTCATAGTTTAATGTATCACAAATAAAATAAGCCGACCATACAAGCCGGCTTTTCGGATCAGGCAGATCTCTTTAATCATAAAGTTTCAACACCTGGTCTCACTTTATATAAAGGTGTCAGACACCTACCTTTTGTCCATCAGGATTCTCCGCAATGACCGCGGAGATTAAAGTTTTAGGTGGAATCATCAATCAAGACCTCCCTTATTCTTTATGTTATAAATATAGTTCCGGAAGTGGAGTTAGACAACTAAAAAACCGAATTAAGGAAAACTTTTCTCTCCATTGTCACAGTGTGATTCTTAGGGTATCTTAAAGAAAAAACATAGGATATCCAATGAAAAACAGAATCCTCTTTACCGGCGGGGGAACAGGTGGCCACGTCTATCCGGCTCTGGCGGTTATTGAGAGAATGAATAAAGAAAACTGGGATATTGCCTGGATCGGTTCCACTGAGGGAATGGAAAGGGGAATTCTCGAAAAAACGGACATTCCCTACTACGGAATACCAAGCGGAAAGCTGAGACGGTATGTCTCTCTGAAGAATTTTACTGATCTTTTCCGCATAGCCGCAGGATTTTTCCGATCTTTCTATCTTCTGAGAAAACTGAAACCTCAGATCCTTTTTTCCAAGGGAGGTTTTGTATCCGTCCCACCGGTCATGGCGGCTTATTTTCTCAGGATCCCGGTCTTCACCCATGATTCCGATATAGCTCCGGGGCTGGCTACAAGAATTAATGCCCGGTTCGCTCACAGAATTCTCCTGTCCTCCGAAGAGTCGGGAAAGTTTTTCCCCCTGCGATTGAGAGATAAAATCATTGTAACGGGAAATCCCGTCAGAAAGTCTCTTTTTTCCGGAGACAGGGATACCGCGCGTACAATGACAGGCGCGCCAGAAGGCAAACCTGTCATTCTTGTCATGGGCGGAAGTCTCGGGGCAGAGCAGATAAACAGGCTTATTTTTGACAATATCGACAGGCTTACGGAAAAGTATTTTATCATTCATCAAACGGGTGAGAAAAACTTCCGGGCTTTGGAAAAAGAAAACTATTACGGCGTACCTTTTTTCAATGAGGAGCTGGCGCACATTTTCGCTTTGAGCGATCTTGTCGTCAGCCGCGCCGGTGCCGGCGCCTTATGGGAGTTCGCAGCTGCGGGATTGCCTTCGCTTCTCATCCCCCTCGAATCCGGGTCCCGGGGAGAGCAGGTCCGCAATGCCGAAGTGTTCGTCGAAAAAGAATGCTCCCTTATGCTGAGGGGAAAGATTGACGGGGAAACTTTTCTGGATACTATAGCGAATATAGTGGATAATGAAAAAAAACTGGCGGGGATGAAAGCCGCAGCGGCAGAAGCTGGTAAAAGCGACGGCGCAGCATTGATCTCCCGAATAATCGAAGAGGTGATCTGATGGATTTTACAACAATTGATATCATTTTTATGATAATTGCCGGAGTTATGGCAGTCAGGGGGTTATTCAAAGGTCTTATAAAAGAACTTTTTTCCTTTGGAGCCCTATTGGTCGGTCTTATCGCCGCTATGGCTTTTTACGGCAAGGTCGCCATGTTTTTTACCGATCAGTTCGGCGATCATACCTGGAACCGGGGTCTGGCTTTTTTTATCGTTTTCATACTGATTTTTATCGCTTTGAAATTTGTGGAGCACATCATCCTCAAAATGATGGAGGAAACAGCTGCCTTCAGTGTCGACAAGGGGCTCGGTCTTCTCCTCGGACTGCTCGAGGGGATCATTATCTGCTCTCTTCTCACTTATTTTCTCGATACGCAGACTCTTTTCAACACAGATAAACTGTTGGGCGGGAGCTTTTTCGTGCCATTTCTCGCAAAAATCTTTCCCTTTCTCGAGTCGACCGGTTCGGCTCTGATGGGTAATTTCCGAAAATAGAGGTGTTCTGATATATGTTTGAAAACCTGCTGGAACAGCCGGCAGTTATCTCCAGATTGACTCATGATCTTCAGACGGGCAGCCTGCCGTCTTCGATTCTTTTTCACGGTCCCGATTATTCGGGGAAAATGACTGCTGCCCTGGAACTGGCCAGAGCTCTCACCTGCCATTCCGAAGGCGCGCCCTGGAACTGCAGCTGCCATTCCTGCAACAGTCACCGTCTTTTAGAGCATCCCTTTATAATTATGACAGGCGGCCGTTATTTCTATGAGGAAATCGCCGCTTCGGCTCAACCGCTCGCCAACCGGGAAGATCAGGTCTTCCGCTTTATGTTTGTTCGAAATGTCAGGAAGCTTCTGAGGCGTTTCGATAATGTTTTATGGGAAGGCGATACATCAAAACTTAAAAAAAATCAGCCGCAGCTGACGTCTGTAACGGATAAGATTGAGTTGTTTCTTCCTGATAGAGATCTTCCTTCTGAAAAAAAACGGGAGAAACTGTTAAAGGATATTCTGGCGGACTGCAAGAAACTGGCAGCCGCAGTACCGGCATCCACGCCTATCAATCATATAAGGAAAATTTCAGCCTGGGCCCATAGGGCGGGAGAACGCAAAGTCGTCATCCTGGAAAATGCCGATTATATGCAGGAAGGAGCGCGGAATGCACTTTTGAAAATCCTTGAGGAGCCGCCGGCCAATCTGCATTTTATTTTGCTGACCACGAGGATCGGGGCTATTCTTCCCACTATAAAATCACGGGTTCGGGCTTATGGCTTTTCCGGCAGAACTGAAGAGCAGAGCAAATTGGTTATCAAGCGGATATTCCGGGTCGATGAGAATCCTTATCATTCTCTCCGGGAATTTTTCCTGTCCCATCACGACATCGATTACAGCGAACTGAAAAAACTGGCGGAGCTTTTTATCAAGTCTTCGCGGGAGAAGAATACAGCTTTCCGGGATGTGGTTCCGGGCAAATTTGAAAGGGAGATGTTTATCCCTTTTCTTGAGGAATTGACTCTGGCGCTCAATCGTTTCATGAAAGATGCCCAGGGCAATGGTGTCAATACTGCTGTTTTGACAAGGATTGCCAGGTGGAACAGCAAGATCCGGGAATATGCCGGTAATTTTGAAATCCTCAACCAGAGCCACGAGCTTCTGCTTGAAAGCCTTTATTACGAGATGAAGAGGTAAAACCTTGAGAAAACTGACGGAAAGAGCTATTAAAGCTCTTCCAAGACAGAACGGCGAACAGATCAGAGCCATAGTCAATGAACTGGTGGAAGGCAATCAGGTTCTTGAGACAGTTCTTTCTTCACTGCCGTCGGGAATACTTGTTGCCGATATCAATAATGATCTCCAGTTCGTCAACACTCAGGCCCGGCGCTTTTTAAAGCTGAGCGGGAATGATTTTATGGAACGGAAAATCTGGGAGGCCATACACGATAATGACATCTCGGAGTTTATAGAAAAGACCCTTCTTTCCCAGGATCGCGTTGAAGGCGAAGACTTTAATATACAAATGGGCGATAAAGTCCGCATCCTCTCTTTCAGCATTCTTCCCCTTGTTGATCGGGGGACGATCAAAGGCAGTTTCATAACAATTGACGATGTGACGGAGAAACGGGCAGCCGCTCTGCGGCTCCGCCGGGCTGAAAGCCTGGCATCGCTTACCACAATGGCCGCAGGGGTGGCTCACGAAATTAAAAACCCGCTCGGTTCCATGAGCATTCATATACAGCTTATGGAGAAATGTCTCAATTCCGGTAAGGATGTCTGTAAGGATGATCTGCAGGATTACCTCAATGTCGTGAGCGAAGAAGTTGAACGGTTAAACCAGATAGTCGTCAATTATCTTTTTGCCGTTCGTCCCATGGAAACCGACACTAAGTGCAGCTGCATCAATTCTCTTATCAGCGAGCTGATGGAGTTTATCCATTTTGAGCTTGAGGAGAACTCCATCGAAGTCGAGGTGGCTCTTGACGAGAACCTGCCGGAACTCAAACTTGATGAAAAGCTGATCAAACAGGCTTTCCTCAATATCATAAAGAATTCCCAGGCGGCTATGGGCGAAGAAGGGGGAAGGTTGAAAATTTCCTCCTATCGCGTTCAGGATACGGTGGCTGTCACGATATCAGACACGGGACCCGGTATCCCGGAAGATATCAAAAACAAAATATTCGAGCCCTATTTTACCACGAAGGTTTCCGGATCCGGGCTGGGACTGACCCTTGTTTACAAAATCATGAAAGAGCACAATGCGGAAATCCGTCTCGACTCGGTATTGGGAAGAGGCACTGATTTTACTTTTATATTCCCCATTCCCCAGCATGAACAGAAAATGATCGAATGGGACGGAGAGACTAGTGACATTTAATATTCTGGTTGTAGATGATGAAATGAATATCAGGGTCGGCCTTGGCAAATCCCTGGAAATGGATGGCTATTCGATTTTTCTGGCAGAAGACGGCAACGAAGCCATGAAGGTTATGCTCAAGGCCGACATCGACCTGGTCATTTCCGACTTGCGGATGCCGGGCATGTCGGGAGAGGAGCTTCTGAAAAAGATCAGCAGTTCTTATCCTACTGTTCCTGTCATAATCCTGACGGGTCATGGTACCGTGGAAAATGCCGTAAACGCCATGAGGGACGGCGCTTACGACTTCATGACCAAGCCGGTCAATCTGGATAGACTGTCGCTTCTTGTAAAAAGGGCTCTTTCCTCAAGGGAGCTGGTTCTGCAGCACCGCGCTCTGAAAGAGGAAGTTGAAAAACTCGAGCGCAAGAGAAATTACTCCAACATAATCGGCAAGAGCGCCCAGATGCAGCGTATTTCCGAATTGCTCGCCCAGGTCGCTCCGTCGAAAGCTTCCGTTCTGATAACCGGCGAAAGCGGCGTCGGCAAAGAACTGGTTGCCGATGCTCTGCATCAGTTATCCGGACGTTCCGATCATCCATTTATAAAGGTCCATTGTGCGGCCCTATCCGAATCTCTTCTGGAAAGCGAACTATTCGGCCACGAAAAAGGGGCCTTTACCGGAGCCGTGGGTATGAAGAAAGGCCGTTTCGAGCTGGCCGACAAAGGAACGATTTTTCTCGATGAAATCGGGGAAATCAATCAGTCTGTGCAGATAAAAATACTCAGGGTGCTTCAGGAAAAGGCTTTCGAGAGAGTGGGGGGAGAGCGGACTATTGATACAGATGTCCGGATCGTCGCCGCGACAAACCGGGATCTGAAAAAGGAAATCGAAAAGGGAAATTTCCGGGAAGACCTTTTTTACCGGCTCAATGTCGTCAATATCCACATTCCACCTCTACGTGAGAGGAAGGAAGACATTCAGCTTCTTACTGCCTCTTTCCTCAACGAGTTTTCCGAGGAAAACGGGAAATCCATCGAAGGAATCGATCCCAAAGCCGCCATGGCCTTGTATAATTACACCTGGCCGGGAAATGTGAGAGAGCTGAGAAATTGCATCGAGAGCGCCGTCGTTCTCTGCAAGAAGCACATTATCTCCCTAGAGGATCTTCCTCCCGCTCTGGCTGACGATCCCGAGGGAAATTATATGAAGATCCAGATGGGTGTCAGCCTGGCAGAAGCGGAGAAAATAATCATCCGCAATACGCTGAATCAGGAAAAGGGAAACAAAAGCCGCGCCGCCGAGATTCTCGGAATAGGACGGAAAACTCTGCACCGGAAAATTCATGATTACGGACTGGAAGAGGAATTCCTCCGGCATTGATGCACCTAATGATATTCTATCAATGAAAAACCATTAATAATGGGGGGGCGGATCGTCGGCGCGGAATTGCTCTTTGCTGTCGATCCGTTCTTCGAGTTGGGACAGCTTGTCCTGAAGGCTTTTGATTTCTCTCTGCATCCGGCTGTTTTCTTTATTCTGATCAATTATAACGCTATTGAGATTCTCTATGAAATCTTCCAGATAGGAGAGCTTTATCTGAAGATCGTATATATCCTGTTCTGACATACATTGAGTATAGGATGAGATCGGGGGGCGGGTAAAGCCGGTTCGGGATGTATCTGCGAACAGAATCAGGAAGTTCTTGACAGATGAATGACCCTTACCTATATTAGAAAAATGGAAAAAAAAGATGAAGATCAGGCTTTTCATGAGCTTGTTCTCGCTTTGTCACGCTGTGATGATAGCGAATTGATAGAAGATTTTCTCAGGAGTCTTCTGACTGATAATGAAGTGTATGAAGTGGCTTCGCGCTGGGCTCTTGTCAAATTGATAGACCAGGGCGTAACACAAAGACAGATTTCAAGAGATCTCGGTCTGAGTCTCTGTAAAATTACCAGAGGTTCGAGAGAGTTGAAGAAAGAGGACTCCTCTTTCCGGAAAATGCTGAATCTTCTCGATCAGGTTTAATGGTAAATCCCTATTATCCGGTTCTGCTTGCTGCGGAATTGATTCTGGCCCCGGTTGTTTTTATACTCCTGTTTTTTATTACTGCCCCCTACGGCCGTTTTGACAGAAGAGGCTGGGGGCCGGTTCTCTCATCCCGTACGGCCTGGATGCTGATGGAATCACCTTCGCTGGTCCTCCCTGTGCTTATGGCATTGCGGAGCTCACCCAATGCGGGAGGGCTGATTTTCCTCCTTATCTGGCTCAGTCATTATTTTCACCGCGCCGTCATCTATCCTTTCAGAATATCCAGTCCCGGCAAGCCCTTTTCTCTGTTGATCATGTCATGGGGATTTTTGTTCAACATGATAAACAGTTATGTGAATTTCTATTTTATATTCCATATGGCAACTCATTATGATTTCTCCTGGTTTACCAGTACGAGATTTATTGCGGGATTCCTGATTTTTGCCGGGGGATATCTTATAAATAAACATTCAGATGCTTTACTTCGAAGTCTCAGAGGGGAAGGCAACAGAGGCTATTCTATTCCCGAGGGCGGTTTGTACCGATGGATCAGCGCTCCCAATTATCTGGGGGAAATTCTTGAGTGGGGCGGTTGGGCCCTTATGGTCTGGTCTCTTCCCGGCACAGCGTTCTTTCTCTTTACCGTTGCCAACCTTCTACCCCGTGCGATGAAAATTCACAAATGGTACGGTGAGACATTTTCTTCTTATCCCGAAGAGAGAAAAGCGATTATCCCCTTTTTCTTCTGAATTAGAGGCTGAATAGAACCGGTTCGCTTTCCTGATAGCTGTTTAATACTACGAGGGCTTCCGATTCAAGGCTGTCTTTAATGTATCTGCATAAGGATTCACCTTGCTTTCTGTCTATCAGATCCGCTTTGTTCAGGAGAATAACCTTCCGGCTCCCCTGCGGAGCGGATTTAAAGAGTCCCTGTTTATGATTAATCAATTTAATCAGATCGTCCGGCGTGACAGGTGAGGATTGTTTTTTACCGCGGATCTGTTCAAAGATTTCCGGTCTGTGAACCTTTGAATCATCTCCGGGGCAGTTCAGCACATCAAGTCCGATCAGGCCGATATAGATGGTTGTCAGGGGAGAGATAACCGGTTCGTGTTCTGCGGGAGCTTTCAGAGGGCGGCCGGCCGATCCGTCAGCTTCCACAACAAGGTATTCGAAGTGCCCGGACGCTTCTTCAAGGAGTTCCAGAGGTACGCCTGTCAGTTTCCCGGGATAAGATTCGGAACCGAAGCCGAATACGAGAGGGAGGTCTTTATCGACGGATAAGAGGTCCCAATGTATGGTCATTCCCTTCCGGGAATCCAAAACCCTGTATAAGGGGGAAGGTGAAGGCTTCATTATCTTGGTCGTCGTTGTTAACAGGACGGAATGGCCGGATAAGCGCCTTCCCAGCTCAAAGAGTGTCGCTGTTTTCCCGCCGCCCCCTGCTATAGAGATGACAGCTTTTCCATTTTTCAGATTGAGGAGGTCTGATAAATTCACTTTCAGATAATATCCAACTGATAACTGACCATGTCATCATCATCGAAAATAAAGCAGCCTGAGATGCTTTTACCTTTTATGACATGAGGAAGCCACAGAAGATCATCTTCCCACATCCTGCTGTAGGGAATATCATCAATCGCTACCCAGAAAGGATCCGCTTCATCGGTTTCCCTTTCAACACCTTTGTATTCCCGGGCTATAAAAACCGTTCCCTCCATCTTCAATCCGTTAGTAAACTGGAAATAGAGCTTTCCGCATTGCAGGGGATCGAGAGGTGTCAGTCCGACTTCCTCTTCCGTTTCGCGTACTGCCGCTTCAACGGCAGTCTCTCCCTCTTCGATATGTCCGCCCGGAGCATTGACCTTTCCGGCTCCGAGTCCCCGCTTTTTATTAATGAGCAGGACTTTGCCTTCTGAAAAAATATATGTGATGACAGCGAATTTATCAGCGGTCCATTCGTTCCAGTCGATGTCCTTTACATCTGTTGCATTATGTGTTTCTATCATGAATTTATCCTTGTTACATTTATATACATTTCCAAGCCCTCATCGGGCAGATCAGGTGGCAGATTCGTAAAAATTCTGAAGATCCTTGTCTCTTCAGGGGACAGAACCGGATTTTCCCTCTGTATAAGATCTCTGGAAAGGGAAAACAATTCATCGCCTGAGAAATTGCGCCACTTCAGATCAATTTGAAAGCGTTCAACCGGAATTGTTCCGCTATTAATCATTTTCAATTTGATATTAATATAGTTTTCTCCGTAACCCTGGAATGAACTGGATTCAAGCTGGGAAAAATCGATTTTCACCCCTTCAGGCCGGTATGCTGTCCATTC
Organism: Spirochaeta isovalerica; assembly: GCF_014207565.1. Taxonomy (NCBI): domain Bacteria; kingdom Pseudomonadati; phylum Spirochaetota; class Spirochaetia; order Spirochaetales; family Spirochaetaceae; genus Spirochaeta; species Spirochaeta isovalerica. The sequence goes on along the minus strand of NZ_JACHGJ010000001.1, from coordinate 933,710 downwards.
AACAGAAATAGGCTGCGCTTCTTCCTGCTCGGGAATTTCATCTGCCGTAACCATATTCCTGAGGGAAATTCTCACTTCATCTATTTCAGGCGGCAGATAGTGAACATAAAAAAACTCATCGATAAGGGCCGGCTCTCCGGGCATGAGCCATTGCTCTTCTTCAACAAGGGGAATTGTTTTGCTGAAAAGTGTTTCTCCGCCAAATTGTCTGAAAGCCACGTTCAATCCGGCGGATTTGATAGCTTTGGATTCATTAATAAGTTTACCCTGTAGTGTGTAGGAAATGGAACCGTTGGTCAGGCTCAGCCTTGATTGATCAATTTCAATCTCGCAGTCCTCCAGCTGACCGGTGATGACGGTTTCCAGCTCTCTATCGGTAAAGGTTTCTGTTTTCTTGACAGAAGGAACAGCCATGGACGTTTCGCTCTCAGGCGATTTCTGCTGAAGAAAGGAAAATGAGAATCTGTTCTGTGTAAAAAGAGCGGCAGCGACAAGAAGCAATAATCCCGCAAATGGCAGGAGAAGTTTTTTGTAGGGAGTTTTACCGGAGAGAGCTTTTTCTTTATTTCGGATATCCTTCAATATGTTGTCGGCGATGGGATTCCGGTCCGTTACCGACTTTGAAAAGGATGCGTGATTCGAAGCCAGCTGCCGGTTTTTTCCTTCACTTCCTTCTCTGCGGGCTTTCAACAGATAGAGTTGCGCTATCCTGTTGCGGAACTCATCGGAAAGAGGATGGATTTCTACAGCCCGTTCCATGGACATGAGGGCTTCCTCTATCCTACCGCTTTTCAGGAGTTCTTCGGAACGCTTTATATGGCTTGAGGCTATTTGATTCAATTTCGCTATATGCGAATTGGATAATTCAAAAGAATCGAAACACTTTTTCAGGGCTTGATAGTTGAAGGGATCTTTCTCCGCCAGCAGTGAAATTTCATTAATATAGCTTTTTAATTTGTCAGCTTCATCTTCCACAAGTAGACTTTAACATGATGTGCTAAAAAAATCCCTACCTTCAACCGATAAAGAGAAAAAGGTTTAGATGAAATTAACAGTATTTTACCATAAGAACGATATAGATTTTCTCTTTCAGTTTTCTTCCGTATCGGAAGAGTATTTTATCGAGTATGACAGCTATGCCATAGAACCTGATTGGGAACCGGGAAGCGATATCCATTTTCATGAAAAAGTGACGCAGGCAGAAAATATGCTTATCGTTCTCTCTTCCCATTCCATTAATGGAAAATGGCTTCCCTATGTTATCGGCTATGCCGAAGGGAAAAAAATCAATTGCCATCTCTATCTGGCTCAGGATGAGAGGCCCCGATGGACGGAATCTTTTAATATAAGCCAGTCTATAGATGATCTGATTGAATATTATAAATACTACAACGATAAGTGGCTGGAAAAGGCCACGGTCCGGATCGCTAAAAAAACGCTGATCGATCAGCACCGGGATATTACCCTTACGGCCTTTGTAGAAGTTGTCAAAGAGGGTGATTGTATGCTTGCCGGCATATATCTCGAAGCGGGTTACAGCGCATCGGACCGCGACAGAAACGGGGTCCCCCTGATCTGCTGGGCAGCTCGTAACAGAAAACTTCCCATGATCAAACTGCTCATGAAGGCGGGAGCGGATATCAATGCCGTCAGCGATGACAGAAATTGTACGGCCCTTATTGATGCCGCATCGGAAGATGATTATGAATGCGTCGTCTTTCTGCTCCAGTATGATCCCGATCTGGAAGTCGAGAGTAAAAACGGACAGACAGCTCTGACCATTGCCTCCGGTCATAACAAACCGGATATTGTCAGGGCTCTTTTCGAAGCCGGTGCCGATATGAATAAAAAAGATCTGCTGGGTATGTCTGCCGTAACCTATGCCAAACTGCAGGGAAGCCAGGATATAATCGATATTTTTGAAGGTAAAGAAAGCTGATTATTACTCTGCGCTTTGTCTTTTCTGAATTTCCTGCTGAAGCTCGAAAGAACTCATTGCCGTATCAATCATTTCTTTGGCCGGGCTGAACAGAGGGTCCAGTTCCAGACAGGCTTCCCATTTCTTGATGGCTTCCTGATATCTCCCTTCGGCATATATCTTCAGACCCTCTACATAGAGAATTTCCGCCTGTTCGGCTCTTTCCTTCCGCCCGTAGTCGCCCATATTGAGTCTTAATTCCAGACTTATTCTGTCCGGCTGGCTGAATTGCGTTGTAAGGTCCAGTGTGTAGTTGATAACAAAATCGACCTTCGCTGTTTCCACCGCCGTGCCTATGGTAAAGCGTGGCAGGCCGGACTTGAGCAGAACTCCGCTCTGGAGAGAAAGGAAATTGGTCAGAGTCAGATCCATTCCGACAGCGAAATAGGGCGCCTCCGCATCTGTTCCGTCGATATTGAAGGGAAGGTTGAAATCAAAAGCCATTGTGAGGGGTCGGAAGGGACTGTAAGCCAAACCGGCGCTGAACCGGGTCGGCAGGGGGTCGGGATTCTCTATAAATTCTGCACCGACATTTTTCACGGACAGGCCGAGTGAAAAGTTCTTGTCCCTTGAATAATAAGGTTTGAGAAAGTTGAAACGGGTCATTATCCCCGCATCGCCCATAATGGCGACAGCCGACTGGTTCTGCGCTATGGAAAAGGGAACGTTGCGGTAAGCCGCTTTAAAACTGCCGCCGAAACTGATTCCGTCGAAATAGAAATTTTTCAGTATATTATAGGAAACATTGGCGGTGCCGACTGTTTCCCAGTAATAACCGGCTGCATAATCGCCGGAATAGTCATTGGAGTAACGGTCTCCCCAGTCATTGACGCCGGTAAAGGGGAGATACATCATTTTTCCGGCAAACCCCAGACCGAGATTTCCCAGTCTTGTTGTGAATATGACGCTCTCGATATTAACATCGTTAATCCAGTTGTTGTGGAGAAAAGAGAGTTCCGTCACATCGAGAAGGGAGCTGGCGGCGGGATTGGAATCGATAAAACCCGAATCGATGGCAATGGCGGTATAGGCCGTGGCCATGCCTTCGTGCTTGCCTCCCGAGGGTACGAGGAGGATCAGGAAGGAATTGGTACCCGAATTGGGATCGATTCCGAACATGGATGACCAGGAACTGTAATAGTCTTCAAAATTCTGACTGTACAGTAAAACTCCTGAGAATAATAATAATGAGAGAGCCAGGGCCTTGTATTTCATTTCCTGATACCAGTATATATACACTTCCCGGTTTTATCTAGGATCTTAAAAAAAATGCCGATAATGGTATACATTGGGTATAGATAATAAGAGGAGCGGGAAAGAGAATAACAGTGAAACGGGGACTCATTAAGGCTAAAGGTATAATTCTCCTCATTTTTATGCTGGTGATAAATTTCTCTCTTTCATCCCAGGACCTGACAAATAAGGAAATCCGGGCTTTGATGGAACAGGCCCAGGCATATTATGATGATAAAGATTATGACAATGCCATCAGGGTTTTGACAGAGATCCTCGATAACGATCCGGATCGTCTCGATCAGGCTGTTAAGCTGATGGATAAAATCCTCGAAATCAGAAATCTCTATAATCAGAAATACAGGGAATTGATTACGGAGCTGTACGAGAATGAAAATACGATTAGGGCTGACGAGTTAATCAAGGAACTGGAAGAAATCGAACCGAATCCCAATGAGGAAATCAGAAAGGATATAAGAAAAATCCGAATTGCCGTTGAGCTGGTTGTTGATAAAATAGAGATTAGAAAAATAATGGATGAAGCAAAGCTCCTTCTTGATAACAGGGATTATGAAGGGGCTCTTTTAAAATATCACGAAGGTTTTATCCGCGGTTACAGAACCTTCACAGAACCGGTCGCGACAGAAGACCTTATCGTTTCCACACTTGAACAGGAGTCTCTTCCCCGAATCAGGGAGTCTATTTACGAAGGGGCGTTAACTATCGTCCGGGACGAGCAGGCATTGGCGGATCGAATCGCCTTATTCAGCCAAACGATCAAAACGCAAACTCCCCAGAGGATTGCAGCGGGACTCAGCGAGCTTCTCGATGAAATGGATTCGATGTCTGATCAGAGAAAAGCCTTTATCGACAGCAGCGTCGCAATTAATCAGAGCCTGGAAAGAATTATAGGTATCGATGACAGGGCGCCCGAGAGGTTTTTCCTCGATTTTTCACTGATCCTCCTTTTCGGCAGAAGCGATTCTGATTTCTTCGAAGGAATTATCAGCGCCACTGATTTTTTCTGGCAGGATCTCTTCGATTCGATTTCAAGCGAGCTCAATGCGAGAATGGCCGCCAGTTACGGTAATGCGGCTCTTTCCTACGGCAATGGAGACCTGACCGCGGCGAGAACCGCTTATGACAATACGCTCGATTTCGCAATATCCACGATCAGTCTTTATGAGCTTTTGTATAACAGGATATCGGTTCAGCCTGATTTGCAGATGGATGAATACAGTTCATTTATTGTGGGGAAATACTATGGTTCGCTTGTCGATGCCCGAGTTTATGCCAGGGTAACCGATTCTTTCAGGACTATGATTAGTCTCAGAGAGAGCTTCAGCGACTATTCTCTTGCCCAGAACCGGTCCATTGAAGAGCTCTACGGTTTAAGACGGTCCATACTGGCTGATCTTCCCCGGATCGATGAAGAGGAGAGCCTGTGGGCCACAATCGGAACCTCTCTCAACTGGCTTGATCCCTATGGAGCCCTGCCTGAAAAATCCGGGTCCGTTTACAGTAATGTAAACCGGGAGCTCGCTTCCCTCCGGAAAGAGATGCAGGGGATAAACCTTGCCATCCTGACCAGATTGACCGACCGCGAATACAGCCGGATCGAAACGGCTCTTTCGGGATATGAAGAAGATTTTTCAGATAACCGTGAACTTATTGATGGTGTGAAAGATGATGAGGTCATCGCCTATACGGGCAATAGCGAAATTCTTTCGACCTTCCCCGATAGAGCCCTTCCCGGCCTGATCAGCCTCAGAGACAATCTGGATGTCCTTCTGGGAGAAACTGAAGATGTCCTCGACACATTTAAAAGCGAAGAAACACTTCAGGACGAGAGCGGAAAAATCGCCGAGTTTATCGATAAAACAGAAAAAATAGTCCCCCGGATAATAGGGCTTGCCGAGGATACGGACAATCTGGAAACTCAGGCCAGGGACAATATTTTCAGAGCCGACGGATTCGAAAATCAGGGAACCAAACAGCTGGGCGAAGTGAAAACGATCGTCAACAGTTCCCGTGCGTCGAAAGAGAGCTTCGACAGGGCGAGAGAAAACCTGAAGGATGCCAATAATTCCTTTTACCAGTCATTCTCTCTTAAGGAAAATCTGGAGCTCCGCAAAAGGGTCGATGCCGATCTGGCCTCATTGCAGCAGGCTCTGATAGATGCTGAAAACCGCCTCGTCGTAGCCGATGTTCGTAACTATATCAATCTGGGTAAACAGGCTTATATCGACAGACAGTACAGCCGGGCCCGAGCTTATATGGAACGGGCTCAGAACCGCTGGCTGACTACGAACTCGGAAGATCATCCTGAAATCCAGTATTGGATGGCGCTGATCGATATCGCTCTTAAATTTGACCAGGGCCGTAGCATCAATCCGACCGAGCCGCTTTATGATGAAATGACCCAGTTTCTCAATCTCGCTTATTCCAATTTCAACAAAGGGGTGAATCTTCTGGCCAGAGGGAACAGAGACGAGGCTATTGAAGCATTCAACCAAGCCCTGTCGAATCTGGAAAATGTTGAGATTTATATGCCCAGAAATGAGGATGCCAGCCTCCTCCGTCTGAGGATCGCCCAGCTTATCGATCCTAACCAGTTCCGGGCCAGCTTTGCCGAAAGAGTCAACTCCGCCTGGGATAAGCTTCAGTCGGATTCCAGCACTTCCCGGTCGGAAGGGTATGGCGAACTTCTGGACCTGAGCAAGATCGATCCCAATTATCCCGGGCTCAAGGAAAAGATTGCCATAGCGGAATACGATATTCTGAAAACCCGCCGAAGGCCTCCCGACCCGGCCAAACTCGCCGAGAGCGACAGATATTACAGGCAGGCCCTTGAAATCGTTGAAACGGGTCAGCGGACTTCCTATGCCATAGCCGAAGGTTATCTCGATAGGGCTATTGCCGCCAATCCGGAAAACAATCTTGCCATTTCTCTGAAAGATCGCATACAGGTCGATACGGGAGGTACAAGTACACTTGTTCTCCCGACCGCTCTGGAAAACCGTTTCCGGGAAGCTCAGATCCTCTTTGAACAGGAAAGATACATCGAAGTTCTACAAATTATAGAAGAACTGAAAAAAGATTCGAGAGCCCGTAATTATCCGCCGTTATTGAAGTTGGAAGAGAGGTTAAAATCAAAATATTAAAAAGAGCCGCATCAGTCTTCATGTTCCTGCTTGGAACGGTATTCTCGCTACAGGCTGCCGATTTTTTCTGGGAAGATCCCAGTATTTTATCGGAAAACAGCTTTTTCCCCCAGACGAAAGGGGGCGACGGGATTATTGTCTCTGTCTGGCAGGAATACACCGGGAAGGGCGACTCGGGCGGGACGATTTCTCTTTACAGCGCTGTCTCGCAAGACGGATTGAACTGGTCTTCCAAAGTTAATATCACCGGCGTGCTTCCCTTCAGCTGGGATCAGAAAGTTTCTCTCTTTTCATTTGTTGTGGACCGGATGGGCGTGATCCATGTCGCTTTTGCTCTCGATGAAAATACAATCACCTTTTATCGTTCCGATGACAAAGGGCTGACTTTCTCTGAGGAAGGCGCAGTGCAAGCGGAATCCACAATAGTCGCTCCCCGTTTATTTCTGAAAGAAGACGACAGCCTGATATTGTTCGTCACTCAGAAAGCCGATCTGTTTATTGAAGGGATTCCCGGAACGCTATCGGTTTATTTTACGGAAACCGATGCAGAGGGAGATTGGGCGGAGCTGAGTCGTTTTGTTGAAAACGACAATCTCCTTCAAAGCTTTCTTCCCTTTTACGCTTCATGGAACGGAGAGGAATATGTTATCTTCCAGGCCATCCTTTCCAGTGTCAACTTTCAGCTGTTCATGAAGAAGCGAAACTCGGAAACAGGGGGCTGGAGCGAAGAAATACTGCTGACCGATTTTATTGATCCTGCGACACCGGAGCTGTCGCCTGACGATTTTTCCAATCAGAGGCCTTTTCTCGCTGCATATGAAGATCATCTCTCCCTGGTCTGGGAAAGGAACGAATTCGGGTTGAACAGCCGTATTTATTATATGCAGCTTGACCGCGATGGCAACAGAATTTCCGATGTGGAAGCCGTGACCGAAGATTACAGGATTTCGGCATTCCCCAGAATCGCTTCGGTTAAAGGGGAGGAAATCCTTCTCTGGTTTGACAACCGCGATGGATACAGAGTCATTATGGCTCAGAAGGTCGGTCTGTTCTGGGATGATAGCATTGTCAGTACCATGAACGGCGATTCCACTTACGGTTATTTTGTACCGTTCAGAGCGGAAGACGGAGAGGAAGAGCTTCTCATTGCCTGGGAAAATGTGTCCGGTACGAGAAACAGGACGGTAATCCTCAGTCCCGACCAGACCGTGGATAAGCCTCGAATCTCTCCGGTCAACTTTATCAGAAACAGGCGGTCCTCCCAGGAATTCCCTTCCTTCACCTGGACAGAACCGGTCGACTCTTCCTATATCAGAGGGTACAGCTATATCTGGACCCAGGACCAAGAAGAGGTTCCGCCGCAAAAGCTTGATCTCCGCGGTGATCCTCTTAGAAGAAGAATGTCATTCCAGGCTACCGGGGAAGGGCTCTGGTATCTTAAAGTCATCGCCCAGGACTATGCCGGCAACTGGTCCGATCCGGCAGAGCTTTCATTTTATTACGATATCACACCCCCCGGGGAAGTGGTTTTTATCGAACCCGCTACAAATCCATTTGGTTATGCCTTATCCAATACCTTCGACCTCCGTTGGGAGGATCCGCCTGATGAGGATATCGAGCGGTATCTCTACAGAATCAATTTCCTCGGATCGGATATTTTTTATTCCGATTACAACAGACTCTCCTATGCGACTCCGACCAGAGAGGTTCCTCTGGACAGGCGTGTGCAGATCAATAACTACGATAACGGTTACTGGGGCATTACAGTTGTAGCCGAAGACACGGCAGGTAACCGGAGCAAGCCGTCCATACAGGTCTTCCGCCTCAATAAATACATTCCTGTCACATATATAACCAATGTTACCGCTACAACTGATGATCTTCTGAGAGTGAAACTGACTATAAGAGGTAGGGGATTCAAAACGCAGGGTGAAATCGGTTCTGTGATTATAGATCGGGACGGGAAAGAGCCCTGGGACCTGCAGTACTTTCTGGATAAGGGAGATTACGCAGTTTTAGATGACAGAACCATATCGGGTCCCTTAATAGATGATATTGAAGAAGGCATCTACAGGATCGGAGTGATTCACCCCGAGAGGGATCTCGTTTTCTGGCGGAACCAGATGCAATTCGATTCGACCGGCGTTGTCAAGTTCGGCGATTTCACAACCGATTACAAATCTGTCTGGAATCTCATTCCTTACAAGATCCGCACGGTTCCCGGTAATCTGATTCTCACCATAACAGTGATGTCGCTGCTCGGGCTCATTATTACCCTGTCGGCTTTCAGGATGGTTCAGATAGGCAAAGAAATCCGCGAACTGACATATGACAGCAAAGCTCTTTTCGAAGGGGGCTTGCTGACCGATGAATTAAGAAAGGAGAAACTGAAAACTATGAAGCGAAAAGGCGTCGGCCTCAGAATGAAATTCCTCATGGCTCTGCTCGCCCTGGTTATTTCGGTAATCCTTATGCTTGCCGTATCCCTGGGACTTTATATGATCAATCAGCAGAGAGAAAACCTGGGAGACAGCGTAAAGCAGCGGGCGGAACTCCTTCTGGCGACGATTGTGTCCGGTGCGGAAAACTCCCTTCAGCAAACGGGACTGGACAGAAGTCTGGGACTGCTGGCGATTCCCAGACAGACAAACGCTCTCGATGAGGCCATTTATACGACTATTACCGGTACGGGCTCCAATGACAGAACCGTTTATAACTATATCTGGGCTAACAACGACCCGGACATAACCAGCAAATTCGCTCTCTCCGATTCATTAAGTGAAAATGAAGGACAGCAGGTGACGGATGGGCTGGATGAAGCCGGGGTTCGGCTGTTCAATCGACTGTACGGGAAGAATGACAACGGATATAGTCTCAATGAAGATATTTCTGATGAAGACAGAATCAGTTTTCAAAAGATTCTCGCCGAAGCCGGGCTTGCCGGAGCTTACACTGTCGGGGGAGAAAAGCAGATTTTCGATATCATTTCCACTGAACTTAAAAATGTCGAACAGACTATTAACGAGCAGGGACGGGAGATTGTTGGTGACATTCCGGCTAAACTGGAAGAATTGCAAAGAAGAGGAATCCAGCTGGCAACGACCGGCGGTTCCCGGGAGGAAATCAATCTCATTCAGAGCGATATCCAGGCCCTTTCCGAAGATCTGAACAATAAGCTAACCAATATCGCTGATCAATCCTTTATCTACCCCCGGTTCGTTCCGGCGGAACTCAATCGCGATCAGCTGGAATATATATTTTACCGCCCCATTGTCTATCAGGATTCCAATACGGATTCTTATTACCGGGGAGCCGTCAGGCTGGGGATAACCATTGCTCCGCTTCTCGACACGATCGATGAAAACATAACCGGCCTGATCCGGATTACGATTTTTATCTCCCTGGCCGCACTGGCTCTGGGGATTGTAGGAGCCCTTATTCTCGCTTCCACTATGATCAACCCCATCAAAAAACTGGTTGCCGGGGTAGAGAGAATCCGCGACGCTGAGGATATTACGAAACTGGAAGCGCAGAATATCATTGTCAAATCGAAAGATGAGCTCTACGATCTGGCGGAATCGGTCAATCAGATGACTTCCGGTCTTATAAAAGCCGCCGTGGCGAACCAGCAGCTCATGCTGGGGCAGGAAGTCCAGAAGAAATTTGTCCGCCTCGATCCCGTTCCTTCGGGAGAGGAGAGAAAACTCCCTTCCGGATATACCGATGACGAGTATGCCGAGTTTTACGGATATTATGTCGGGGCGAAAGGTGTATCGGGGGACTATTTCAACTACAAGAAAATCGATGACGAGCACTATGCCTGTATAAAATGCGATATCTCCGGTAAGGATATTCCGGCTTCTCTTATCATGGTCGTCGTTGCGACGGTTTTCGACAGTTACTGTAAGAACCTCAATCTCAAACGCGACGGAATCCATCTCAATAAAATGGTCGCCGACGTTAACGACCTGATCGAACAGCTTGAATTCAAAGGTAAGTTTGCCGCCTTTACGGTTGCGCTTATCAATATCAGAACGGGTAAAACCTGGATGAGCAATGCCGGTGACAATATCGTTCACTTCTTCGATTCTTCGAAACGGGCCATGGATTCTCTCACCCTTCACAAAGCGCCTGCTGCCGGGCCGTTCTCCACCGATCTGGTTGATATGCAGGGCGGTTTCAAGCAGGAGACACATACGTTCCGGTCAGGAGATATCGTATTTCTCTTTACTGACGGAATTGAAGAATCCCAGAGAAGTTTCAGGAATTCGGATTTGAAGATAATCGAATGCGAGGGCTGTGAATTCGCCGGCGAAAAAGACGCCAAAGAGAACCGCGATACAGATACCCACCTTATCGGCTCTACAGTCGAAGAACTGGGGCTGAAACGGATAGATGAAATTGCCAACGCCATTCTCAATGGCGAAAAATACGAGCTGATCAAGCATCACAACCCCTTCCCCGACGATAAGCTCACTTTCGATTTCAGCGGATGTTACGATTCCATTGAAGACGGTGTCATGGGGCTTCTGGCGGTTGAAAAAATCTTCAGGCTCTTTCCCGATCCCAATGCGGGACCCGGCGACAGGATCATGATCTACAGGAAAATCGATGAATTCCTGAGAGATCACTTTGATCAGTATAAAGAGTATTTCCGCTATCCGGTAGAGCATCCCGAAATGCCTGAATATATTTACTACACCCATCTCAAAGAAAATGCCCAGTACGACGACCTCACGGTCCTGGCAATCAGGAAAAAATAAGCCCTATGGCCAAATCCTTCCACTGCGATAATTGCGGAGAAGCTGTCAGCCCCGATGAAGAGCGCTGTCCCGGATGCGGCCGCTTCTTTCGGGCAGTTAAATGCCCAGTCTGCGGCTATACGGGGAAGGGGGCTGAATTTCTCAGAGGCTGTCCGGTTTGTGGTTATCTGGCCGATAGCTATGATAAAACCCCTCAGGATAAGAAGAAAAAAAAGGACAGTTTCCTCTCCATGTCCAGAATGTTTGCCTATTCAGCGATTTTTTTTCTCTCTGCTGTGCTTGTCTATCTCATCTATCTGTTTACGAAAATCTAAAACTTGAATTTTTACCAGATAAATCCGGCGCTCAGTCCGGCCGTACCCAGAAGGTCATCTCCCGAGAGATAGCGCAAACCTCCGAAAAGGGAGATTGTAAAGCCAGTCGATCCGGGTGTCAGTGAGGATTCCAGACCCAGATATAGAGGCCACTCGTTTCCTCCATGCAGATAGGACGGAGTTTGAAGGGCCATAGAGAACGCCGCGGAAAATGAGCCGACGTCGATTGACATGGCCCCTTTGAAGTAATTCCAGATATATAACTCGCCCTCTTGAAAGCCGCCGGGCTCAGTCATAGGATAGGAAGGGCTGAAACGGAATTCCGGGGCAATGACAACTGAAAACAAGCCAATACCGAAACTGACCGGTAGACTGAGAGAGAGCCCCGTAACCCCACCATAGGGATCAAAAGGTGGAACGGAACCATAATTCCCCGCTATTCCGTTATAATTGGCCGAAAGGGAGGCGGAAAGAGCAAAGCCTTTGTTTTTATCATGGCCCAGAATCATAAACTTACCAGATGCCTGAAAATCAAAAGAGCTGTGTTCGGTTTGGGGAGAAAGAAACAGTGTTGTTCCGGCTGTCACTTCAATTCTGTCGGTAATCCCCGTCCGGAGAGAGAGGAAAGCCGGAATATACAGATCATCCAGGGATCGTCCTGTAAAAGCCGGATTAAAACCGGTCTGAATTTGACTGACTCCCTGCGGAAGGGTTCTGGCTTCGGGGCAGTAGAGAAAACCGGCTGTACCGGAAAAACTGTTTCTCCATCGCGATTTGCCCCCTTCGGAGACCATAAGGGTTATCCTTTGTAAATCTTTATCTTCAAGCCCTTCACCTTTTATCTCAAGGTGATAGACTCCCGCCTCGGCCGGTCCGGATTTCCTCAAATCAAAGATGATCTCTGTCTTCTCTGTTTCTATGTCCAGAATCTCTTCCTGTACAACAGAATTATCGCTTTCCCGAATAATCCGGTATGACGCTGTTCCCGGAGCTGTAGCTGAGACAGTGAAGCGGACAATCTTCTGCGACGGGCTGTCTCCCAGCCATATGGTATTTCTGTTTACTTCGATCGCCGAAAGGCTGAAATCGCGGGGGACGAGAACCGGAGAAAAACTCTGTTCTTCCTGCGCATCGACAGTTATGACCTGAAAATAATCCTCGTAGCCGAAAGTTTTAATCCGCAATGAGACGTCTCCCGGAGTCACATCAGCTTTATGCCCTTCGATTTTATTATTATTGATATAAATGACGGATCGGGAGGGTAGTCCATCAATGTTCAAAGATGTCAGATAGGGTTTCAGATCAACTTCCACAGAGCTCCTGGCATTGGATTTAATCGTAACGGTAAACTGATAGGGGTAAAAACCGGTTTTGCTCAATTGAATCCGATAATCACCGGGGGGGATATCATTCAGATCCAGAGGGGTGTAATAGGTTCCCAAACCCTGAATCTCAGCTTTGACCTTATCCTGCCGGCAGATCAGTTCCAGACCCTGGCTGTACTGGACTTCTCGATCGTATATCCTGTCCTGGGCGGCAAACAAAGCAGATCTTCTGTAATCGGAAGAGGTGTAGAAATTGATTGTCAGACTTTGCGATGCAGCTGTCGACCCCAGAAGAAAAAGAAACAGAAGAAAAGAGGGAAGAAGTATTCGTTTGCTCATACATCTATATTACTTCCATTGGAAAATAAATCAAAGACAATGCCGTTTCAGCCGATAGAAAAATGTATGGTAAAGAGTAAAAGGGGTTTTCTGACGCCCATTCTAATAGTTTTCAGCTTTTTCAGTGTTTTCTCTCAGAATAGTTATGAAGAAGTCCCCGGGGGATTTCACGATTTTGTTTTCGGAGATTCTCTGGAAATCGTAAAGGAAAAGCTTAAATACGACAGTCATTTCGCTTACAGGGGGGACCCTGACGTCAGCATGATGCTCGAACCGGACAGATCCATAATCGATACGGCGGGCAGCGGATTTATTGAACGGGGATATTTTCTATTCGACGAGGAGAAACTCTACCAGATATCGTTGATCATGAATCGAGAAAAAATCGATTTCTATAGCTTTCAGATGCAGCTTACGGGAAAATACGGAGATCCAGATTCTCTTGATCCGACGGGGATGATATGGGAAAATGACAAATACAGGCTCTCTCTGGAATATCCCCTGACGGTTAAATATGTCGATCTGACTGTTTTCGACAGTTTCCTGGAGGAATCCCAAAAGAGGAAATCGAACGGGGAAGTCCTGAGGGAAGATTTTCTCGATACATTCTGATAAGAGCAGGTTTCGAATGAAGAAAAATCTACTATTGACAATTCTCGCGGTTCTGGCTTTTCTGTCCTGCGATTCCTCATCTCTGGAGACAGCGGAAATTCAGGTCGGGGATAAAACCATAAGGGTTGAAATTGCCGATAACGATCAATCCCGCGCCACAGGGCTTATGAACCGCAAATCCATGGATGAGGATCACGGTATGCTCTTTGTCTTCCAGGAAGAGAAAAAAATGTCTTTCTGGATGAAGAACACGCTTATTCCCCTGTCAATTGCCTATATATCCAAAAACGGAGAGATAAAAGAGATTTATGATATGTATCCTCTCGATGAAAGCCCCGTACGATCGACGCGATCGGTTCTCTATGCTCTCGAAATGAATCAGGGATGGTTTGAGAGAAACGGAATTTCCCCGGGGGACAGGATCACTCTTCCGGAAAATCGGTGAATTCCGCCTGTTCGCCCGGGTCGGATACCAGAATTTCCACTTTTCTTTCTATGGAAGAAATTTCTTTCTCAAGATCTCCTGCCAGTTTCATCCCTCTTTCGAAGTTTGCCACAGTTTCATCGAGAGGCAGCTCCCCCGACTTGATTTTTCTGCTTATCTCTTCCAGTTCGGATAATTTTTCTTCAAATTTCTTTTCTTTCATTCTATATCCTTTATGGTCGCCGAAGCCTTTCCTTCGGCAAATCTGATCCCGACAGTGTCTCCTGTCGATATCCGGGCGGAACTCTTAAGGGTCATACCATCTTTATCGGTGACGATGGAATAGCCTCGTTCCAGGATGGATAAGGGGGAATTCCCTTCCAGTTCTTTCTTTAGTAGAGCCAGCTCATGTTTTTTTCTTTCCATAATGTTATAAATATCATTTGCCATCGATTCTTTCAGGTCATCGATTCTCAACACGCGCGGCTCGAGAAACCTTCTGAAGTGAAGGGTTATTTCCTCCGGCGAAAAAGCTTTGAGTTTCTCCCTGTAAAGCACCATTCGCGAGCGCAGGGCCGATATCATTTCCCTTCTGGTGTTTTCGATAGCACCGGATATTTCTATTGAACTGCTGCAGACCAGCTCTGCCGCGGCCGATGGAGTCGGCGCTCTGAGATCAGCGGCGAAATCTGCCAGAGCGAAATCTATTTCATGGCCTATGCCTGTTATAACCGGCAGGTAAGAGGATGAAACAGCCCTCACGACTGATTCTTCTGAAAAGGGCAGAAGATCTTCCAATGAACCGCCTCCCCGGCTGAGGATGATTAAATCTCCCAGATTCTGCCGGTTGGCAGTTTCTATCATCCTGACGATCTGATTCGCCGCTTCGGCTCCCTGGACCGCGCAGGGAAGAATACGGATTCTGAGCGATGAATTCCGCCTTCTGGTTACCTGAAGTATGTCTCTCAGAGCCGCACCTGTGGGTGAGGTTATAACCGCGACTGTTTCCGGGTAGGGCGGTATCTCTTTTTTGTACTGACTGTCGAAGAGCCCTTCCGCAGCGAGACGCCTCTTTCTCTCCTCGAGCATTTCGAGAATGCTTCCCTTGCCCTGTTCTTCAAGGGAGCTGCAGATTATCTGGTAGTTCCCCCGCTGGGCATAGACGGATAAGCGGCCTGTCGCTTTTACCTTCATGCCGTCTTTCGGCCGAAAAGCCAGTCTGGCGGCGTCTCCTCTGAAGAGAACAGCCTGAATCATGGCTCCCGGGTCTTTCAGCGTAAAATAACAATGGCCGGCGCTGGAGGGCCGGAAATTGGATATTTCCCCCTCCATAAAAATCTGGGGAAATCGCGATTCGAGAAGCATTTTTATAGCAGCAGTCACTTCCGAAACGGAATAGACGTGATTTTCCAGTTCAAACATGGTAAAAGAATATACAGAAAAAGAATTAATTCAAAGCCGGAAAACTGACGATGGTACGAATATGGGCAATGTTGCAATCATCAATTTGACAAATAAAAATGAGTATTTCGATTTCTCCTTTTTTAAAGGTGAGACTGTTCTTGACAGAGTTCTCGATTTCGCCGGATCTCTTGCGGATCGGGAGAAGACGGTTGTGCTCCTCAAAGAGCCGATGGTTCTGGACAGTTCAATCGATCAGATCGTAAAAGAGAGCTGGACGGAAGAAATCCTGTTCGATGTTTTCAGAGAGTTAGCCGGTCTCTACGGCCATATTTTTTATTTCTGGGGCGATTATCCTCTTCTTGATAAAACTCTCGCAGAAAAAATGTATAAAAATCATCTTAAATATTATGCCGGATATACATTCGCCGACGGATATCCCCGGGGGCTGTCTCCTGAAATTCTGCGGTCTTCGGAAATCGAGATGCTTTACAATCTTTCGAGAGGATCATCCAAACCAATCTCCAGGGACACAGTTTTTGAAATCCTGCAGAAAGACATCAATGCCTTTGACATTGAAACGGAAATTTCCCCTGTTGATCTCAGAATGTACAGAATCAGTCTCAGCTGTGATACAAAAAGGAATTCCCTGCAGCTTAAAAGGTTTATCGAATGCGGCATCGAGGACAGAGATTCTCTACTGGAAAAAATCGAAGGCTGCAAAGAGGCTCTGCGAACTCTACCGGCTTATTATCAGATTCAGATCACCGACAGCTGTCCCCAGCGCTGTTCCTATTGTCCCTTCGCCGCAGAAGCAAAGGAACCCGGCAACGGGGCTTCTATGGATCTGAAGGAATATGGTTCTCTTCTGGACCGGATAGCCCGGTTCAGCGATGATGCCTATATTGCCCTCTCCGCCTGGGGAGAGCCGTCTCTCCACGAAAATATCGTAGGAATCATAGAAGAGACAGTGAAAAGAGGGTCGTTAAAGCTTATTCTCGAAACATCAGGACTCGGGTGGGCCGACGATGATCTTCAGAAAATTGCCGGCATCAATGCAAAATACGGAAACCGGGTCGAGTGGATTGTTTCCCTCGACGCCCTCGATAAAAGTGTCTATGAAACTCTCAGGGGGAAAGGTTATGACGAAGCCTGGCGGACAGCCCACAGACTGATGGAGCTCTTTCCCGGGAAATGCTGGGTTCAGGCTGTCCGGATGAAAGAGAACGAAGTGAATCTGGAAGACTTTTTCCGGTACTGGAAAGAAAAAACGGAAAACATCATCATTCAGAAGTACGACTGGTTCTGCGGAACAAGAGAGCAGAAAAAAATAACCGATCTCTCTCCGCTGAACCGCGATCCCTGCTGGCATAACAAGCGGGATATGTTTATCCGGATAAATGGAGATGTTCCTCTTTGCCGAGAGGACTTAAGTGGAAGCATTCTCCTGGGTAATGTTTTCAAAGATGATCTTGAGATTATCTGGGCGGAAGGTGAAAAAACTTACAAAGATCATCTGAAGGGTGAATATTCACCGATGTGCAGGAAGTGTGATGAATACTATACATTCAACTTTTAAGTCTGAATCGAGCAGCTACACGGTTATAGGCGGTTCCAAGCCAGACCGTGAAAGAAAGGAAAAGCGCGGCCTGTCCATAGTTCTTCTCAACAGAGGAGGGCGTCCTTTTCGCAGGGATCTCTTTGAGGAGTTGACAGCTCTGGGCGCTCTGGAAGTCATTTCCATCGAACCGCCGTCGGTCTCCTACGATCTGGAACTTTTGACAAGGAAGCATGCGGAACTCCGTTTCGTCCTTCTTTCGGAAAATGTCACCGCCGGCGAAAGAGTCAATGTGGGTATCAAAGAAGCGGTAGGGCAGTATGTCTTTGTTCTATGGAATGATATGCATATAAAAGCTTCATCGATCTCTTCGCGGGTTCTTCAGAAAATAGCCGAAAGGGAAAATCTCTGCACCGTACCGCTCCTTCAGAACAGCCGGAACGAGACCATTCCATCCTGTTTTGCCCCGGCCTTTACCGATAAAGGAGGAATTGAAGTGATTCCTCTCAACGCTGTACGAAAAGACCTGGCTGCCATATATCCTTTTGATTACTGCGGTATTTACGATCGTGAGAAATTCCTTCTATCCGGAGGATATGATAGCAGAATGATCAATCCCTTCTGGCAGAAGATGGATTTCGGTTTCCGCAGCCATATGTGGGGAGAGAAAATTGTCGCCAATACAGCGGTTAAAATCAATTATCAGAACGAAATACCCTTTGAGGACACTACTGTCGATCAGAGTTATAAACTATTCTTTTTGAAAACACTATCAGTCCGCTATACCGGTGACGCGGGTTATCTGCCTCTGATGGGATTCTTTGCCTACTGGCTCCGCACCGGATCAACCCTTTTTTACGCTTTGCGGGAATACGGGCATGCCAGAAAATGGATCAGAGAAAACCGTTACCGTTTCAAAAGCGATGCCCTCAGCATAACGGAACTGTGGGATGGAGAGGAGTGAATACAGCTGTCTGCCTGCAGGTCAGGCTCGATTCCTCCCGGCTCCCCGGTAAAGCTCTTATTAAAATTGAAGATCTCACTATAGTGGAACACGCCATGCGGGCAATCGGCATGGTGGATGCGGACTTGAGGCTCCTACTGACAACAGAAGAGTGTCTTGATGATCTGGCTCCCCTGGCGGAGAAGTGGAACTTTATCCCCTTTGCCGGTCCGAAAGAGGATGTGCTTCTCCGCTTCGTACAGGCTGCACGGAAATATGATATCCGGACAGTTATCCGGGCAACGGGCGACAATCCTCTGGTATCGGCCAGGATGGCAGACGAAGTTCTGGCTGAGCACAGGAAAACCGGTGCCGATTACAGCAACTGGCCCGATGCTCCACTGGGCACAGGTATAGAAATTGTCGAAACATCGGCCCTGGAGCGGGCTCTGGCTGAGAGTTCCGCACCCTATGATCATGAACATGTCACTCCCTGGATTTATAATAATCCCGGAAAATTTCATCTCAATATACACCGCGTTCCACCGGAATATTATTTTACGGCCAAGGTTTCAGTCGATACGGCTGAGGATCTGGATAAAATAAGAAAAATCTTTTCCGATCTCTACCGGAACAGGCCCACCGAAATCGATGAGCTGGTCAATTATCTGAAAAACAGAACAATTCTGATTCCTTCTACTGTTGAAGGTAACGGTACGGGACATATCAAAAGAATGATCTCCCTGGCCTCTAAACTCAAAGGGGCCGTTTCCATTTATATTGATTCCCGTCATCTGGAAAGGGTCTTGCCGACATTTCCCGATGAAATCCGGCCTCTTATCGTTTCATCCATGGAAAAACCTGAAACATACGGACGTATTGTCGTAGACAGCCGCGTTACAAGTGAAGATTTTTTTTTACAGAATCTTCAGGGTGGAAATGTCATCGCTATCGATGAAGGAGGACCTCTCCGCCGGAGAATCCCCTATCTTATCGATATTCTGCCTTTGCCGGAAAGATTCGGAAAACCGAATATAAGCTCTCTGTCATTTCTGGACCTTCCTGAGCGATCGGAACCGGCCGCCACCGGAGAGAAAATTCTCATATCATTCGGGGGCGAAGATCCGGCGGGGCTGACAACGGCTCTGTGCCGTTTTATAGAAGAAGAATGTGAAGAACTTATTGACAATGTAACAGTCGTTCTGGGGCCGCAATACAGGGGCAGTGAGCCTGACCGCGCATTCCATATATTGAGAAATCCTCCCTCATTGCGGGCTGTTATGAAAGAAAGCTCCGCTGTAATCTGCTCTTACGGGCTGACAGCTTATGAAGCAGCTTCTCTTTCTCTGCCGGTCCTCCTTATCAATCCTTCAGCCTATCATGAAGAACTGTCTGACCTTTCAGGATTTGCCTCGACCGGTGTTGGTCCGGAGAAAAAGAGTGTGCTCGAGCGTTTTCTGAAAAATCCCCGGAATTTTCCGATTGTGCGGAAAGATTTTTCCGGACCGGCTTTCTCTGAAACTATCGAATCGCTCAACCCTTCGGGACGGGGCTGTCCTCTTTGCGGATCAGCTGATTTTGATGTGGAAGCCCGTTTCGAAGAGAAAACCTATTGCCGCTGCAGAAACTGTTCCATGTTGTTCATGATAAATTATGCTCCGGAAAAAATGTCCTATGGAGAAGAGTATTTCTTCGAACAATACGAAAAGCAATACGGGAAAACCTATATTGATGATTTTGATCATCTCTGCGAACTTGCTGGCAGCCGCTTGAAAATGATCGGCCGCCTGGCAGCGGGAGAGCGAAAGAGACTGCTCGACTGCGGTTGCGCCTACGGTCCCTTTTTGAAAAAATCGGAACAGTACGGTTACAAACCTTTCGGAACAGATATTTCTCCCGATGCGGTTGAATATGTCTCATCAACTCTGGGCTATAAGGTCGTGCAGGCTCCTTTTGAATCATTTTATGTTCCGGAGGAATGGGATGCCGTTGAATTTGATGTCCTGACCATGTGGTATGTCATAGAGCACTTTCCCGATCTTCAGCCCGTCCTGAAAAAAGTCAACCGTCTTGTCAGAACAGGAGGTATCTTTGCTTTTTCCACACCAAGCGGAAGCGGCATTTCCTCATTGAAGGACAGGCTTGACTTTTTAAAGTTATCTCCCGATGATCACTACACAGTCTGGGAACCGGAACTTTCAGCATCGTTTCTGGAACGGTACGGATTCAGAATTGAAAAAATACGAGTGACAGGGCATCATCCCGAACGTTTTCCTTCCATCCTGGCGAGAAGCGGAGCGGGGAGGTCACTTCTCAATCTCTACAGTCATTATGCCGGTCTGGGAGATACATTTGAAATTTACGCGAGAAAGGTGAAAGATTTATGACCATTATGATACTGGGTGCGGGAGTCATGCAGGCTCCGGCTATTAGAATAGCCAAAGAGATGGGTTGGACCGTTGTCTGCGCTGACGGAAATCGCAACGCTCCGGCCGCCTCCGATGCGGATAGATTTCTCCATATCGATCTGAAAGACCTTGAGGGGCTTGAAGAAGCGGCGCGGAATCTTCAGCTGGCTGAGGGACTCGACGGGGTCATGACTGCCGGGACAGATTTTTCCGCTTCAGTTGCATGGATTGCTGAAAGGCTGGGCCTTCCGGGACTTAAATACCGGACAGCTCTCAATGCCACGGATAAAATCCGCATGCGGAACTGTTTCCGGGAAAATAAGGTTCCTTCGCCGCGTTTTGTAGAGTTATCTCAGGAGATGGTTTACACCCATGAAACAAAGGAAATGCCTTATCCTCTGGTCGTGAAGCCGGTAGATAACATGGGAGCCCGCGGTGTGAGGAAGATTTTCACTGCCGATGAATTGGAAGACGCTGTAAATAAAGCTATCTCCTTTTCCAGAACAGGCCGTGCCATCGTCGAGGAATTTGTCGCCGGTCCTGAATATTCCATAGACGCTCTGGTAAGCGATGGCGTTGTAACGATCCACGGACTGGCCGAACGCCATATTTACTTCCCTCCCTGCTTTATCGAAATGGGGCACACCATGCCTGCCGTCCTCGATGATAAAAAGAAACGGGCGATTGAAGACACCTTTAAAAAGGGAGTGGCCGCATTGGGAATTGATAATGGTGCTGCCAAGGGAGACATTATATATTCTGAAAGCGGACCTGTGGTCGGGGAAATCGCGGCCCGTCTTTCCGGAGGATATATGTCCGGTTGGACTTTTCCTTTAGCCAGCGGAATGGAATCGACAAAAGGCGCCCTGAAAATTGCCGTCGGTCAAAAACCCGATTTTTACGATGGATCTTATAAGAAGGTCTGTGCTGAAAGGGCTTTCCTTTCCATTCCGGGGACAGTCAAATCTTTGGATAAACTTGAACAGGCCTATAATACGGATTATGTAAACGATTTGTTTTTGAGAATAGATGAAGGGGACAAAGTCAATTTTCCTGTCAATAATGTTGAAAAATGCGGGAATTTTATCAGTTCCCACGAAGACCGGAAAAAAGCTGTACAATCGGCTGAACAGGCTGCCGCCCGGATAATTGTCCGTCTTGATGAAAATGACATCAGCACGGCTGCTTTTCTCTACGGAGAAAAGGATTGGCCTCAGGATGCTTTTGCTCTGAATAATACATACACCGCCGCAGCTTACGAAGATCTGACTGGTGAAATAGACTTTTCTTTCGAAAATGTGAAATTTCCCGCATTTCAGCCGGTTCCCCTTAGCGATCTGGCATACGAGACATCCCGGGACTGGCAGAGCCGGTCGCTTGAGGAAGTCTTCCGGGAAATTCTGGCAATCACCGGAATGGAGGAAACCTCCCGGTCGGAGGATAGGAGAGCGCAGGCTTATTTCTGGCGCGCCGTAATAAAAGGGAGCATACAGGGTGGCCTCTGGTTTTTCGACAGGTTCTGTTCGAATTGACAGAACCTTATTCACAATCCTGATTCTCATCCTTCTGCCGTTATTTATAACGGCTCAATCCATGTCTGTAGAAGATCTGCTGAAAAAAACAGGCGCCCATTTAAAATGGGAACCTTATCACAGAATCGGTTTGCTTGAGAAAGGGGAGAAGTCTATCTCCTTTTCACTGGATAACAGATGGATGATCGGAAATTACTCCGAGATATTGCCCTCCGGAGCAGTGCTTAAGGAAAAAGGCGTTTTAATATTCTCTGAAGATGCCTCCCAGACCGTTCTGAAGTTCTTCGGTGAATCGGTGGAAGAGGAAAATACCTATGATGTCAGAGTCATCCTCATAGATCCCGGCCATGGAGGAAGGGATCCCGGTACTTCCTCGACTGTGACTGTCAATAATATCCCCGTGCTGGTCGAGGAGAAAAACATCAATCTCGACGTTTCGCTCCGTCTGGCGGAATTGCTCAGGGAAAAGTATCCGGAAAAAGAAATTCTTCTCACCAGGACAGACGATTCTTACCCCACCCTGGAAGATCGTGTGAAAATGGCGAACGGTATCGAAGTCGGTCCCAAAGAGGGAATTATCTATATCTCTGTTCATGTCAACGCCTCTCTCAACAGAAAAGCCGAGGGATATGAAATCTGGCATCTTCCGGGAAATTACCGCAGGGAAGTGGTGGACCGCGATGTTTATGAAGGGGATGAGAGCCTTATACCCGTTGTGAATTCCATACTTGAGGAACGGTATGCTCTGGAAAGCATCAGATTGGCCAGGAATATGCTCGAAGGACTTGATGAACAGCTACCGGAAGTCCCGAACCGGGGATTGAAAGAGGAATCGTGGTTCGTTGTACGCAATACCAGAATGGCGGCTGTTCTGGTCGAACTGGGATATATCACAAATAAAGATGAAGCTCTGAGAATGATGCAGACAAGCTACTTGAAGAAGCTGACCAATGGACTCTATAATGGCATCAATCGCTTTATCGACTATTATGAGGAAAAAGGATTTGACTGAGAAAATAAATAAATGGGTAACCGGCAAAGGGATTCTTATTCCCGCTGCGCTTCTGGCAGCTGTTTTTACAATATCGCTTGTTGCTTTTCTGTTTGCGGGCAACCAGGAAGCGAAAAGGGTGCTCTTTTTCCCCGATGACATGACCCGCAAAGTCAGAGGAGAATCCCGTTACCTTCCTGTTTACGGCACCGATGTGGAAAATATCGAGCTGCTGGTACGGGAACTTCTTCTGGGACCGGAATACCTTCTGTACGACCGGGCCGTCCCTCGGGATACCAAATTGAATACGCTCATTTTCGACAAGGGAAAACTCTATCTGGATTTCTCAATTGATATAGCCGTTTCGGACGACTCGGGCTCTGTCCATTTCGAAGATGCAATAAATCTCATAAAAAAAACAGTTACGTTTAATTTTAAGAATGTGCGTACCGTTAATATTACAGTAGACGGTCAGAATCCAGGTTCCGCCTATTATTCCGGCCGCGCAGATAAATAAATATGGTAAAATAATTGTACAAAAAGTTGACAAGTCAATTTCTGTTTGTATAATTTTTTTATAGAGACCAATAGTATTATACTTAACCAAAGTATGAAGGAGCACTTAATGAAACGGTTCTTCGCATTGATGGGAGTTGCACTCTTTCTTGTTTCATCAGTATTTGCTGAAGAATCTGTTCTTATCGACTTCGCCGAACTGGTGGACGATTATCAGGGACAGAACAAAGCGACACTGATGGATTTCAGTTCCGTTGCCGGTACGCGTTATACGGACGAAGAAAAAGCCGCAATGCAGACTTCTCTCTACATTCCGAATTGGGAAGTCAGACTCAGTTCCTCTTCACGAACTGTCCTGAATGATAGCAAGTCCTATGTATTGGCTGTCACTACAGGTGATGAGGCAGCTAAATTCGCCGGTGAGCAGATTATGGGTGTAAGGATTCATTTCCCACTGGGAACTTTCAATTCAAACGCAGTTGTAAGACCCCCCTTTGAAATCCCCGCTTATGCTACCAGCACAGTTGATGAAGAAGCCAAAAGAGGCGACCAGTTCAACGGATACGGAGTTGTAAAGAACGTTGGTGTTCTCAAATCCGTAAAGGTTAACGTATTGGGAAGAAATTTTCCCATGGGTCTCTCCATACTTCTCAGAGATGATAACGAGCAGGTTCAGACTATCT
Organism: Spirochaeta isovalerica; assembly: GCF_014207565.1. Classification (NCBI taxonomy): domain Bacteria; kingdom Pseudomonadati; phylum Spirochaetota; class Spirochaetia; order Spirochaetales; family Spirochaetaceae; genus Spirochaeta; species Spirochaeta isovalerica. Next base: position 909,526 of record NZ_JACHGJ010000001.1, on the reverse strand, counting down.
TTATGAGCTATCTCGACTTCGATGGATGGAGAGAGCTTCAGTGGAACAACCCCAATTACATCACTCAGGTAAGAAACAGAGAACTAACAACATACCCTCTCTACCCGAGAAACACTCCCTCTGTAACTCTTGACGGAATTCTGTTCACAAGAGACGCACAGCAGGAAGGTGGAGACTTTATCTCCTACATCAAAGATATCAAAGTCGTATATGACCTCGCTGTAAGAGATGATATCGATAAAGATGTTGATGATGAAGCTGTTTGGAACATTCTCGCCGACAGAGAAGAAGCCAGAAGAAACGCCGAGCTGAAAAGACTTGGAAATCTTCAGGTCCTCAGATATCTTGAAGGCAAAAAGATGGATTCCAGCGCTGCGACTGCAACGACAGACGAAGCTGCGACTGTACCTGCAGCTGAGTAACTCCTTAAGTTACTATATAGAAAAGACCGCCGCGGCGGTCTTTTTTGTATTTATAAACAGGACTTGTTTAGAACTTATAGATAAATTCAGTTTCCACTTTAAAAAGGAAATCGGGAATAATATCAGCGGGTAGATCGCCGCTTAATGAGAAACTGTAGAGGCTGTAGTCCATAAGAGCCTTCAGTTCGAACTTTTTCCCTATTCTGACTATTGTCCCCGCTCCAACGAAAATATGGCCGTAGGCAGCCGTATCGCGGCTATCTGCATCATCAGAGGGGAATACCCGTCTGTTCGATTTGTATCCGAGAGAGATAAGCAGATTGAATGGTATGTTTTTTCTGTATAAATCCGCTTCCATTTGGTAAACCGACCTGCCATCTTTAGTCAGTGAGAGATAGTTCGAATAATCTCCGTATCGGCTGAATTGACTGTTTTCGAACGAAAATGTGCAAATTGCACCGGGAATATTCAAACTTAAGGATACATTAACCTGGCTTTGTGTGTAGTCGGAATCTCTGTCGGATAGACCTCCGATGGTGGAAAAGTATGACGCCGATAGACAGAAAAGCCCCTCTTTGCGTACAGCAGCAGAACTGTTTATGGCTGGTTTTATCCTGCTTTCGCCGTTATTCAGAAAAGCGAACGACGGGCCAGCGGAAATAAGAACATGAGTGCCGGTGTAGGACAACCGGCTGTTTATAAAATTTCCCGTCAGGTCTTCGCGGGACACTTCCACCGACGCGGATAACAGATCGTTGATGTCGTAACCGGTTCCGGTCGAAAAACCCCAGACCAGAGAAAGATCGGCAGATTGAGGATCCGTATTAAAACCGCCATTGCTCAAAGTAAAGCCTGTCGTTATGTCGGCAGATGCCAGAGGAAAAAGTAACAGAAGCCCGAAAGTCATGAGAATCCCAGTCTTGATTTGTTTCATGATATTTTCCTGTAAAACTATCTAAATCAAATTATAAACGGAACATAGATCATCTTCCATATATCACATAATTTATTTTTGAAACTTGACAATATGGTTATTTTATATGAAATTTAGTTTTATATGAGTGATTACCTTGATCCCAACAACGAAGAGCTTTTAAAAGATTTCTTTATCGAAGCAAACCTACAGGTTGAAATTCTTGAACAAAATATATTATCGATTGAGAATGACCCATCTGATCATGATGCGATAGATGAGATTTTCAGAGCAGCTCACACTTTAAAAGGCGGAGCCGCCACAGTTCAGATGACGGAACTTGCCGAGTTCACCCACATAGTGGAAGACCTGCTTGATGAGATCCGGAGCGGAAACGTCGCTGTATCGGGTGATGTTGTCGATGGTCTGTTGTCTTCCATTGATGTAATCAAAGCCATGCTGGAATCCCGATCGGAAGGGGACGTCTTCAGCGATGATATCTCGGATATTAAAAATCAGCTGCAATCGGCCCTGGAGAATAAAAACGGAACTCCTGCAACCAGACCGGCGCAGCCGGAACCCGCAGCCGCCCCCGTCGCATCGGCAGCTCCACAGTCTCAGCCGGCTCAGGCTTCTGTAGCGGTTCAGAAAACAGGATTGAGCGAGTACGAAACTCTGGAGCTTTTCGAAGCTGCCGGAAAAGGCAATGATGTGCTGAGGGTCTCTGTCAGTTTTGATGAATCCAACCCCATGAATTCCGTTGGAGGAATTCAGGTTTACGCAGCACTTAAAGCAGCCGGGATCATACTTAAGACTGTTCCCGATTTTGAAGAGCTTTATGAAGACAGGTATCATCCTGTTGTGGATTATTATCTGACCACTGATCTCGAAGAAGATGATATCATTGCAAGGGCAACCATTTCTGATGTGACTACATCAATTGTTGTTAACCAGGTCGAAAACCCTTCGGCTCCGGGATATGCGCCTGCAGCTTCCGCTGAACCGGCCCGCAAAGTGAAACAGCCGGAGCCTGTCTCAACACCTACAGCTGTCAGGGAACCTGCGAAAGTCTCAGCTCAGCCTGTTCAGGAAGAGCCTGAAAACCGCAGTGAAACTGATGAGATCCAAACCCCTAAAGCTTTTGCCGAAGCGGCAAAGAAAACCAAAGTCAAAGCCAAAACTAAAGATAAAGTGGTTGGATCTATTCTCCGCGTAGACAGCAAGAGAATCGATAACCTGCTTAATCTGGTCAGCGAAGCGGTAATTAATAAGGCGACGTTTAATCAGATAAGCAATCAGTTTACTGAGTGTTTGAATACACTTCAGTCCGTTGAAGCTGAATATAAGGAGAAGGTCAAAAATCTTTTTGAATCCATTCCAGAATACATTGAAGAATACCGCAATGAAGATAATCTCAAAGTTGTAAAAAAAGATGTCAACAAGCGTTTCGGCGATTTGACAACTCTGTTCGATGATTTTGATGATTCCATAAAATCCGCAGTCAATCAGTTCAAAGGGACCGCGGCTAATCTGGCCAGAAATACAGGAGACCTCCACGAGGGAATTCTCCGGATCAGAATGGTTCAGATTAATCAGATTTTCTCCCGTTTCCCAAGGCTCGTCCGGGATATGTCGAAAAAGCTGGGCAAGCAGATCCAACTCGATATCATGGGAGAGGATACGGAACTTGACAAGTCTGTTATTGAAGAACTTCTCGATCCTCTGATGCACTGTGTCAGAAATTCTCTGGATCACGGTATCGAGAGTCCGGACGTGAGAAAAAAAGCCGGTAAACCCGAAGAGGGTCGCATTTTACTATCTGCCAGAAATGAAGGTAACCTCATTGTTATTGAAATTACCGATGATGGAGCCGGAATTGATGTTGATAAAGTCCGCCAGAAAGCCATAAGTCGCGGAGTCATCCATCAGAGTAAAAATCTTACGGATATGGAAGCTTACAATCTCATATTTGAACCGGGTTTTTCCACTGCGAAAACAGTTACCGATATTTCCGGCAGGGGAGTCGGTCTTGATGTCGTTCGTAAACAGATTGAAAAGCTGAACGGAACGGTTACTGTATGGTCTGAAAAGGGTATGGGAACTACTTTTACCATTCGCTTACCATTAACTCTGGCCATTATTCAGGGACTGCTCGTTCGCGTGGGACCGGAAGTTTACGCCATACCAATAACCTCGGTAGCGGAATCTCACAGAGTCAAACAGTCCAGTATCAATATGATTGACGGATATGAAGTTTTCAACGTCCGGGACGAGGTCATTTCTCTTATGAGGCTTGGCAATATATTCCGGATTCCTTCCACTTCCGATGCCGAATATAAGTTTATTGTCATCGTCGGTAGCGGAGACAAGAAAATGGGACTCATGGTGGACTCGTTGATCGGAGAAGAGGATGTCGTAATCAAACCGCTTCTCGACAAATATACCAACTCACCGGGTATTGCCGGCGCAACTATCCTGGGTGACGGTACCGTTTCCCTGATAATCGATGTCGCACAGCTGCTGGATCTGGGTGTTAAAAAAGAACAGGCTGACAGAATGGCAAGAGCCGCCACAATAGTGCATTAAGAGAATTTATTGGAGATACGTTAATGGATAATGTAATTACAGACATAGATCTTTTACAGCAGGAAGCCAAAAAAGAGTCTTCGATAGATTTTAAAATGGTAACATTCTCATTGGCCGGAAAAGATTACGGAATCGATATAATGACGGTTAAAGAAATTTCCAAAGCCGGAAAATTCACTTTCGTACCGAATTCCGCACCTTATGTCCGTGGAGTCTATAATCTCCGGGGAGATATTATTTCCGTCATCGATTTAAGAATCTTTTTTAATCAGCCTGCCAAGCAATCCGGTGAAAACGAACTGGAAAGCATGATCATAGTCCGGCTTGAGGATCATGTAATCGGTATTATCGTCGACGAGATTGATAAAGTCGTCGGTATTTCCAGCGAGAGCGTACAGCCTCCCCATCCTCTGTTCGGCGATATTAATATCAAATATATCAGCGGAGTTGCTGAAAATAACAACAGGCTTTATGTCATTCTTGATGTTGAAGCTATTTTCGGAACTAAAAACGATGAAGATGATACGGTTCCGGCAATGGAGAGTTCTTCCGGTCGTTTCGCTGCTGCACCTGCAGAGTCTCAATCGGTACAGCAAGCTTCTGAACCTGTTGATCAGTCTGAAAGAGAGCTGGGATTTATCAAGGAAACGCTTATCACCTTCAAACAGTTTTACGCTTCCCCTGTTAATGATGACTGGATCAGAAGACGGTACAGCCAGTGGTTTGAAGACAGATATAACAGCAACAAGTCAATCCAGCTTACCGGTGTGGACGATGCGGACTCTTATCTCACATCCTTTTATTCCCCTTATACCGAGAGTCTCTGGAGTGAAGAGTATATTCATGCCGTTACAGCCTTTATTCCCCAGACATCGGGAGTCAATTTCAATGTCTGGAATCCCGGGTGCGGAAAAGGTTATGAAACATATTCTGTGCTGTCCATGCTCAAAAAGTATAAATCCGATCTTAATATAAAAATTCACGGATCTGACAAGGATCTGATCAGTGTTGCTTCTGCCCCCGGGCTTCTTTTTCAGAAAAATTCTGTGCCCGATTTTTATCAGGAGTTCATGGTCGAGAGCAATTCGGGGCTTCAGTTTCAGAATTCCATGAAAGATCTTATCATGTTTGAATTCAGAGACCTGGAAAACCTTGAAGTTTTTTCAAGATTGGATATGGTTATAATAAGAGATGTCTTGTCGTTCCTCAAAGTGGAACTGCAGAATAAAGTTATTCAGGTTATTCTGGATAATCTTAAAGATAATGGAGTTCTGATCCTCGGACAGAATGAAAGATTGCCGAACCTGAGTGGTTGGGAGGATATTTCGGCAAATGGTATCAGTGCCTACAGAAAAAAATAATTGTTCAGAAAAATATACAGGAGTCATTGAATGAGAGTTGAATATATTAACCCTTTTGTTGAATCAGCCTACAGCATCATGAAAGAGGTGTTGAATACCGAAGTTACGCGTGGCGATCTTTACTTGAAAAAGAGCAGTCAGCCGGTTATGGGTGTGGCCGCTATCGTTGGTCTGGCTGGAGATGTGGAAGGACGTGTTCTCTTCGATATGGACGAAAAAACTGCTATTGAAATTTCATCTGTAATGAATGCGGAAGAACTGACTGAAATAGATGATCTGGTTAAAGCCACAATAACTGAGCTGGCAAATATGATTACAGCGTAGGCCGTGACCAAGCTGCATGACTTGGGGTTCCGTTTCGATTTGACTCCTCCGGCTATTATTACCGGACAGAATATGAAAGTAACCGATATGAACGTTGAAGCTCTGATTGTTCCTTTTGAAGTTCCTCAGGGAAAAGTTGAAATCAATGTAGCGATTAGAGAAAGGTCATAAGGGGGGGATATATGAAAACTACGAGTGATTTTCCATCAATTAACGAGCGTTCGCCCGATGGACTCAGCGGCACAGGACAGGCTTACAGAGTTCTGATTGTCGATGATTCCATGTTCGTGACCAAACAGATTAGCCAGATCCTCAGTTCGGAAGGTTTTGAGATCATTGGTACAGCCGCAGACGGTGTCGAGGGTGTTGAAAAATACAAGGAACTCTATCCCAATGTGGACCTTGTGACAATGGATATCACAATGCCGAAAATGGATGGAGTTACAGCGCTCGAACAAATCGTTGAGTTTGACAAAGATGCAAAAGTCGTTATGGTCAGTGCTCTCGGAAAACAGGACCTTGTAAAAAAAGCTTTGCTTGCAGGGGCCAAAAACTATATCGTCAAACCTCTGGATAGAAAAAAAGTTCTGGAAAGAGTTGTCAGTGTACTCAATTAATTTCTGAATATTAATAATTGAAAAAAGAGATCTTCGGATCTCTTTTTTTTTGTGGTGGAAAAATTAAAAAAAAAGGAATCTGAAAACAGATTCCTTGAAATTGGGCGACGGCGGACTCGAACCGCCGACCCCATGCGTGTCGAGCATGTACTCTAACCAGCTGAGCTAGCCGCCCGTTTCATGAGTATTATACGTGTATGAAATTTTTAGTCAAGTTCTTACAAGTTATTTTTTATTGAAATTGAAAGAGCTACAGGTATTTAAAAATGTAAAAGGAACAGATATTTTGTATCTCCTTGAAACATTCCAAATAATTCACTAATATCGTGCGACGGAGGATAATTTTGAAACGTTTCTTACTGCCATTTTTTGTTCTGCTTTTGATTGCAGCGGGTTGTGCATCAACCGAAAATTCAATTGAGAATACAAGATGGTATCTTGTTGAAATAGAGGGTGATAGGGATATTGTTCAGTTGAACGATAAAGACCCTTTTATCGAACTGGACTTTGAGTCATTGAAGGTCGGCGGAAATGCATCATGCAATAACTTTTTCGGTGATTATTCTTTAGAGAGTAATAATCTGTCATTCGGTATGATTGCGACTACAATGATGGCCTGTCCCGATGAGACTGACCAGGAGCACCGATTCCTTCAGTCACTATCGAGAATCGATGCCTATGAGATCAGGAATGATCTCTTATATCTTCTGGAAAACGGGAAGCCGATTCTTGTTTTTGAAAAGCGCTAGGTTCTGTCGGCTACCGTTCTCCCTCGTACAAGATCCGGTTTGTAACTTCTGTTCAAATCGGATCTTTTGCCTTCTATTATGTTCAGTAGCTGTTCCGCTGCCTGTCTGTAAAGTTGTCCAATTTTTATATCGATAGTAGACAGGCGTCTTGGCAGTAAATTCGTAAAAGGCAGATTGTCATAACCTATCAGTGAAACATCTTCCGGTATTCTGATCCCTTTGTTCATCAGTTCAAAATATACGCCTATTGCCGTCAGATCATTGACAACGGCAATCGATCGGTATTCTCCTGATCTGATAAGATCCAACGCCGATAAAGCACTAGCGCAACCGCCGTCTTTCCCTATGATTCCATTGATAACATGAATATTTTTATCTGTATAAACTTCCCGGAAGCCATCAAAACGTTCTTTATGGGCATTCAACTGATCCATAAGTCCTGTAATGTAGATACTTCTTTCATGGCCGGTTTCCTTTAAAAAACGGGCTTGAAGATATCCTCCGTAGTAGTTATCTGTATAAATCCTTTCGACCAGAGGCATATCCCTGACATGGTGTCCGAAAACATAGGGAACTCCGGATTTGATAACCGGATCAAGGTCCTCCATCGTATCGATATCGAAGCAGATAATACCGTCAAAATCTTTCAGATCTTTTGATTCCTGAGTACGTAAGTCTTCCAGATTTGAAATAATCAGTTCGTACATGGTGTTTTTTAATACATCGCGTATCTGATTTAAAAGATCCACGTATAACCAGGAATAATAATAACTGTTGCTTCTGTCGTATTTGAGCAGCTTGTTGTTATCAAGAAGCAGAATCCTGCCGTGGATCCCTTTTGCCAGAATGGCAGCATTGAGATTGGGTTTGTAATTCAACTTTTCAGCAGCTTCGAGAACGGTTTCCCGTTTTTCCCGACTGACTTTTTCCGGGTGGTTGAACACGCGAGAAACTGTAGCTGAACTGACGCCGGCCAAACGGGCAACTTTATCGCGATCCACTTTCTTTTTCATAAAATTGATTTTAGCTGACTAAAGAGAAAAAGCCAATTCAGACAGAGACTCTTTGTTGACAGGTTAAGAATTTAAACATAATATGTACGCGTGTACATTAGTGAGGATGGAGGAAATATGTTTTTACAGGATAAACCGCATAGAAGATATAACATCTTAACCGGTGAGTGGATTAAGGTCTCACCCCACAGGACAAAGAGACCCTGGCAGGGACAACGGGAAAATTCCTCAGGAGAACAGCGGCCCCGCCATGATGAGAACTGTTATCTCTGTCCCGGGAACAGTCGGGCAGGAGGAGTGCAGACTCCCGACTACAGTGAAACTTATTCATTTATCAATGATTTTGCTGCTCTACTGCCGAATACAGAACAGAATTCAGTAGATTCCCGGTTTTTCAAAGCTGAAAGCGAAAGAGGAATATGCAAAGTAATCTGTTTTTCCCCCAGGCACGATCTGACACTTCCCCGCATGGAAGAGAAGGACATTGTGAAGGTCATTCAATTGTGGCAGAAGGAATACAAAGAACTGGGCTCTGAAGATTTCATCAATCATGTACAGATTTTTGAAAACCACGGAGCGGCAATGGGATGCTCCAATCCCCATCCTCATGGTCAGATCTGGGCTGATGAGCACATACCGGACCTCCCTGCAAAAGAACTGGAAAATCAGAAGAGCTATTATGATGAAAACGGTACTCCCATGCTGATTGACTACCTCAATGCTGAACTGGAATCCCGCGAAAGGCTTGTTATTGAGAACGACAGTTTTGCTGTTCTTGTGCCCTTCTGGGCAGTCTGGCCTTATGAGACAATGATTCTCCCTAAAAAGCAGATTCAATCGGTCTCGGATTTGTCTGCTGGACAAGTCGCCGATCTGGCTCAGATAATGAAATCTCTGGGTATACGTTATGATAACCTTTTTCAGACCGATTTCCCTTATTCCATGGGGCTCCACCAGAAACCGACTGATGGTAAAGACCATCCCTGGGCGACATTTCACATGCATTACTTTCCACCTCTTCTCAGAAGTGCAGAGGTGAAGAAATTTATGGTTGGATATGAAATGATGGCTATGGCTCAGCGCGATATTACTGCCGAATCAAGCGCATCCATTCTGCGGGAACTGCCTTCCGTTCACTATAGAGAGAAGAACTGATGAAAAATAAAGACGTGCTGTCCCAGCTTGAAAAAGATAATCTGAAAGAAATCCTGCACGAACTTTACGGTGAGGATGCTTATGTCTACCAGAAAAAAAGATACATGAGTCTGGTCGAAAAATTTACCTCCCGGTTCGGTCATAACGATATCCGGATCATCAGCAGTCCCGGGCGGACGGAACTGGGTGGGAATCACACCGATCATAATCACGGAAAAGTTCTGGCTGCTTCAATACAGCTCGATTCTCTGGCCGTAGTCGCTCCCAATCACAGCGGTACGGTGACAGTCTGGTCCGAAGGATTTTCCGGACCATTTTCTGTAGAGATCGATGCTCTCGAAGAAGAGCCGAAAGGGGAAAGGGCGACAAGTTCTCTTATCAGGGGAATTTTATCAGTTTTTAAAAGCAAAGGGCTTAAAATCGGAGGGTTCGATGCTTTTATTACCAGTGATGTCCTTATCGGCTCAGGGTTGAGTTCTTCGGCTTCCATCGAAGTTCTTCTGGGGAAAATTCTCGGCGTTCTTTTTAATGACGATTCGGTAAATGCCGTTGATCTGGCCATTGTCGGGCAGAAAGCGGAAAATGATTTTCTTCATAAGCCATGCGGTCTGATGGATCAAGTGGCCTGTGCATATGGGGGAATCGTTGCCATCGACTTTGCTGACCCCGGAAGGCCGATTATCGAATCCCTTCATTATTCGTTTGAGGAAGAAGGATACAAGCTGCTGGTTATAGATACCGGTGGAGATCATGCTGATCTGACCGATGATTATGCGGCTATTCCGAAGGAAATGAAAAGCGTGGCAGAATCTTTCGGCCAGGACGTCTGCCGCGGAATAAATCAGGAAGATTTTTTCAGAAGAATCCCCGAACTTTCATCCCGGCTGGGAGATCGTGCAGTATTGAGAGTGCTCCATTTCCTCATGGAAAATGACCGTGTGGATCGGATGGTGGACAGTCTGAAGTGCAATGAACTCGATGGATATCTGGATTCTGTAAAAGCATCAGGTGATTCTTCTTTCAAGTACTTGCAGAATGTCTTCACATCTAAGTATGACACCATACAGAAAGTGTCTCTTGCCATAGGGCTTACAGAAGCATTTGATGGATTCCATGGCGCAGTAAGAGTCCATGGAGGCGGCTTTGCCGGTACTGTCCAGGTCTATATAGAAAAAGACAAGTTTGAGAGGTTCCGAAATTATATGGAGCATTTTTTCGGGACAAAATCGGTTACGCCTTTGAAAATCAGACAGAAAGGGGCTGTTTGTATATTATAAAATCAGAGGGACTGGAAATAGTTTTATTTTCAGCCCTTTTGTTTCTGATTTTTATTGTGAATATGCTATAATTGAGCTATGAGCGAAAGTGAGCTGATATCCATTCCCGATCGGAAGGAGCTGGAAGAGCAGTACACCCGATACCGTGATAAATTCGAACATCTCCTATATGATCTTCAGCATGATTTCAGAAGTGAATTAAAGAAAATATCACTCCATGTCACATTAAAAAACAGAGTCAAGGATTTTGACAGCGTCTATATGAAAGTCCTTGCCAAAAATATTGATTTTGACAAAGCACTTTTTACACTGACAGACATTATGGGGCTCAGAATAATCTGTCCCTTTATGGAAGATGTCAAAACTGTCGAAGCTTTCATCAGGAATTACTGCACTGTCATTGAAGAGGAGCGGAAAGGGGAAAACCTCTCTTTCCGGGAATTCGGATATGAATCCATTCACTTTCTTATAGAGATTCCGGAACAATTGAGAACAAAGTACAGTGTTGACAACAGTTTCTGCTGCGAAGTTCAGATCAGGACAATTCTTCAGGATGCCTGGGCGGAAGTAGAGCATGAGCTGGTTTACAAAGCGGAGTTTTCTCCTTATGACGAACCGCTTAAAAGAAAACTGGCTGCATTGAATGCCAACCTGAGCCTTTCCGATATTATTTTCCAGGAAATCCGTGATTATCAGCGTCAGCTACATGCGGAATTGAATAAAAGGCGTTTTACTTTTAACAGAAGAGTGGAGCACGAAGCGGAAGAACTCTACAACGGGCAACTCGATTACAATGAAATAAACCGCAGAAAATATCCTGATCTCGATAAGAATAAATTCAGAAAGCAAAGTCCCATCGAAACTGGAAACATTGATAATATGCTTCTCGAAGCTCTTTATGCCCACAATGAAGGGGATTTCGATCAGGCGATATCCATCTACACCCAAATCCTGGATATGAAACCCCAGGATTATGTTAAACCGGTTATCTTTGTTCACCGGGGCATGGCCTTTTTCGGAAAATCCCTGTATGATCTGGCGGAAAAAGACTTTTCCGAAGCGTTGAAAAGAGAACCGGAAAACGATAAGACCTACTATTACAGAGGAATCGTTTACAGTATCAATGAGAATTATACAAAAGCTCTGAATGATTTTAATAAAAGCCTTTCCATCAATCCCTATCAGTCATATGTGTTTTATAGCAGGGCGCAGGTATATTTTCATATTGGTGATTACCCTGCGGCAATGAATGACTGCCGCTCCGCATTATCCTTAAGACCCGATTATCCTGAAGCAAAACATTTTCGCGAACTCATTCAGTCCAAAATGAATTTTTAAAGGAAAGATAGCACCGCAGCATCTATAATAAAAACATGACCAGAACAATTGACGCCCGCATATTTTTTCTCCTACCCGGCGAAAGCGACCGGATAAGGATCAACCAGCTCGTCGAACGTGAAATTTGCGAATCATTTATCCTGGAAGAACCCGGACTTGTTAAGAAGATTCTGCTTCAGCAGGACAAAAGCATTCTTCTTATAGATTATTCGACTTTTCCTGACTGTTATAAAATCGAACCTTACTGCCGGGAAATTATTGATATTTGCGGCGAACATCTGATCCGTATTTTTATAGTGGATTCTGAATCGCGAGTACCGCCATTTGACAGGAAGATCTCTTTTCTCACCAGGAAAGAGTCTGAAGATAAAGATAGGATGAAGTCCATTGTCGATGACTTGAATATCTGGGGGCTTCGCAGCTATATACGTTTCGGAAGCCATAACAGCCGCATTGCAGTTTTCAGGATGAAAATTCATCAGAACTGGAGAACGGGAGTGATTCACGATATCAGCGCTTCCGGAATGTCATGCTCATTCGACCGCCATGATGATATAGATGTTTCCGGTAAAAGCACGACAATTGAAATCATAATACGCGAACAGATTTTCAGTCTGGAAGGGAATTTTCTCATTCGCCGGACATTTAAGAATACCAATATGTTCGTTCTTGTTTTCTCATCGAGACGGGGAGGGGGAAATCTGAATAAACTGAACAGCATTATTTTCAAACTGACAAGGCAGCAGGTTCTGGAAAAAATAGAAAAGCTTGCCTCGGAATAAAACATTTATTATCTTTTTCTTGTGAGGGAGAGGAAGTGTTCGAAGATCCCGATTCGAAACAGAAAAAAATAGGGCAGGCTCTCGTTGATAAAGGATTTCTGACGGAAAAAAACGTACATGTTGTTCTTTTACGACAGGAATTCGGTGATTCCCGCTTGTTCGGACAAATTGCTACCTCTCTTAATTATTTATCGCCTAAGGAACTGGATAACATAATCCCCCCTCCAGTAAATTAAATTTCCTTTTTTATTATTCCCTTCAAAAAAAGCATCTAAACTTGTAATATTGATTCATGAAATTTCATAACGATATTTTCGATCGCATATCAATTGATAAAAAAGAACGTATTCTCAACGTGGCGACTGAGGAATTTTCCCGTTACGGCTACAGCGGCACCAATGTAAACGTTATCGCCGAGAAGCTGGAAGTCAGTGTCGGCTCGCTATATAAGTATTTTACAACAAAAGAAAATATTTTCCTCACAGTCATAAACCGTTCTGTTGAAGTCCTGGAGTCAACTCTGGATGATGTAATGAACAGCGGATTGGAGTTCTTTGAAAAAATTGAGAAGATCTTGAGAATCATACAGGAGCATTCAAAGGAAAATCCCCAGATCATAAATCTGTACAATGAATTGACGACTGAAGGAAATACCGCTCTGGCCGACAAATTGTCTCACCAGTTGGAAACTGTATCAGCCAGGTGTTATCGCGATCTGATTAAGAGAGCCGTAGCAGAGGGCTCAATAGATCCATCCATCCATCCGGGAATGTTCGCCTTCTGTCTCGATAATCTGTTTCTCACCCTGCAGTTTTCCTATGCATCGGAGTACTATAGAAACCGCATGAAAATTTATATCGGAGACGATTGGGAGAACGATGAGATGCTTGTCGATCAGATTATGAAATTCATCCGTAAAGCCTTTACCTGAAAATTAACTGATTATTTCCCGTACTTGTTCATCCAGTTGCTTAAAGTCTGATAATTTGAAAAGCCGAGCATTTTGGCGGCTTTGGACTTTTTCCCCTTACATATTTCCAGGGCTTCCATAATGTAGTGCATGGCCACTTCTCCCAGAACATCATTCAGATTGAAGTTTTCGCCCATAGGAATATCTCTCCACTGATTGAGGCGGCTCTCCTGTCTGTCCAGGGAATTCCGTACCAGATCTTCAGTAATAACCGGAACGGATTCACCCGAAACTCTGGATATGAGAGAGTTCAATTCGTTAAAGTTTCCGGGCCAGTTATGTCTTTCCAGATACGCCAGAGCTTTATCGGAAAAAACCGAACTGCTGCCGTTTTTTTTCAATATGCCAGCAATCAATTCTGGAAGTTCATCTTTCCTGCCCCGCAATGGTTCCAGAAGTATTAAGCTTTTGCTTATCAGATAATATAAACGGCGGTTGATTTTTTCCAGATCACTCTTCTCCCTTATGTTGGCGGTAGCAATGATCTGAATTCCATTGAATTCCGCAAGTTGCTCCTGAATATAAAAAGGCAGCACTTCAATATTGAGAAAGAGAAATGTTCTGGTATCACCTTCGTTTATCAGTTTTGATATTTCTGAAGTCTTTTCTTCAAAAGCTGCGGGATTAACCGAACGGAAGTTGATAGAATGATAGGAAATCGACAGATTTTTTACTGCCTCTTTAATCTGAGTAGTCTTGCCTGTTCCTTCTTCTCCCCAGACAAGAAGATTTGCTCCCTTTTCTATTGCGGCTTTCACTTTAAAGGAAGTGTTTTTCTTTTCCGGAATATCTGTTGCATTTACAGTGAAAATCTTCTTTTCTTTTATCGGAGTTGGTTTGGGAAGAGGCTTCGTATTTCTTTTCGGGATATCTTTAACCCTTTCCATTTCCGCATGGGGCTCCGAAGCCTGAACATCCGGTTCGAAATCTATCATATGAGGATATATAATGCTTCCCTTATGGATTGTCTTGTCGACGATTTCCCAGAGATTTATCTGTAATGTATTGGCTCCCGGCAGATAAACAAAAGAGGCATGACCCTCTTCGGCCAGAAGGATGTATTTTATAATGCTTTCGATTTTACCGAGAATATATTTTTCCGATCCCTTTTCGAGGGTTACGGCTTTGACATCTTTCTCCAGTTTTTCTGCAATCCAGTTTTTAAAGAATATCGACTGCTCTCTGTCCTGATTTGTCAAAAGAAAAATCCGGTCGATATTGTGCCTTTCCGTAACCCGGGAAATATCCAGATCCTCATAATTGTCAACTTTCTGATTTTCAAGATGTTCGTTGCGGATAAAGGAGATAAGAATGTTTTTCATATAAGAGAATTATATGCAAAATAAAGGATCTGGTACACTTCTTTTTTGAAATGAGAATTCTATGCCGTTTGGTACCATTTCCTTTGGAAGGGAAGAATTTTCCCGCAGATACAGATAGAGTGTATTAGTCGAAGAAATGGATTATACTGATAGAAATCCGAAATTAATTTACAGGAGTATCCAATGGCCGGTACATACGATTCACTGGAAAAGAATATACAGGAACATTTACAGCTGATCCTTCAGAGCAGCGGTATGGAGCAGAATGAATCATCTCTTGAAACACTTGCTTCCGCCTGGAAAGAGAAAGAAAGCTCTTTCTCAAAACAGATATCCCGGATGGACATGGAGGAAACTGAAGAAATTGCGATCGATGAAAGTTGCGGTTTTATGGTTTTAACCTATTCCGGATCGCTTATCGGTTCTGGACCGCTGACAGAAGAAGGACGTACGGTTCTCTACGTCAGCGTCGGAATGAGAAAGGATGTCCCGGAAAAAGCAGAGAAAACAGGAAGCGCTTTAAAAAGTACAATACGGAAAGGAGAGCCGGTTGAATTCTCTGTAGGACCGATCAAACAGAGCTCACCAGCCTACAGGATTGCACGAATAACCGATAAAGTCGCCATAGAAGATCAGAGTGAAAAAATATCTGAAGCCACTCTTATCATTGCCGAAGAGTTTATCGACGTCAATAAAACAATCGTTCTATAGAAGTCGTTATGAAGGAACAGATTACAACAATACTGCAGAGACAAAGTGTTCCCGATCCTCTCGAATACCTTCAGAAAGTGGAGAAGTGCATAGAGGTTTTTGAATCAGAGAGTGAACCGGTCAGACCCCGGCGCAGCGACGGCGGTCCGGGAGGAATCGTCCATCTATTAAAGGGGATACCGACCATCATTGTGCCCGATCTGCATGCGCGGATGAATTTTATCGGCTCACTGGTTAATCTTCAAAGCGATGAAGGGGATTTCTTCGAGCTTATGTCTGAAGAGAAACTCCAGGTTCTCTGTGTGGGAGACGGATTCCACAGGGAGCTCGATGCAAAGGACAGATGGCAGAAAGCTTTCCATGAATATGAGAAAGGTTTTAAGAAACATCATCACATGGATGAGGAAATGAGAGAAAGTCTCGGCCTCATGGAAATGATTATGGAACTTAAGTGTGCATTTCCCCGGAATTTTCACTTTCTGAAAGGAAATCATGAAAATATCGGTAATGAAGAGGGGGGAGGAAATCACCCCTTCAGAAAATTTGCCTTCGAAGGCGATATGGTGCGTAACTGGGTTCTCCAGTTTATGGGTGAGGATTTTCTCAGGAGATATTCTGTATTTGAAAAATCCCTCCCTCTGCTGGCCATCGGTGATAATTTCCTGATATCCCATGCCGAGCCTCAACGGTTTTTCGATGACGAAGAAATTACATCCTATGACGGAGAGGCCGTGCATGGATTGACATGGACAGCCAATGGCGAAGCTGAAGTGGGCGGTGTGCGGCAGATGCTGGATCATTACCTTTCTGATGATGCTGCGGCAAATTCGCTCTATTTCGGAGGACATCGGATCATCACTGAAAAATATAGACTAAGGGCCGAAGGGGATTTTGTACAGATCCATAATCCCTGGAAGTTTCAGATCGTCTTTCTGAAACCGGGGAAGCTCATAGATCTGGAAAAGGATATTATAGAAATACCGGGGAAAATTAATGGCTAAGATACCTGCGAAAATCGGAAAATACGAAATTACGAATAAAATCGCGGAAGGGGGGATGGGTGCTGTCTATAAAGGTGTGCATCCCACTCTTAATAAAGAAGTCATTCTTAAAAAGTTGACGCTCAGCGGAGATGAGCATATCAATGAGCGTTTCAAACGCGAAGCGCGGATAATGATGGACTTTAAAAATGACAATATAGTTGATGTTTATGATCATTTCAAAGCCGGGGGATCTTACTACATCGTACTGGAATATGTCGATGGTATAGCTCTTGATCAATTGTTGAAAAAAGAGAGGTATCTGCCAAACGATACAGCTCTTCTTATCTTTCTTGAAGCCTGCAAGGCTTTGAAATACGCACATGACAAAAATGTCGTTCACAGGGATATCAAGCCGGGTAATATTCTTCTATCCAAGACCGGAGAAATTAAACTGGTCGATTTCGGAATCGCTTCCATTACCGATGACGATGAGACAAATCTGACCCGTGACGGCATGACACTGGGAACCCCTTCTTATATGGCTCCCGAACAGTTCAATAATTCGAAATCAGTTGATATCAGGGCAGATATATATTCGATGGGGGTTATGCTCTACGAAATGGTTACAGGGAAAAAACCTTATCCCGGTAATTATTCACCGGAAACTCTGGCAAAGATCCAGAAGGGTAAATACCTCTCGCCTAAAAAGCATAATCCGTCCATATCTCCTCTCATCGGCAAAATAATAAGCAAATGCATGAAATCAAAAGCGGACAGGCGCTATAAGGATCTCGGGAAGATCATCAGCACGCTTGAAAAGTATTTCCGTAAAAAGAACCGCCAGAACGCCAGAAATATCTTAATCGCAAAGATAACCGGGGAAAAAATTGAAATTCCTCCTTTGAAAAGGCCCGTATTCAGGAGACTGGCTGCGGTTCTTCTTGCTCTGATTCTTCTGGGCGGTGCCGGTTATGTTCTTTACAGAAGCGGATATTATCATGAAATCCTCAACAGTTCCGAATTTGGCGCCTTGAGGGTTCAGGTAAAAGTCCCCAAAGCAGGAAAAGATCCGGAAGACATCTACTTGAAGGCTTATCTGTTTGTTGACGATGATAATGAGATACCCTCTATTGAGTATAAAATCAGATTTGCCAGAAAAGAGGAAAGCGACTCTTTCTATATTTTTGAATCAAACACGATCTATCAACCAGCGGGAAACTACAGAATAAAAATCAAATGCGAAAGCGAACTCTTCTGGGGGTCATTCGGAATCAACTCAGTACGGGATTCAGCCCTTCTGACCGGCGGCTCAAAAACGAACCTCATTTCATTTACCGCCGGAAGCCCCCGGCCTGTACCTATGTCTTTGAGAACGCGGGTTTTTGATTATTCCACGGGCAGGGATATCAGCGAAACAGTTCAGACGCTGATAAACGAAGGCGGGAAATGGATAGAGCTTTCAAAATTGAAAGAGCCGATGATTTCCGGGAAAGTCTATAAAATCCGGTTTACCGCCGAACAGTATGGGCCTAAAGAATTCAGCATGAGGGTCGATACCTATCAATCTGTTCTTGACTTGACAGTTAATCTCGTTCCCGACAGCGGAAACATTACAATCAGCTCTGTGGAGACAGGTTTTAAGGTGGATATTGCCGGAGAAGCCGCTTCCTGGATTGATAAGACAGTCTCTCTGACAGAAGACGGAGAAGCCATTTCGCTCTATCCCGGTGATTATTCTCTGACTTTCAAGGGAAAAGGGATCGAAAAGACTGTCTCTGTGACCGTAACCGGAACAACGGAATTGAGTTTAACGGTTCTTTTCAACAAAGATGAAAAAAATATTACAATAGAAGGATTATCCGATGAAAATAATAGGTAAGAATACAATAACGGCTCTTCTCGGACTGGCCGGCGGACTGGCTTCATGGCCATTTCTGGAATTTGTACTCTGGAAGCAGGGAGCATTCGCTTCATATCTCCTCTTTTTTATCGCAGCGACAATTCTCCCCGGTCTGTTCATTGCTCTCTTTCTGGGCGCAGCGGAAGGAGTCATCAGTAAAAACTGGAGCCGTGCAGTAAAAGGTGCTTTAATCGGTCTCCTCTCGGGAACTGTCGGTGGACTTCTTGGAGGAATGGCCGGACAGATTCTTCTGAGCCGCATTCTCGTCTGGTTTCCCGGTCGCGGGGACGTTCTTGAAACAGCGGCGCGAACAATAGCCTGGGGACTGGTCGGGATATTTATCGGATTGAGCGACGGAATCAGGTCGCTTTCTCCGAGAAAAATGGGAGTCGGCGCATTGGGGGGATTTGTCGGCGGAGCGGCCGGAGGTTTTTTTCTGGAAATACTGTCCCGGTCATTTGCCAGCTCTCTGCCTCGTCTCGGCGGTCTGGTTCTCATGGGGCTTATGATAGGCATTTTCTACTCATTGCTTGATAGAAAGTATTCTTTCGGGGTTCTCCGTGTTCTCAACGGCAGTCAGGCGGGTAAAAGATATCGTATCAACCAGAAAAAAATGGATCTTGGCAGTGGAAACAGAACAATCATATTCAATGATTACGAAGATGTGGATGACAAGGAAGTGGAGATCCGGGTTGATCATGGGCAGATAACAATTGTTGACGGGAAGATGGATAACAAACTGTACGTCAATGACAAGGCAACACAAAAAACAACTTTAAAGTATGGCGATGTTATTAAAGCCGGATCGGTGAAGATGCTTCTGGAGGCGGAATGAAAAAATTACTATTTATGATATCAATCTCGATGCTGTACATATTTACGGCATCGGGAGAACAGATCTCCATTTCCGGAGTGGACACTTCCGAGCTGCTTTTTAATGGAACAGTCTCTCTCTATTTAAATATTACAGATAATCTCGGTGAAACAGTCTCCGATATAAGTCCGGAGGATCTTGCCATTTCCGAATCCATAGATGGAGAGAATTATACTCCTGTGGATATTGTCGGTTTTTCCGAAGGAGTTAACGGCGATAAGGGAATCAGCTTCCTGCTTCTTGTCGATAATTCCGGTTCTATGTACGATCGGCTGGACGGTAAATCTGCATCAGATTATGAGCAGACTCGTATCAGTTCGGCTGTTAAAGCCATTAATTCCCTTATTCAATCCATGCAGGGCAGCCGGGATAGTACCGGACTGGCTCTGTTTAATACCTATTATAAGGAATTGGCCCCCGTCGGCTCAAACCGCAACAGCGTAATAGAAGCTATGCAGATGATCGAGGAGCCGGGAAAGGACGAGTCTTTCACAGAACTTAATGCAGCAGTCATTACAGCTGCCGGAAAATTCACAAAAGTAAGAGGCAGAAAGATAATTATTGTTTTATCCGATGGGGAGAATTACCCGTACAAACCGGTCAGAGGGGAGGATAGCCCTCAGTTCGGATCGGAATTATACACTCCTGATGATATGGTTCAGGAACTGAAGAGAAACAATACCACACTGTACGGTATCAATTTCGGAACCTCACGGGACCGCAATCTCGAAAAAGCTGTTATCAGTTCGGGAGGGTACCTCTTTGAAGCCGGCACCAGAGAAGAACTGGAGTCCGTTTACGCAACAATCCGTCAGAGAATACTGAATGAATACCTTGTGGAATACCGCTCGGGAACAGAATATGCCGAACGTAAATACGTAAAAGCGGAAATCCCCGGGACGGGAACATCCTCAGAGCCGGCATTTTATTTCAGCGGAACTCTTTTTGGCAAACCTTCTGAAAAATTCAGCTGGTACTTTTTCCTTTCTCTGGTTCTGGTCGCATTTGTCATTGTGTATCTGGTAACGAGAAAACAATCAGCACCTGCTGAAAAAGCTGAGCTTGAGGTTACGGATTTTTCCGGCGCCACACAGATGTTCAGCGTCGACAGCCAGAAAACGATTATCGGCAGCAGCGAAAGTAATGATGTGACAGTGGTAAATAGCGAAGGCGGTGCACAAAGTGAAGCCACAATTGTGTTTGATGAAAAAAAATCCGCCTACACGGTCGTATCAGACAGCGAAGTTATGGTCAATAATAATCCGGTAAAAACACGGGTTCTGGAAGCGGGAGATGTCATAAATATCAACGGCGCGACCATTATTTTTAACGATAAGGATCACTAATTATATTGTATGGAAAGAGCTTCTCTTGTATGTTAACTTCGAATTTTGTATATTGTGGTTCATCTTATAACTATAAGGATAAGGAACTCCATGGGAAAACGGGGAGAACTGTTCACAGAGAAGCTCTTTTCTGAAAACGGCTCTAAAACATATTTTTTTAATGTGAAAGAAAACAGGTTCGGCGATTATTTTCTGAATATCGTTGAAAGCTCTAAGAATGATAACGGCCGGTTTGACCGATATTCCATTATCGTTTTTGAAGAAGATCTGGATCTTTTTGTTTCAGATTTCCGAAAGGCCGCTACTGCAGCGAAGGAAATGGATAGCGAATATATGAAGGAACTTCGTACCGGTTCGGGTAAAAGGGTCTATACTTTTCATGTAAAAAAATCGAGCCGGGGCGATTTCAATCTCATTATCGGAGAAAGCCGGTCAAATTACTCCGGATCATTTCAGAATGAATCGATTAAAGTATTCACTGAAGATCTGGAAAAATTTCTGGAAAATTTCGAAAAATCTGTAGCTTTCATAGAAAGCAAATAAAATCTTTGATTCTGCATCAGGTGAAAATCTCTTGATTTATATTCAAAATAGTTTGAAAATTAAAATGTATGGATTTCACCTGTGTAGAGATCAAGAATGACAAATACGTCAAACTCATCAATCTTGACAGCAAATGCGAAAAAGAACTTGATCTCACAACCATTTACCAGGATCAGGAACTGGCTTATATTAATATCTTCTATGTCAATGAAGACAAAAAAAAGCAGTTGCTGAAAAGCGTTCAGGTAAATAATATCCGTCCCGGTAAATCTGGGATTCCTGAACTGCACCTCTCTGTTTATTTTGATGGTAAACGCTACTATAAAATCGTTTTGCGACTGAACGGCTATATCAATCACAACAGCGTCGTGGATATGCGTCAATTCAGGAAGCGCAAAATGTTGATCCCCCCTTGGGGTTTTGCCGCTGCGGCGGTTCTTTTAGTTGCTGCTCTGTCATTCCTTACTGTTAAGTTCTTTTTTTCAGGCGGAGATATGTTCTCATCAGGAAGCCATCTGGCATCCAATTCCGAAAGGAACAGCTCTATAAGCTCTTCAGCAGTTAGTTCTACAGAATCAACCACAGGATCAACTACAGGATCAATTACAGGATCAACTACAGGATCAACTACAGGATCAACTACAGGATCAACTACAGGATCAACTACAGGATCAACTACAGGATCAACTACAGGATCTACTACAGGATCTACTACAGGATCTACTACAGGATCTACTACAGGATCAACTACAGGATCAACTACAGGATCAACTACAGGATCAACTACAGGATCAACTACAGGATCAACTACAGGATCAACTACAGGATCTACTACAGGATCTACTACAGGATCTACTACAGGATCTACTACAGGATCTACTACCTCTGTCGCTTCACAATCCGTAGAAGAAGAACCAGCGACAGCCATGGAAAAGCCCCAATCGGTTCTTATTGATGATCAGGCTAAAGTATACTTCTATCCCAACAGAACAGATTTAACCGTCGATGCCAAAGCCGTACTTGATGATATTGTTAAAATCCTAACCACGACAGATAATCTCGATGTGGAAATAACCGGACATTGCGCTTTTTTCGGTACAGAAAAAGGCCGGCAGGAAATATCAGTTGAGAGAGCGGAAAACGTCTATAATTATTTTCTTTCCAAAGGGTGGGAACCCAGCAGAAAACCTCTTCTCGAAGGACGGGGACTCCAGGACCTCATTACGAGAGATCCCGACAAGCAGAACCTCAACAGACGTGTAGAAATCCGTATCCATTCAAGCTGATTGTCCGATAAACTCAGCTTTACGGAACATAGCAATCTCTATATAATATTCTGAAGTCAGTCAGGAGGATTGTTTGTTTTTAAAAAGTGTTGAGATCATGGGCTTCAAGTCTTTTGCCGACCGTACCAGAATCGAGTTTTCCGAAGGAATTTCAGCTCTTCTCGGTCCTAACGGGTGCGGAAAAAGCAATGTCGTAGACTCGGTTAAATGGGTTCTGGGAGAACAATCCACCAAGAATATGCGTGCCGAGAAAATGGAAGATGTCATTTTCAACGGTACGGAAACGAGAAAAGCTCTTAATGTGGCTGAAGTTACGCTGACAATCGCCAATGAGGAAGGAATCCTCGATCTCGATGTGCCGGAAGTCTCAATCAAAAGGCGTCTTTTCCGCAACGGGGAGAGTGAATATCTTGTCAACAACACTCCGGTAAAACTGAAAGAGCTCAGAGAGCTTTTTTTTGATACGGGGATCGGAAAATCCGCCTATTCAATTATGGAGCAGGGGAAAATCGACCAGGTTCTCTCTAACAAGCCGGAGGAAAGGCGTTACCTTTTCGAAGAAGCTGCGGGAATCACCAAATTTAAAGTCCGCGGTGGCGAAGCGGACAGGAAGCTTGCCCGCACAGAAGAGAACATGGTGCAGGTCGAGAATATTCTCCGGGAAGTCCGGCGCAGCTACGATACCCTGAAAAAGCAATCAGAAAAAACCCTCGAATACCGTGAGTGTAAAAGCCGTATATTTGAACTGGAGATCGATCTCCAGCTTCTCAGGCTCTCTTCGCTTAATGAGACGAGAACACATAAAACAGAAAAGCTCCGGGAAAAAAAGGAGCTGTATACCAGACTGAGCGGTGAGATAGAAGGCATAAACGGGTTTCTTCAGGAAAATCAGGGTCAGGTGACCCACATGGAATCGGAACTCGTCGAATTTCAGAAAAAGCTCTATGGAATGGGGCTGGAAAAGGAAAATCATGAGAATCAGATCCGGCTTTTTAAAGAACAGATAAGTGAAGTTGAAACATCCATATCTTCCTTTAAAGCGAAAGAAAAAGCAATTAATGACAAAATCGGCCAGATAGGGGCAAACCGGGAAAAGAAAGTCGAGACTCTGAAGGACTACAATGACCGTTTGGAGGAAATAACCCGTAATATTTCGCGTCTCGAGGAAACCATTGCCGGTTGCGACAATAGCATTAAAAAAAATGAAGAAGAGATCTCGGGTCTTGATAACGAAAGTATCAGTCTGGAGTCGGACAGGGACAAACTCGGAGAAGATTTAAGAGTTCTCACCGATGACATCGTCTCCCAGCTCGATAAAGGATTGCGTGAAACAGGCTTTTCCCGGAGCCGCCGGGAATCTCTCGAGGAAAGAGTCAGGGAGATTTCAGCGACTTCCCGTGTGCAGATTGCCGGTCGAATACAGATTATTAATGATGCCCTTCGTGTAGGCGGAGGGAAAGATCTCAAGAAAATGCTCGAAAGTTGTGTCACTCTTCTCGGAGACTCGAGGGACAGTTTTGCCGAACTCGAAAAAGTCTTTAAAGAGTATACCGATACGAACCCCGATTTTCTTGATGAGTTCCTCGCTCCGGAAGGAATTATTACCAGGAAACGGGATATCGATAACCGCATATCTGCTGTTCTGGAAAAAGTAAAGCTCAATCGAGAGAGAATAAAAAACCTGCAGAATGAAAATAAAGCGCTTCTACAGAAGATTGATGACTATAAGCAGAGCCTGGAAGAGCAGAAAGTTTCTGTCGCTACGATTAAAACGCAGGTTGATGCCGTTAATGATAGCCTTAAGGTTCTCGAAAGGGAAATGGAAGAACAGCAGGCTTATCTCAAAGACAATACGGAAGAGCTGAAAAAAGAAATAGAAAAGAAAGCAGTTCTCGAAGGCAAGATTGCCGACCTGGAGGAAGACGGCAGAAAACTTGAAGAAGAAAAGGTTAAAACCAAAAAAGCTCTGGAAGATCTGGAGAAGGGGATAAACGATAAGAATAAAAAACTTCAAGGTGAACAGGTTGAGCTGAAGAAAAAAATATCAAGGGTCAATGCTATCCAGGAGGAGATTTCCCGCTTCAATATCGATCTGGCCCAGCTTGAAACGGAAATACAGAACCTCTACAGCAATTTCAGGGACAAGTATTCAAGAGAACTGGACGAATATTCTGCCCGATCCGAAAAAATCGAGGAACCGGTGTCCGCCATTAAAGACAAACTGGATTCCGTTAAGCTTCGTCTCAGATCTATCGGACAGGTCAATCTTATGGCACCTGAGGAATTCTCTGAAGTCAAGGACCGGTATGATTTTCTCAACGGGCAGCTTGAAGATTTAAAATCAGCCAGAGATAATCTGATCGAAGTGACCCGCGAGATAAAAACGGAATCGGAAAAGCTGTTCATGCAGGCCTACACGGCAATCCGGAAGGAATTTCACGAAATGTTCCGTCGTTTATTCGGCGGAGGACGGGCTGAGTTGAAACTTGTTGATCCCGACAATATTCTCGAGTCGGGAATCGAGATTTATGCACAGCCGCCCGGTAAAAAACTGGAAAATATTTCACTTCTTTCCGGGGGAGAAAAATCGCTGACAGGTGTCGGGCTGCTTTTTGCAACATATCTTATAAAACCATCGCCTTTTTGTATTCTCGATGAAATCGATGCGGCTCTGGATGAGGCTAATATTCAGAGATTTGTCAATGTTCTCGTCGAGTTCGGAAGAACGTCTCAGTTTATCGTTATCACTCACAATAAAAAAACAGTTACTGGTGCAAGCACCCTTCTCGGTGTTACAATGCAGGAGTCGGGTGTGTCTAAAATTATTTCCATCAGGCTTGAGGATGAGGTTGAAAATGAAAACTCCTAAGCTGAAGGTCAATTTCAAGCTTACAGATTATGTAGAGCCTCACATTTTTAAAATATATCTCTTCTCTCTCTTTTCCATTCTTATGCTGGCGGTGCTTGTCGTCGTCGGTGTTACAATTTTCAGGTCGGTAAACGCGGGCGGTGACAGTTCCGAACCGGAACTCTATACAGAAGAGGATATTTCTGCGATTCTCAAATCGCCCGGTTTGACTGATTTCATAATTCCCGAATCCCTCGAGTCGGGAGAAAGAGGTCTGACCTTGTATCGTGAGCCTATGAAAATGTGGCCAGAGTCCATGGTTGAGCGGTATATTATTCCTCCTGAAGAGTTGGGAATAGAGAAAATCCGCGAAGAAAACCGCAAATCTATTGAAAATGTCCTGGATGATATCCCCTGATGTGTAAAAGACAGATAGCTCTATTTTTTTCATTATTGATAATCTTATCCTCATGTGTAACGACAGGTGAAGCCCGGTATTATGCATTTAATCAGGCCGTGGAGAATTCCGATGCAGAGGGGCTCGAAGGTTCAGTTGTGCTGCCTGAAATCTCTCTCTTTGTTTCTGCACCCTATCTTTCCATCGCTCCTGATGAGGATCTCGGCGGAGATAATGAAATAATCCTTCCCGAGTATGTGATTCCTGAAATTGCAAAAGAGCCCGCTCCTGAACCCGAAAAACAGGAAAGACAGACAGTCATTGCAGAGAGTGTGAGACCTGTCGCGCTGGATTCTGTAGTCGAAACCTCTGAAAAACCTCCTGCTGCCGATTCTCCTCTTACTCCGGAGAATATAATTATTCCCGAAGAGACTGTTGTAACAGTTGAACCCGGGTTGAGTAGAACCGATGAAATTTCTCCAGATGTTCGTGAATCAGTTAATGCGGACGGAGGAATGCCGGACAATTTCAGAGAATTCACTCCGGGGGAAGATATTCTGATTTCTCTTGATCGTGAGGGATGGATATTTGACCGCGGAGATTCCAGTGAGGGGATTGTACTCAAGAATAGACAATTTGAAGATGGAATGACGCGTTTTCTTTTTACTTCGGAGACAGGAGGGACTTTAGTTCTCTATTTTGTTCTTCAGAACAGTGAAACCGGTGAGGATGAAAAACTGTCGTACAAGCTTGAGGCCGCAACAGAAGATTCCGGGAGCCATCTTCCTGTGGTAATTGAAGCCCTTTCAACTGATTTCTCTGAAAAGGAGTTGAGCGGATTGGCGGATGATGATATAAGCATTGCTGTGATGGAGGAGAATGTCCCGGGAGTCGTCGCGTCAATAGATCAGCTTACGGACCCCGAGGCTGATCCGGGAACCGATCTGATGATGGATGTCTTTGAATTGCTCGATAAGCAGGGGGGGTACGATCAGCTGCTGGTTAAACTGGCGGAAAATGCTTTTTTACTATATCCCTATGATAACAGCAGTGCGGAAATGCTGTTTCGTGCCGCTCAGTCTCTTGAAAATCCCGGAACCGGGCAGGATATTGAAAAAGCGGTCACTCTTTTCAAACTTGTAAGGGATCATTTCCCCCTCAGTGTGTACAGTGATCGGTCGGAGGAACGTATAAGCTACCTGGAACGTCATTTCATGAAGATTTACTGATCTGTCATACTTGACACAGCTCTGGGATTAACGGTATAAAAAAGCTAAAACTTTTAAGGCTAAATAGAAAGAATGCTAGACCGAATTACGGATAAACTGACTGACATTACCAGGCAGTTTACCGGAAAGAACCGGATAACAGAAAAGAATATAGAGGACGCTGTCAACGAAATAAAGGTGGCTCTCCTCGATGCCGATGTCAACCTCAGAGTTGTCAGACGCTTTGTTAACAGAACCATCAAGGACGCGACGGGAGAAGATGTCCTCCGTTCGGTTGATCCCGGACAGATGTTCATTAAAATCGTTTATGACAAGATGGTCGATCTGTTGGGTGACTCCCGTCAGGATCTTGAATTAAAAGGACCTGATACCGTCTCTGTTATACTTCTTCTCGGCCTGCAGGGGGCTGGTAAGACTACGGCTGCCGCCAAGCTTGCCGCCCGATTGAAGAAAGAGGGGAGAAACCCCATGCTGGCCGCCTGTGACCTGGTAAGGCCTGCTGCTGTGGAACAGCTTTCCGTTCTGGGAGAACAGATCGGTGTAGAAGTCTACAGAGAAGAAACAAAAAACGCGGTTAAAGTTGCGAAAAACGCGCTGAAACTTGCGAAGAAAAAACAATATGATACGCTGATTATCGATACGGCCGGCCGGTTGCAGATAGATCAGGACATGATGAAAGAGATCGTAGACGTCAGGGAAGCGGTGAACCCTGACGAGGCACTACTGGTCGCTGACGCCATGACCGGACAGAATGCAGTTGAAATAGCCAAAGCTTTTGATGAAGAAGTTACGATAAGCGGTGTTATTCTTACAAAATTCGACTCCGATGCCCGCGGCGGTGCTGCTCTTTCCCTCAAGAGCATCACAGGGAAACCAATAAAATTCATTGGTGTTGGTGAGAAAGTTGAAGATCTTGAGCCTTTCTATCCTGACAGGATAGCCTCCCGTATTCTCGGGATGGGCGATGTTGTCAGTCTGGTGGAGAAGGCTCAGGGAGTTGCCACGCAGGAAGAGGCGGAAGAACTTCAGAAGAAGATAATTTCCGCCACTTTTACGCTGGAAGACTACTTGAAGCAGTTCCAGCAAATGCGGAAAATGGGCAGCGTCCAGTCTCTGGTCGCCATGATTCCCGGAATGGCCGGGAAGATAGGTGATGGGGACATCGATGAAAAAGCTATTAAAAGGGAGGAAGCCATTATTTTGTCAATGACTCTTCAGGAGAGGAGAAATCACAGAATAATCGGTCCGCCCCGGAGAAAAAGAATAGCTGCGGGGAGCGGCACTACTGTTTCAGAAGTAAGCCGGCTCATTAAAAAATTCGACAAGATGCGGTTGACGATGAAGAAAATCGCAAAAAACAAGAAACTGCAGAACCAGCTCATGACACAAATGGGCGGAATGTAGACTAGGAGTAAATACGTGAGTGTAAAAATCAGACTTAAGAGAGTAGGCGCTAAAAAGAGACCTTACTATAGAATCGTTGTTATGGATTCAAGAACAGCAAGAGACGGAAGAGCAATCGATGAAGTCGGTTACTATCACCCCATCGAAGCTGAAGACAAACAGGTTGTTCTTAAAGAAGAAAAAATCAGAGACTGGTTTGCAAAAGGCGCCAGACCCACAGATACCGTTAAGAGACTTCTCAACAAAAAAGGTATCACCCTTAAATAAGGGGGTCTGAGGTTATTGTGGAAAGAGATCTGGTAGAGTACATTGCTAAATCGCTTGTCGATTATCCCGATGAAGTTACGGTTAATATGATCGAAGGGGAAAAATCGACAATTCTGGAATTACGGGTATCCGATGATGATATCGGCAAAGTCATCGGAAAGCACGGCAGAATTGCCAAAGCGGTCCGGACTATCCTCAGTGCTTCGAGCACCAGGGACGGAAAGAGATGCGTTCTGGAGATTCTCGACTGATATGGATTTGATCGCGATCGGTAAGATCCGCACTTCCCATGGAATCAAAGGATTTGTCAAAGTTGTCAGTTTTTCGGGAGAGACGGATCATTTTTATGATCTGGAAAAAATTATCCTGAAATCGGATAGGCAGGAACGTGAGTCGGTTATCGAAGAGGTGAAGCCTCTAGGTGATTCTGTCATCCTTAAAATCGCCGGGATCGATTCGCCGGAAAAGGCCAAAACGCTTGCCGGAATGGAAATCCTGGTCCCCCGTGATAATGCAGCGCCTTTGAATGAGGGAGAGTATTATCACGCTGATTTGGTTCAGTGTTCCTTGCGTTATGACGGAGAGATTATCGGACGTGTGAAATCAATTATCGAAGGGGGAGGCGGAGAGCTGTTCGAAGTGGAACTAAACTCCGGAGAATCAGTTCTTATACCCTTTCGCGATGAGTTTATCGGAGATATTTCCATCGATGGAAAGCTCATCGAACTGAAAGAAAAATGGATTCTGGGATGAAATTTACAATTTTATCTCTGTTTCCTGAAATACTGGAAGGTTTTTTTAACAGTTCAATCATGTCGAGAGCTGTTAAGAACAATCTGGTGGAATATAATTTTGTCAACATCAGGGACTTTGCTTTCGATAAGCACAGGACCTGTGATGATGCGCCTTACGGCGGCGGTGCCGGGATGGTTATGAAAGCCGAACCCCTGGCTGCGGCTCTGGATTCGGTTAATGCCGGACAGACAAGAACCGTTTATATGTCGCCTTCGGGTAAGAAGCTCGATCAGAAGCTTTCGCTTGAGTTGTCAGGCGAGAAAGAGATTGTCATCATATGCGGTCGATACGAGGGTATTGATCAGCGTATCATCGATCTCTATGTGGATGACGAGATTTCTATCGGTGACTATGTTATATCGTCGGGAGAGGTTGCAGCTCTCGTTCTGGTTGACAGCGTATACCGGCTTTGTGAAGGTGTAATAACAAAGGAATCGCTAGAAGAGGAAAGTTTTCAGAACGCTCTTCTCGAATATCCTCATTACACCAGACCGGAAGTTTTTCAGGGACGCGGCGTTCCCGATATACTTTTATCGGGGCATCATGCTAAAATTGAAAAATGGCGGTTGAAAAAACAGCTTGAGAAAACACTCGCCAACAGACCTGATTTGCTGGAAAGCGGTCAGCTGTCGGATGAAGCTGAAAAAATGTTAAATGAAATGGTAATTCAGGAGGAAGGACCTAATGGATATAATTAAATCAATTGAGTCTGATCAGATTAAAGAAAATGCTGAAAACTTTAAGATTGGCGATACAATTAAAGTTTTCTATAAGATCATTGAAGGAAAAACAGAACGTGTTCAGGTTTATGAAGGTCTGGCGCTTTCTCTCAACAATGCTGGAATCAACAGAACTGTTACAGTTAGAAAAATGTCACATGGTGTCGGCGTTGAAAGAATTTTTCCCATCAATTCTCCTAAAATTGAAAAGATCGAAGTAACCAGAAGAGGTAAAGTAAGAAGAGCCAAACTCTATTACATCCGCGAAAGAGTCGGAAAAGCCGCCAAGGTTAAAGAGCTTATCAAGAAAAAAGCTGATCAGAAGTAAAAATTGAACCGGAATCGCGTGATTCCGGTTTTTTTATGCCTTAGAATTATAGGATAGTCAAGATAGAATCTTTAAGTTATAATAAGATTGATTATCAGTATTGACTGCTATTCAGGATGGGGCAATGAACATAGTAAAAGTTGAAGACTTACAGGTTGGAATGGAATTTGATGCATCGGTTTACGTCGAAGATGATGTTTTACTTGTTCCGGCAGGTGTTGCCATTCGGGAAAAAGACCTGCACAGGCTGACTCAGTGGGGAGTAGAGGAAGTTCTTACCGAAGGTAAGCCCATTGATAAAACACCTTCTGACGTAAAAGCAGATTTTGAATTTTTCGGCCTCGATGCCAATAGCGATTCTGTTAATTTCTATAAAAACGCCGTTTCCTTTCTCTCCGATATATTTGATCGCATTTCCAAAAAAGAAACATTTAATACAACATCAATCGATACGCTTGCTGAGTTGATTATCAAGTATGTTCTGGAACAGAGAAATGAGACTATCAGCCTTATTATATGTTCAAGCGCGGGCAGTGGTTATGCTAAAAGCAGTTTGAACTGTGCCATTCTTTCTGCGGTAATCGGCGATTATCTGAAAATTGAAGAATCAAAGCTGCAGAATCTGGTTATAGGGGCAATATTACATGATTGCGGAATGCTACGTGTCTCGAAAAAGATCAGGGAAAAGGACTCCCAGCTGGATGATAAGGAACTGAAGGTTCTGAGAACCCATACACTTTATTCATATCAGGTCATGGCAAAAGAGCTCTATTATCCGGAAGATGTTTCCCAGATCGCTCTGCAGCACCATGAGAGATGGAATGGAACCGGATATCCTCAAGGTCTGAAGGAACAGGAAATCGGTCTGGAAGCCCGGATAGTCTCGGTTGCTGATGCTTTTGAGGCTATGGTTTCTGAAAGGCCTTACAGGAACTCAATGACCGGATATTTTGCTATGAAAAATATCCTGAGCGATAATTCGCGAAGATTCGATCCCAAAGTTGTAAAAGCCTTCATTTCCAGTATGGGAATATACCCTATAGGCAGTATTGTTCTTCTCAGTGACTCAAGCATCGGCCGTGTTACTTCCATACATGGCAACACACCTCTAAGACCGGAGCTCATGCTTCTCATTGATTCGGACGGAACCGAGTACAAGGATGGTTCAGGTCTCGTGCTGGATCTCCTTCAGGAAACGAATCTCTTCATTCTCAAAGCTCTTGATGTCAAGACTCTCGCCGGAAAGACTGTTTAGTGGACAGCCGCGCAAAAGGGCGGGAAGGTGAAGATCTGGCTGTTTCTTACCTGGAAAAAAAAGACTATAAAATTCTGAAAAGAAACTTTATGTCCCGTACCGGAGAAGTCGATATTATATGTAGAACTAATGATGAAATCGCATTTGTTGAGGTGAAGTACTGGGATTATTACGATTTTGAAGATCTTGAGTATGCAATTAATAGTACTAAGAGAAAAAGAATAGTAGATACATCCCGGTATTTTCTGGTAAAGTATCAGCAATATCGCGATTTCAGACTACGCTATGATGTAGTTTTTCTGTCAAGGAGGACGGGGGAAATACATCATCTGATCAATGCTTTTTAGGGAGATGGAGCTCCAATGATAAGAATTGCAAAACAGTCTGATCCGAAACGACTAAAGGAATTGAAGCAGAAAATCGATGATGACAAGTATTTGTCTCTGGCCATTTCACAGATAGCGGCCACTCTGACTCATGAGATCGTAAACTTCAATGAGGAGAAGACATGAAAAACCCCGACGAATCTGCCGGTAAATCGGAAAACGATGTAAGCAGATCCCGCCGTAGGAATGACCGAAGAAAGAGAAACAGGCGAAACAGACCTCAACAGGAAAGGGCGAATGGACCGGATTGTGCTCTGTGCGGAAATCCTATCAGAGACATTTCGGCGGCCATGAATGATCCTTCCGGTGAGAATCCCGTTCATTTTGATTGTATTGTTAAACAGCTTTCAGAAAAAGAAACTCTGGGCAATCAGGAAAAAATTGTATATCTCGGAAGTGGCAATTTCGGTGTTGTCAGAATCCTGAATAATAGAAAATTTGAAATTCTCAAAAAAATTCCCTATGAAGAGAATCCTGAAACAAGAAGTGACTGGCGCATGAACATGCGTCTCGATATACCCGAGAAGTAATGAACAGCCTGAAAGATTGAAAAAGCCCCTTAAAAAAAGGGGCTTTTTTATATCCTAATCATTAGTGAAAGGGGACAGTATCAGTAATAAGATTGAAGTTCATCAAGTAATTGAAGAGCTTTCATTCTAACGACTGTTATATAACCGTTTCTCGGATCGGCAATAGCAGCGATTTCTCTGAATACCTTTTCATCTTCGAGGCCATTATTGTCATTTGCCAATTTCTGAATAGCCGATAAAGATGCATTTGCAAAAGTATTGTCTTTCGTAACGGCGGTTTGTGAATGCATAGTCCAGCTTATGAGATCCAGAACTTCTCCATTTTCATCCAAACCGGTTTTTGATAGAGCCAGAACGGCTTCAGTCAGAACCATTGTCTCGTTTTCATTTTTAAAAATATTCAGAATCATGTCTCGGGCTGTATCACCGCCGATTTCACCAAGAATCCGCACAGCTTCTTTTCTGACCATTGAAAAATTGTTGACGACTCTTCCGCCCTCAACGACTTTTTTGTCGATCCCTTCAGAAGAAAGATCGCTTAAAATATCGATTATTTCTATACTGTTCTCATCGACTTCCCCATTCTGAATCATCTCTTCGATGTCCTGTATGGCTATAATCTTCATGTCGCGATCGGGAGATTCAGCCTGGCTTCTGATGATCTGTGCCTTGACTGTGCTCTTCAGGTAAACGTCTTCAATCGTCTGTTCTGAAGAATTATCCTGTGCTCCCAAAACGGTCAGGAACAGGAAAGCACCGGCTAAAGCAGCTGCCTTTTTTCTGATGTTCATAAAATACCCCTTTA
The DNA here is from genome assembly GCF_014207565.1 of Spirochaeta isovalerica. Lineage (NCBI taxonomy): Bacteria > Pseudomonadati > Spirochaetota > Spirochaetia > Spirochaetales > Spirochaetaceae > Spirochaeta > Spirochaeta isovalerica. The sequence goes on along the minus strand of NZ_JACHGJ010000001.1, from coordinate 876,091 downwards.
CTTAATGCATTAATTGTAATTCCAAGAAGGAATATTAGCAAACACTGGCTACCAAACAGTTACGGCCCATTCACCATCAATTAATTCAAACTGAAAGAGAATCGTCGGATTCTCATCAATGTACATATAGGCTGTAACATGGGTTTCATCTTTGAAGATGATTTCATCCAGTCTGGCGCTTGCTCTGCTCGGAACGACAACCCACTGAAAATAATCCCTTAAAGACTTCAGCTCGACAATATCTTTTAAGCTGGGACTTTCTGAGACCTCTCTTAGATATTCGGCACTTCCTACCTTTTCTATGTACTTTTCTGAGAGAAAATTCTTCCAACCGTTAAAATTTTTCTTTCTGATGAGTTTTGTCAGCTCATCGATGAGGTTTTCTATCTCGTCAAAAGTCCTGTTGTATAGATCTTCGGAAACAACCATTACATCGTTTTCAGTTGCCACCTGTTCTTCGGGTATGACAACTTCCGCTTCTTCCGCCGCCGGTTCTGCTACCGGTACGGAATCCTCCTGGACTACAACTTCCTGCGGTTCAGGTACAACGGGAAGAGGTTCTGTTGTTTTGCAGGAAAAAAGAGCCGGTAAAAACACTGTGAGTAAAATTATCTTTTTCATATACATAGAGAAGTCTATAATTTCATTGCTTAAAAGTCAAAACAATTTGACCCTTTCCTTTTTTTTAAATATAGTGCTTTTTATGGTAAAAGCAGTATTTCCCGGAACTTTCGATCCCCCGACTAAAGGGCATATCAATCTTATTAAAAGGGGAGCGGCGCTCTTTGATACGCTGGATGTGGTTATAGCTGTCAACACGAATAAAATGCCGCTGCTGACGCCTGAGGAGCGAATGGAGCTGCTCAGTGAATCAGTTAAGGACCTGTCAGGTGTAAAAGTAACGTTGTGTAATAAGCTCATAGTCGATTATGCTGTGGAAAACGACATCAAAGTTATCCTCAGAGGTATTCGGAATGTGGCGGATTTCGGCTATGAATTTGAACTTTCCATGATGAATAAACAGTTAAAATCATCAATCGAAACGATTTTTTTACCCACAGATCCCAAGTATTTTGTATTGCGGTCTTCATCGATAAAGGAGCTTCTGAATTTTCACGCTGATATCTCTGGGATGGTTCCCGCTCACGTGGAGAAACTTTTAAAGAGAAAAACCGGCGGTTATTGACAAAATATAGCCGATGCGTTATTTTAGTCTCCGATATACTGCGAAGTGAGGTAAGAGATGGCAGTACCTAAATATAAAACATCGAAAGCCAGAAGCAGGAGAAGAAGATCCATCAACATGAAAATGGGTGTTGACACTCTTGTATCGTGCACAAACTGTGGCAACAAAATTATGCGTCACAGAGTATGCCCCAAATGTGGTTTTTATAGAGGGAAACAGGTTATCGAGCTTGACGAGATGGCTTAATAATCCTACAAGGAGTTGTTGAATGGACGAATTATTTGAACAGTTGAAAGGTCTTATTGCAGACAAACTGGAAGTGGACATGGAGAAAATCACTCTTGATTCCAGATTCAGAGAAGATCTCGGTGCCGACAGTCTCGACACATATGAGCTTCTTTATGCTATCGATTCAGAAATGGGCGTTTCCGTTCCTGATGAGAGAGCAACAGAGTTTGAAAAAGTTTCTGATGCATTAGATTTTATCAAGGCTGAAAAAAGTAAATAATTTACCTTGTGAATCCAATTAAGAAAAACATTCCTGTTAAGACACCTATTGTGTCATCAAAAAGACGAGCTGAGCTTCGTCTTTTTGAAAAACAGGCAGGCATAAGGTTCAAAAGAGTTGATCTTTTGAACCTTGCTTTTATACACCGCTCCTATTCGAACGAATACTCTCAAAAAATAGAGAATAATGAAAAACTTGAATTCCTCGGTGATTCTGTTCTCGGCATGGTCACAGCTGATTATTTGTTTAACAGACTACCCGATAGGGTGGAAGGTTATCTGGCGAAAGTAAAGTCATTTGTCGTCAGTGAGGAAAGTCTTGACAGCATTGCCCGTTCAATAGATGTAGATAAATATCTTCTCATCGGAAAAGGTGAGGAAAACTCAGGAGGACGGCAGAAGAAAGCTATCCTGGCTGATTGTATGGAAGCCATCATCGGCGCCTACTACCTCGATACCGGATACCGGGAAGTCAGTAAATTCGTTCTGCGCTTTCTCGTTCCGCAAATCGATAAAGTCCTGGAGAACAGACATAAAAAAGATTACAAAACTATGCTCCAGGAATACGTTCAGAAGAAATATCATATCTATCCCAAATACACTTTAGTCAAGAAATCCGGTCCCGATCATGACAAAACATTCTGGATGGAAGTTTCGGTAAACGGAAGAACATTCGGTCCCGGGGAAGGCAAGAATAAAAAAGAAGCTGAACAGCAGGCAGCTGAAGAAGCTTTTGCCTATCTTTCCTCTACGGATTCCGTATAATTTTCGTAAATCTCTCTGGCCCTGGCCAGGAGAAAATCTCTGTCATTGTAATCGGGATTTTCCAATACAAGCTCTAATAAGCTTTCCAGAATCTGTCCCATTACCGGACTTCTGGGAATTCCCCCATCCATAAATAAATCGTTACCATTTATATTCAAGCTTTTAATTGTAAAAGCCTGATTTTTTTCTGTCAGATTGTCGATCCGGTTTTTTAATTCTTTTAACAGATCATAATCCTCATCCGACGTCCACATGGAAGCCATATCGGCTTTCTGGAGTGTTAGCAGATCGTCAATTTGATCAAGGCCGACTCTGGCAATAAACCGACGAACTCCCGCATCGGTCCATATCGACTCGTAGTTGAACATATGATGTCTTATCAGGTGCTCAATTCTTTGAATGGATTTGTTCGGGAATTTCAGATTTTTCATAATTTTTACAGCTTTGCGGGCTGAATGGATTTCGTGATTGTGAAAAGTGGGAATTCCCTCGCTATTAAAAACAAGAGCATCTTTTTTTCCGATATCGTGGAACAATCCGGCAAATCTCAGATCAATGTCATTTTGCGGACAATAGTCGCATGTCGTTATCAGGTGCTCGAAAACATCAAGTTTGTGCTTTTCTCTTTGCTCCAGGCCGGAACAGGCTGTCAGATCCGGCGAAATAATCTCCAGTAATCCGGATTCCAGCAATAGACGGAATGTTGTAGATGGTTTCCGGGCTTTCATGGTTTTCACCAGTTCGTCATAAATGCGTTCTTTTGATACGATTCGGAATTTGTCCAGATTTCTGCCGATTGCTTTGAAAGTTTCATTTTCTAAATCAAAATTCAGTTGAGCTGCAAAACGACAGGCGCGAAGAGGGCGTAGACCGTCTTCCTGAAACCTCTCATCGGGATTCCCTATAGCTCTTATTGTTTTTTTATCAAGATCGGAGAGCCCGTTGTTAGGGTCAATGAGCTTTTCGTTGAGAATATCATAAGCTATGGAATTGATTGTGAAATCCCGTCTTTTTAAATCCTCATTGATATCTGAAGTATAGCTTATCGAGTCCGGCCGTCTGCCGTCAGTGTATTTTCCATCAACTCTGAATGTCGTAACTTCATAGGCTTCGCCTTTAAATAAGACTGTTACCGTCCCGTGCTTGATTCCTGTGGGAATGACCTTGCGGAAGATTCTGATAATGTCGTCAGGCAGGGCATCGGTAGCCAGGTCGTAATCTTTCTCTTCTATACCGAGAAGCTGATTTCTTACAGCTCCTCCCACGAGGTAACAGCTGAACCCTTTTTCATTGAGAATCGAGGCAATTTTTTTTAAATCTTCAGATACGCGAATTGTCATATTGTGAAAAACTACGTCTATATTTATATATAGTCAAGGGCAGGCGGGGATAAAAAAAATGCAGCCCGAAGACTGCATTTTTTCAGCGTATTCATCTCTGAAACTACTGGAGAAGCTGCATTACCATCTGTCCCTGCTGGTTGGCCTGTGCTAACATGGCATTTCCTGCCTGGCTGAGAATCTGGTTCTTTGTGAAATCTACCATTTCGGCAGCCATATCAGTATCTCTGATGGTTGACTCGGCAGCCTGCATGTTTTCAGCACTTACATCAATACCTTTTATCGCCATTTCCAGTCTGTTCTGGTAGGCTCCAAGGTCAGCTCTCTGCTTGTTGACCATGCGGAGGGCTCCGTCGAGAACACCGATGTTTCTATTAGCCTGATCAGCTGTAGAGATAGACATGATGTTTCCTGATCCCACCTGTCTGAGACCGAGAGAACCGGATGTCATTGTCTGGATAAAAACTCTTTCTCTCTGGTCCATATTGGCACCGATATGGAACCACATAGACCCGGTAACAGTGTTTTCACCAGTATCTCTTGCGAACCGTCCAGTCAGCATATTCATACCGTTGAACTGGGCGTGAGAAGCAATTCTGTCCACCTCGTCTACAAGCTGGGACACTTCAACCTGGATCTGCATTCTATCTTCCGAAGAATAGATACCGTTGGAAGCCTGGATGGCCAGTTCTCTGATTCTCTGGATGATATCCGTAGTTTCCTGCAGGCTCCCTTCTGTTGCCTGGATAAAAGAAACGCCGTTAGCCGCGTTATCCGAAGCCTGATTCAGACCACGGATCTGGGATCTCATTTTTTCGGAAACGGCCAGACCTGAAGCATCATCTCCGGCTTTGTTGATTCTCATTCCCGATGAGAGTTTAGCCATGTTGCTGCTGATACTGCCGGTTGAGATTCCGAGATTTCTCTGAGCATTCATTGCGCTCATGTTGTGATTAATAATCATTTAATCCTCCTTGGATATTACATGGACATCCTTGTCCAACACTCTTCATTCTCGACAGATAAAAAAAATGCTTAATAGAAAAAAGAATTTTTTTACTGTAAAATAGTTTTTATGCTGGGAATTGTTGTAACGGGAGGGCAAGCTCCTTCTCTGGGAATAATTAAAAACGAACTGGATGACGCAGACATGATTGTTGCTGCCGATTCTGGACTTGATACTCTTTTGTCATACGGATATGAACCGGATCTCATCGTCGGAGATATGGATTCGATCAGCAATAGGAAGATTCTGGAAAAATTTCACAGGAGCAAAATTTTGCTCTATCCGGAAGATAAGGACTATACGGACACGGAACTGGCAATTAATCATCTCTACGAAAAAGGCTGCACATCTGTTGTCGTCATCGGCGGGGGAGGTGGACGTCTCGATCATCTGATTGCTATCTATTCTCTTTTTTTCAGGGAAAGGGCTCCTGTCCGCTGGATCACGGATAATGAAAAGATTTTCCTTGTTAAAGGGAGTTTTTGTATTAATCTTAAAATAAATACTGTTATTTCTCTATTTCCTGTTACAGGTCAGTTATGTTCAATGACCAGCTCGGGACTCAAGTGGCCGCTTGATGAACTGGAATGGAATCCTGGAGACGGGGGAATCAGCAATGTCTCTTCCGAAAGGACTGTTAAAATTGATATGAAAAGTGGAAAACTGGTAATGATTATCCCCCTGGATGACAATTAAATCTGATGGAAAGTATGAATACTGTTTTTGATCAGCTGGCTGCGGAACTTCCCGTGGAGGAAAGAAAGTCTCTTCTGAAAAAGATAAGCAAGAGTTTGAAGCTTCATGAGAGCTCGGAAGACTTTAAAAGAAAAGAGTTCTCCCAGGAGGAAGTTGAAAAAAAGGTCAGAAGAGATATCAATTTAAGCGGATGGTTCGAGCGTTTTATTATCCGTCTTTATTCCTTTTTCACAGGAAGAAGTCCTGTGGAGTTCTATCTCAGAAGATCCTTGAAGCATCTGAAAAAAAAATTGGACAATACTTCAGGTGGATCCTACTTTGCCGGTGAAGAGACTAAGCTGACAGGACGGCTGGCCAGAGAAATTTACGCCCTTTACGTTCTCATTGCTCCGCTACGGAGAATGTTCAAAGAAATCTGGCTTGATACGGAATTTATCGAAATACTCTATTCCACTTTTATAAGGGAATCTATCCATTCCGGAAAAAGCGATATTTATGATTTTGTTTCAATGGAAGAAATGGATGCCATATTCGCTTCGACTGGAGACAGAAATCAGATTAGAAAAAAACTCATCAGCCGGATGAATGAATTTCTCAATTCCATTCCTCTGAAAAACATAGAGGATATTAATGAGTATTTTCTGCCCTTTTATTTCGGTAAGTTTCTCGTTGTATACCCTTTTAAAAATCTTTTGTCCGCATTCGGATGCTCCATGGCGGACCTCGTCGAATTCAGATCGCCCGATTTCAGGAATACGGATTTCTCTCTTGTCATTTCAAGGCTGGAGCAGCTTTTGTATTGTCTCAATCTTTTTGCCATGACAGACTGGACAGATGAGCATATTAATGCCGTAAGCGGAGCCTATCTTAGGATAAAAAGAAGTGACGAAGGAGATAATTCCGAAGACAGGCTTCAGATAATAAAAAAAGACATTCAGTCTCTAAAGCTCGGTGTTGAGGAGTTCATGAAGAAAACTCCTTTGGCAGATATCATCAAATATATTAGAAAGGATAGTTATTACGAGCAGGTCTTCAAGATTCCCAAGCCGGATTTTTTTGAATTTTACAGTTCTTCTCTCAAGTTGAGAGTGCTTTCCGCATTGACTTCCGTTTTCCACGAAGTTCAGCGAAAATATATCAACTCGTCGATCGAGCGTATTTTTCTGGGTTTCACTCTTTATCAGCTTCAAGGGTACCGCGAGTATAAAGATTTTGATTTCAGGACTCTGAACCTGCCTTATTTCAAACACATCTCTTCGCTCATGCTGCTCTATAATTTCTATGCCCAGTACTATAAGGGAAATGTGCTTGAAGTTTTTCAAGTCCTTTACAAAACTGTGCTTGTTAAAAACCCTCAGCTTCAATCGCGGATTCTCGAACTGCAGAAAGATGTGGAAAAAGTCAGTAGCGAGATAAGTGCCTTTGACCGTTCCCTTATGCCCGATCATGAAGACGGAAAGACTTTTTCCTTATTAAAAAACGAATTGAAAAAAAGCCCGTCTCTGGAAAGAAAATACAGAGGATTTATTTCAGAGAAGGATCTGGAAGCCGAGCGCATTATTTTCTCGGGGCTTGATATCCTCAATCATATTCAGAAGGGGCTGGAACGGGTTATTTCTAGTCCGGCGGATCTGATCCGCCTTCAGCTGTCTTCGGTTTATCCTCAAGTCAACAGAGAGCGTTCCCTCCGGGAATTGATTAAGCTTCTCTTAAGCGATGTCTCTAACCTCAACAACCTTTTGAAACAGAATCTTGAGATGGAAAAGAATTAAAGGCTTCGGTCAGTTTAACGGCTGTGTCGTAGGGACTTTCCACAAGTATTTTCTTTCCGCCGATCAGTTCTGCTATACCTATTTCTCTCGGGTAACGGGGAATGATATGCTGATGGAGATGATCAATTGAGCCGCCGGCTTCAAGACCCATATTAAAGCCGATATTATAGGCTGTGGGCGAGAAAAGATCATCCAGCACATCAAGAGTCAATTTCGTAACCCGGCTCATCTCCCTTTCTTCCTGTTCGCTCATCTCCCGGACGTCCTGAATATGGCGGTTCGGGAATACCAGAAGATGTCCCGGATTATAGGGGTATAGGTTAACAGTAACCGAGACGAGTCCGGAACGGTAGACCGTTAAATCTTCAACTTCTTTGGAACCTTCGTATATAAGACAGAGGATACATCCATCGGGTTTCTTTTCTCTGAAATATTTCATTTTATTGAAACTGAAGAAATAATCCATCTATTCACCGGAAACATAATTGAAATCTTTAAGGTTGCTGATATCAAGGACTTGAGATTCGGGATCAAGGGCAAAATAATCAACAAGAATCGGGTATTTACTCAACAATTCCCCATATTTGGTTAAAATCTCTATTTTTGTATCGAGATTCACTTTGGATTCTATGGCCCATTTTTCTGTGGCGATTTCCGCATTTTTCCGTCTTTCGAGGATCTGGGCATACATGTCCTTTGCCGTTCGATAGAGTTCCAGGTCAGGGAAATTAATGTATTTTACAACAAAAGACCGGATTTCAAGGTAGGTGTAACGGGATTTGAGTTTTTCGAGGAGAGCTATTTCCAGCTCGCCGTAGGAGCTGCTGTTTATTGAAAGGTTTTCCGTAAAATAATCACCTGTTCCCTCTTTCAGTATCTTCAGATATTCAGCTTCTGCTTCATTGTAAAAGCTTTCCATGTCCCCGCTGTCTAAATCACCCTTCTGCAGGAGTTCCGGTAAACGCTCCTCAATAAGCCGGTATGAAATATGAAAAGTCATATGATAGGAAAAATCGGGATTTTCAGGAATAAAGGACTTGTATAAATCACCGGAAGGCAATTCGCCTATGTATTCGAGTTCAGTACTTCGAGTTTCAACCAGGAATTTGATAAGCTTGCTGTTAGTCGGAAGAATCCTCTCCCATTTCCATATGAAACGGCCCGGTTCGAGAACCTTGCTGTCATAACCGCTTGTTTTCGAAAAAAGAACCGCGTAAGTGTTTTCCGGAAGTTCGAATTGGACCCACCCGAACCAGAACAGAGTTCCGGCCGCTCCGAAAAAAAGTAAAAAAGACAATATTGGTCCCAGTGAGCTTTTTTTCTTCTTTTTAACAGTTGTATCAGCCATGAACGTACCGCAGTCCTTTAGAGTATTTCGATCAGTTGACTTAAACTGGTTAACGTCAAATCAGGTTCGAGATCGCGGCATCTTTCATCGGAAGCTCTAAGCCTGAGCGACCGTTTATCCCCGGCGAATAAAGCTGTCCGGCATCCGCATTTCGAAGCTGTATAAACATCATTCAGCATATCGTTTCCCACATAGAGTATCTCATGGGCATCTATATTGTACAGCTTTTTCACTTTTAAAACAGCAGATGAAAAAAAATCTTCCGACGGTTTGGCCTGTTTCTGTTCGAAAGAATAAAATAGAAGGCTTTCGGGGAAAAAATCCTCGCCTATGCGAAAATCGAGCAGGGTTTCCAGAATCGGTTCCGTATAAAACTGGGCATTGGAAACGATCCCCGCTTTCAGGGGGGAATCATAGAGATGATTAATCAGTAAATCTGCTCCGGGCATAGGCCAAACAGGGTTGGTCAGGCATTCGTAGGCCACAGAAGCTCTTTCGATTTTTCCCTCATCGATATCGCCGTCTATGTAGTTTTCATTGAGCATCGTATTCAGAATTCTATTCCAGATATCTCTAATATCCACTTCGGGATACAATATGCCTTCGGATTTGCTCTTTTTATGATCTTCCTTAATATAATCTATGATCAGTCCGGAGAACCGGTCATCTATGGAGTTCCTGTCGCAGAGTAACGCAAGACCCTCATTTTCAAGTATACCTGATATGGGAAAATCATTATTCTTCTCTTCTGCAATGCCGATATCACCTGTTCCGGAAATTAAAATCGTGCCATAGACATCCAGCAGGACTGCTTTGATGCTATCCAGTTTTTTCAGTTTTGACGGCAGTTCTGTCGGAAAGGGAGAGAGAGGAGCTGTCATATTCTGAATCAGTTCGTGCAGATTCTTTTTCTTATCATTCATTTCCTTCATATCTCTATTGTATGTTCACCTTTCATCACCCTGCAAGAAATAAGTCCTGGTGAATAAGCGCCTCTGCGGACTTTCAGGTCTATCCCTTTTTCGTACGGGATTGATGGCCTTCTCCCCCCGTGATAATATGGGTGAATGATCAGAAGAAATTCAGCAGGAGTCCGGTATTTCAGGCTGTGGTTGCCTGCATTATTGAGAAAATCATCACTTTTCTTTCTATACAATACTCTCTTTGCCTTTTTTCTCTATGTACTGGGTAGTTTTCAGAAGTTTACTGATTCAACACAACTCTTTCTGCTGGATTTTATGAGTTATGCTGTTGTTTTATCCTCAATGGCATCTCTTTTTGCCGTTCTGGTGTATATAATGTCCTTCCGTTACAGAAAAAAAAGTGTTCTTTTTAAAATTATTTTTTCCGGAGTGATTTTTACTTTTACATTTATCTTTTATATTTTTATAAATTTTCTCAAATCCTGGTTCTGATTTGAACGGAACGAATTTCGGAGTTATTTAATGGTTAAAGCTGTTCGGGGTGCGATTTCTGTCGACTCCAATGATCACAAGTCAATGGAAAAAGCGGTTATCGAACTGATGAATGAAATAAGTGGAAAAAATGATTTAAAAGAAGAAGAGATAATCAGTATTGTTTTCTCCCAGACGGCAGATTTGAATGTCGCCAATCCGGCAGCCGCTTTGAGGAAATCCGGCGCTTATCATTTCGTACCTTTATTCTGTACGAAAGAACCGGAATATGAAGGAGCTCTTCATGCTGTTGTCAGGGTTCTGGTTACTTATCAATGTGAAAATGATCACAGACCCGTTCCCGTTTACCTTGGAGAGGCGGTACATCTCAGAAAAGATCTGAATTCGGCATATGAGTGCTGATAGAAGGTAGCGGTTTGTGAATATCTGGCAGGTTTCCAGAGAAATGAGTCCCCTCGCGGAAGCTGGGGGCATAAAGGACGTTGTCTACGGATTGTCCCGCGCTCTTGTCAGTCTCGGGCATGAAGTGACTGTCGTGCTTCCCATGTACCGGTTTCTCGAGGATAAATCATATTGTGATCCTCTTGTCAGTTTTCCGCTGCGCGGCCGGAAAGGTGATGAGCAGATCAGTCTCTATCCCTGCTATGTCGAAGGAATACGGGTCTTATTGGTAAAAGCAGCTGTTTTTCTATCAAAAGATCGTGTTTATACCTACAGTATGCGGGAAGAAGGTTTAAGAGCTGATTTTCAATATGGAAAAGGTCATCTCGATGCCAATGAAATGAATCTGACGCTGCAATATGCAGCTCTGGAAGGTGCCATGGCACTGGGTGAGTTACCGGAGGTCTTTCATCTTCACGATGGCCATTGTGGCTTTCTTCCGGCCATTATGAGAACGAAAAAGCGGTATTCCGGGTATTTCAGCCGTTCAGGAACGTTGCTAACCATACACAATGGCGGGGCTGTATATCAACAGAACATAGAAGACTTTCACGAAGTTGAAAAGTTGACAGGATTATCCCATAGTGTTCTCAAGTCTTTCCACACGCCCATGGGCTGGAATCCTCTTCTCTGCGCCGGTCTCTATGGAAAAATCAATACAGTCTCTGAGCGTTATGCGGAAGATGTCATGTCGGGAAAGGATATCAATAGCGGACTGATCGGAGAGTTGTTTCACTCAGCCGGAATCGAGCTGATTGGTATAACCAATGGAATAGATCCGGATCATCACGACCGCTGCTCACATTCGCCTGTTCTGAAAAATGGAACCCACAATTCCTTTACAGAAAAAAAGAGAGAATGCAGAGCCTTGCTTATCAAAAGAATCGCTGATCTTGAAAAAAGCGGTTATCTTTACGGAGCAATGATTGACGATGACAGACCGTTATTCACCCTTCAAAGCCGGATCGCCTATCAGAAAGGGATCGATGTTCTGGCGGATTTTCTGGAAAGGTATGCTTCTGATCTCGATGCCCGTTTTCTCGTTCTCGGAGAGGGCGACCGGGATCTGGAAGCCAGGCTGGCCGGTATTGCCGGACGAATAGGGAATTTCGCTTATTTCAGGTATTACGATCCTTCACTTTCTGCCGATGTCTTTGCGGGTGGTGATTTTTTTCTGGTTCCATCGCAATGGGAACCTTGCGGCCTGACGGACTTTATCGCCCAGCTGAACGGAAATATCCCCATTGTCCATGAAACAGGAGGACTTGTAAAAACAAAGGATAGATTGAACGGCTTTTCATATAGTCCGAATACACCGGAAAGGCTTGCGGAAAAAGTCCGTGAAGCTATCTATCTCTATGGCAATGACAGAGAGATTCTACATCAAATCAGAAAGAATGCCGTTAATATCATTAATGAGAAATATACATGGCGGCAAGTTCTTGATGAGAGATATATCCCTCTGTACAGGTCCATCACGGGAAGAGCATGAAAGAGGTGAGATCTCCTATTACAGCAGAGAAGAGAGGTTTTACATCTCTCAGGCGGCAGCTCTGGTCCGCGATCTGCTCCGTCAGCTTGAAAAAATCATTAAGCCCGGAGTCAACGAGCTTGATATCGATATTTTCTGTGAAAACTATATTTTGCTGCGAAACGGAGACCCTTTTCTCAAGAGCTCTGGTCTCTATGAGTATTCAGCACTGATCTCCCGAAATAATAAAGCTTATCACGGCATACCGGAAAATTATGTTCTAAGGGAAGGCGATATCGTAACAGTGGATATCGTGCTTAGAAAAGACGGCTGGTACGGTGATGGGGCAGAAACCTACCCAGTGGGAAATTGTCCTCCCGAAATTATGGATATTGTCAGGTTTTCCAAAGAAATAGTCTTTGATTCAGTAAAAATCCTGGAACAAAAACAGGATCTGGACGTTCTGGGGGATTTTATCAGTGAAAAAAGCAGGGAAATAGGGCTTCGTGTTCTTCAGGAAGGGGCCGGCCATGGAATCGGCCGGGAGCTTCACGAATCACCTCTAGTCCAATATGTCACCAGCGGAAGATCATGCCCCCTCAAGCCTGGAATGGTATTCACACTCGAACCGGTCTTCACAAACTGTCCATATGATATCTTCTATGATGAACTCGGAACGGCTATGGTCAGAGAAGGATTTGTCGCATCCCAGTTTGAATACACTGTTGCGGTGCAGGAAGAAGGGCTTGAGATTTTAGTCTGAGCTTTGACACTTTTTAAATAATAAGTATTGACTGTTTTTACAGATTATCATATCTTCTTTTTCGGTAAGCATAAACGCCAACTTAGCTCAGCTGGCCAGAGCACGTGACTTGTAATCTCGGGGTCGTCGGTTCGAATCCGACAGTTGGCTGATTGAGTGAACAGTTCGTTTTTGCAATGCTGTTTTGCTTATTTGGGGAGGTTCCCGAGCGGTCAAAGGGGGCAGACTGTAAATCTGTTGTTTCGGCTTCGAAGGTTCGAATCCTTCTCTCCCCAATAGAAATAATGATGTTAATGCGAAGCATTGGTTTGCATCACTTATTCTAAATAGGATAATCTGCTGTAGCGCGAAAGCGCCGGATTCGCTGATTTATCCCGGAGTCTTAATGTCCGCAGGACTTAAAACAGCGGTCGACATATATGCCAACTTAGCTCAGCTGGCCAGAGCACGTGACTTGTAATCTCGGGGTCGTCGGTTCGAATCCGACAGTTGGCTTTACGGCATTGGATAATGCTTTTGGGGAGGTTCCCGAGCGGTCAAAGGGGGCAGACTGTAAATCTGTTGTTTCGGCTTCGAAGGTTCGAATCCTTCTCTCCCCAATATAGATAATGATGTTAATGCGAAGCATTGGTTTGCATCACTTATTCTAATAGGATAATCTGCTGTAGCGCTAAAGCGCCCGATTCGCTGATTTATCCTCGAGTCATAATGTCCGCAGGACTTAAAACAGCGGTCGACATATATGCCAACTTAGCTCAGCTGGCCAGAGCACGTGACTTGTAATCTCGGGGTCGTCGGTTCGAATCCGACAGTTGGCTTTACGGCATTGGATAATGCTTTTGGGGAGGTTCCCGAGCGGTCAAAGGGGGCAGACTGTAAATCTGTTGTTTCGGCTTCGAAGGTTCGAATCCTTCTCTCCCCAATATAGATAATCGCGGGTCATGCGCAAGCATCGTGTCCGCAGGCTTAATTCGAAATCTTCAGGCTTTTCATGATGAACATGAAAAGCCTGTTTTGTCTTCAGAGGTATGATTGTGGATAAACCTTTTTATAGCGACGGCTTGAAATTTGAATGTCAGAGATGCAGCTTCTGTTGCAGACATGAACCGGGGTATGTTTTTTTATCGGAAACAGACCTTATGGAAATGGTAAAAGAGCTGGGAATGAAACGCGAATCTTTCATTGATAAATACTGTACCTGGGTGGATATCGGTTTTTTTAAAAGGCTCAGTTTAATCGAAAAGGAAAATAATGATTGTATTTTCTGGTCTGAAGGAGGCTGTGCGGTCTATAAAGCCCGGCCTCTGCAGTGCCGCAGTTATCCCTTCTGGAGTCATGTCGTTGAGAATTCCGGAACCTGGCTCGAGGAATCAAAGAGTTGTCCGGGAATCGGCAAGGGTGAAGTTCACAGCGCGGAAGAAATAGAAGAATGGCTTCAAAAGAGGCTGAATGATCCGCTTATAAATTCATAAATAACGAAAGAGAGAAGCCGGGCTTTGCTGTTTGGCTTCTCTGTGGTTATAATAAACTGTATGAAAGTTCAGTTCAGAGGTGTTCGCGGATCTTACTCCCGCTCTTTGCGACCCCGTGATATCAAAAGAAAAATATCGGCAACGGTTCAGAGAGCTAAGCCGGACAATCTGAAAAATCCGGAAAGCCGTGAGCGATTTCTTCATTCTCTGCCGGAAATGATATTCGGGACCGTAGGCGGCCATACGGCTTGTGTTGAAATCCGCCTCGCCGATAATCAGTTATTGATTTTTGATTGCGGCAGCGGTTTGAGAACACTCGATGAAGATATGAGAAAAACCGGGGAGACTCCTGATTTAATACATATCTTTTTTTCACATTTTCATTACGATCATATAGCGGGGCTGCCTTTTTTCAGCTTTCTTTTCGATCCGAAGATGAAATTCCGTTTTTACAGCCCCCAAAAGGGTTTTGATAAGATTCTCTCCCGTTTTTTGTCCAAGCCCTATCATCCCGTCGGTATGGATTCCTTTTCCGCTTCAATAGAATTTATCGAACTGACAGAGGACCATCTTTATCTGGACGACGCTATCGTCTCCTGGATTGATCGTAACCACCCCGATGAGTGTTATGCATATGCTGTAGAGGAAAAAGGAAAAAAGGTGATATATTCTACAGATACGGAACTCACTGAATCGGATTTCAGAAATACGGAAAAGACCGCAGGCTTTTTTAAAAAGGCTGATGTAATTATCCTCGATGGTCAGTATACTCTTGGGGAATCGATTGAGAAGTTCAATTGGGGGCATACTTCCTACAGCATGTCTGTGGATTTTGCTCTGGAACATGAAATCGGTACGCTGTACCTTTTTCATCATGATCCCCAATATGATGATAAGAAACTGGAAGCCATTTTGCGGTCTTCGCGCTGGTATTGTGAGAGAGCGGAAAACAAACATCCTCTCAGAATTGAGCTGGCCAGAGAAGATTGCGAAATTGTAATTGAATAAAGGAGATGTGATGGCGTTATCGCTGGATCTTGAAAATGATGAACTGGCTACACTTTTTTTCTATATACAACAGGATGAAAAATGCCTGGAGAATCCCGTGATGGAAAAACTGGCCGGAAAGATGGAAGCTCTAATCTTTTCCCGGTTCTCTATTGATGAAATAGAGCAGTTTCGTAAAAAAGCCGGTGAAAGTACTATGGAGGAATCGCTCAGGTGAAAATATTCAGAGTTATGGCTGCAACGTTTGTGCTGCTTTTCGTTATAGCTGCAGGAACAGCTGTTGTGCTTGCTTTTTATCTCAACAGCAGCCCTGATCCCGAATCTGATGAAAGTGTCGTTTTTTCTGTTGATGAAGGCGCTTCGTTCAACACGATTGTCAGCAATCTGGAAAATGCCGGACTAGTTCGTTCCGGACTGTTCCTGAAGATATATAACAAAGTAACAGGGTCGGGAATCCTAATAAAAAAAGGATCATATAATATCGCTGAAAGTCTGACATCCCTGGAGATTATAGGACAGTTGGAAGAGGGAAAGCAGAAGCTGCTGGCCGTTGTCATTCCCGAAGGTGTAACCTCGGGCCGTATGGATGAAATCTTCGCACGGGCTGGGGTTACCGGATCCGGCGAATTCAGAGCAGCTGTTTCCGATGGTACTTACCTTGAAAAATACGGTATTGAAAGCGAGACGCTGGAGGGATTTCTCTTTCCCGACACATATAGCTTTCAGAAGGATTACCCCGCTGAGAAAGTGGCTGAACACATGGTTAATGTCTTCTTCGATAAACTCGAAGAGGTTTACCCTGACTATGCCATGCTTACAGGTGAGCAGATTTATGAAAAAGTCATTCTGTCTTCAATAATCGAACGGGAGTATAGAGTTCCGGAGGAAGCTCCCAAGATGGCTTCTGTTTTTTATAACAGGATCGATCAGGGGTGGCCTCTGCAGTCCTGCGCGACAATAGTCTATATTATTACGGAAGAGCAGAATCGGCCGCATCCGGAAAGGATTCTCTTTACAGACCTGGAAATTGATTCGAAATTCAATACCTATGAAAATCGAGGGTTGCCTCCTGCGCCCATCTCCAACCCGGGGGGGGTCGCATTAAATGCCGTATTTAACCCTGCGCAGACAGATTATATGTTTTTTGTTGTCGATGACATCGAAAAGGGAACTCATATTTTTACGAAAAGTCTCAGCGATCACAATAAAGCCAGAGCTGATTACATCAGCAACTTCAGGAGCAAATAAAGCCAGATGAGAATCCCGGAATCAAAAATCGAGGAAATCAACGATAAAGTTAACATTGTTGATCTCGTTTCGGAGTATGTCTCTTTAAAGCCGAAGGGGGGGCGTTATTGGGGATTATGTCCTTTTCACAATGAAAAAACGCCCTCTTTTTCTGTGACTCTCGATAAAAATATCTATTACTGTTTCGGATGTCACAAAGGTGGAGGAGCGATCAATTTTCTTATGGAAATTGAAAAGCTTGATTTCATAGATTCAGTAAAAATGCTGGCTAAAAAAGCCGGAGTGACGCTTGATTTGTCAGAGAATGACAATAGTGAATACAGCGGGAAGCGGGATGCCATGCTGGAGCTGTACAAACGGGTTTCCGGCAGTTTCCGTTATATTCTTGAAAACAGTGAAAGCGCAGGGCAGGCCAGAGAGTACATAGCCGCACGAGGAATTAATCAGGAGACTTCCGAGAAATTTGAGCTTGGTTTTGCCCCCTATGATTTCAACTGGCTCTTCAATTTTTTGAAGAAAAAGAACTACTCGCTCGAATTTCTCGGAGAATCGGGCCTTTTTTCCAAAAATAAAAAAAACTTCCCTCTTTTTATCAACAGATTGATTTTCCCGGTTTTTTCAGTCCGGAATGAAGTGATCGGCTTCAGCGGCAGAGAGCTCGGTAACAGGGGGCCGAAATATATCAACACTCCCGAAACTTTGATATTTCACAAAGGTTCCCAGCTTTATGGTATCAGCCAGGCTCTCTCAGATATGAGAAAGAAAAAACAATTTATACTCTGTGAGGGAAATATTGATGTTCTGGCGCTCCATCAATCGGGATATACGAATGCTGTCGCACCACTGGGGACTGCATTTACATCGGAACAAGCGAAACTTCTGAAAAGATATGCTGATTCGGGCATCATTGTCTTTGATGGTGATGAAGCCGGGATAAAGGCAACATCCAAGGCGATAATTATCTGTGAATCTTTCGGAATTGAAGTTTCCGTGGCCGAATTACCTCAGGGAAGGGACCCTGCGGATATAATGCAAAAAGATGGTGTGGAATCATTGCATAAAATTTTGAAATATCCTATAACTAGTTTTGAATATCTGTATAAATGTGCGATTAGAGCATATGATGTAAGATCACCTGAAGGGATGGAGAAGGTTGTAAGGGAAATATTCCCCTATATTACTTCGATTCGGTCCGATGTTAAGCGTGATGTGTGTCTGAGCAGACTGGCTGAAAAGCTCGGTATTGGTAAAGAATCCATACTGAGTGATTTTTTGCGCCAAAAAAAAGCTCCAGTCCGTCGCGATGTAGTAAAAAAAGACGAGGCCATAAAGATTTCAGATGAATTGTATCTAATGCTTGCCGGTGCTGCCAATCGGGATTATTTTAATATAATATCCAGCAGCCTGGGAATCGATGATTTAAAGGATAAAAATGCCGTCCTGTTGTTCAGCGCGGTGATGGGTTGTGAGGAAGCGGGAGAAGAAACTGTAGAATCGTTATTGATGCGCATTGGAGAAGGACCTCTTAAAAGCCTGTTGGTGGAAAAGTTGTCCTCGTCTCAGTTTCTCATTAATCCGGAAGATGTTATTCGGGACTCGGTTAAGACTATTATGTTGAGAAACATGATGGAAAACAGGGCTCGGATTGAGTCGGATATACGGAATTTCGGTTTATCCGCAACATCTTCAGAAGAGGATTTGAAGGGATTGATTTCTGAAAAGCTCTCTTTAGATAAAAAAATAGAAGAACTGAAAAGGTGATAGTCGATGACAGATATCAAGGCTGATCCCGCCATAAAAAAGCTGCTTGAGTATGCTTCAGAAAAAAAGCGGATTTCTTATGATGAAGTTAATGACTTCCTTCCGGAGGACATAACAAACTCCGATAAAATAGAAGAAGTAATTACATTGCTGGAGGAGAATAATATTCAACTTCAGGACGAAGCTGACCATGATGAAAAGGTCAGCGACGATACTTCTGATTCTCTCCCGGATGATGAAACAGAGGAAGACCTCGATGAGGAAGATGATGTCGATGTCGAAATATCCATTGATGGAGAGATTCCAGACGAAGACGATCATGTCATGGATGAAGAGCTTGACGATGATCTGGATGATTTCAGCGGAGCTCCCATTCCTGTTGCCGGCGTCACATCCGATGAAGATGCAGACGAGTCAATAACGACTCTGGATCTTGATGATGAAGATGAGGATGAGGATGACGATGAGGACAGTGATGATGAGCTCGACGCCGATGTCGTATCCTCCGGAGGAAAGAGAAAACTCGTCGTTAATGAGAAGGAGTCATCAATTGATGACCCCATCAGGCTGTATTTAAGGGAAATCGGAAAAGAGAATCTTCTGACGGCAGAACAGGAAGTCGAGCTCTCCATGAAAATGGAGGATGGTGAAAATATCATCAAGAACATCCTTAAAGATTCCGGAATGATAATTGCCGAATTTTTTGATTTGGCCCACAGAGCTTTTTCCAAAGACGATCCGCATAACATGGGACTGTCAAAGAAGGAAATCTCTGAAATGCTCTCAGAGAGAAGACGTCTCAATCAGTATTACCGTGAGCCTTTAAAAACGATAATGGCCAATTTGAAACAGTACTTTGAGATGAAGCAGAAAGTTGTTTCTACCGATGGTGATATTCTTTCTGATAAATCTCTCCAGAAGAAAAGAGATGAACTGATGTCCTTCATATCGAAAATAGATATGCATCAGGAAGAAATCCTGTCGTTTTCTGAGAAATACGTTGATGCGGCTAATAAAATAAAGAAAAACACGAAGATTCAGGAGAAAATCGAAAGAGTTCTTCGCGTTAATAATATGCGGGAGCTTCGGTCTCTCGGCCGGGGTCTGGCTTCGAGTTCCAAACGTCGTGAGATCGAGGAGGAGCTGGGACTTTCCGCTGATGAGATCAAGGAGCAGATCAGGCTTGTTCAGGTCGCTGAAAAGAAAATCCGCGATATAGAAATCGACTTCGATACTTCCGTGGAAGAAATCCTTGAGAAGGCAGACGATATCGATCGCGGCCGCTTCATGATGAAGAGCGCCAAAGACCGGCTGATTAAAGCCAACCTCCGTCTTGTTGTCAGCATCGCCAAGAAATATACCAACAGAGGCCTGCATTTCTTTGATCTGGTTCAGGAAGGGAATATCGGTCTTATTAAAGCTGTTGAAAAATTCGAGTACCGGAAAGGCTATAAGTTTTCCACTTATGCTACCTGGTGGATACGTCAGGCCATTACCAGATCCATTTCTGACCAGGCCAGAACGATCAGGGTTCCCGTGCATATGATTGAACAGATCAATAAGGTGGTCCGGGAATCCAGACAGCTTATGCAGGTTAAAGGGCGTGAGCCGACTGATGAGGAAATCGCCGAAAAACTCGGCTGGACCGTTGCGCGGGTTAAGTCAGTTAAAAATGTGGCCCGCGAACCGATTTCTCTGGAAACACCAATAGGGGAAGAGGAAGACTCGCTTCTCGGTGATTTCATTGAAGATAAAGTGGTGGAGAATCCTGAAAATCAGACAGCCTTCACCATACTCCAGGAACAGCTTCAGGATGTTCTGGAAACCCTTCCTCCGAGGGAACAGGAAGTTCTTAAAATGAGATTCGGTCTTGAAGACGGCTACTCATTGACATTGGAAGAAGTTGGATTGTATTTTAATGTAACCAGAGAGAGAATCAGGCAGATTGAAGCGAAGGCTCTCAGACGTTTGCGGCATCCTAAGAGAAGCAGGCGGCTTAAGGATTATCTGGAGAATTAAGGGGTTTTTACCATATGCAGAGTACATTTGAAAAATTGCAGCAGTTGCAGGATATTCTATCGAAGAAATTTGATTTGGAGCACGAAATTCATGAGATTCCGAGGGCTCTGGCAAAGAAACAGGAACTGTTAAACAGGCTGAAGAAGTCCTATATAGAAAGCAATGAAAAATTTGAAACGACCAAATCGGGTCTTCTCGAGTTAAAAAGAGAGCTTGCCGAAGCGGAATCACTCCGGGAAGACAGCGAAAAGAAAATGGATGTCATTTCCACTCAGAGAGAATATGAAGCTCTTGAGAAGGAAATAAAATCTGCCACTGAAAAAGAGCAGTTCTTCAGAAGAGAAATTCAGAAAGAAGAAAGAGCTCTTGAAGAAATGACCGAGCAGCTTAAAAAAGACGAAGAGATGATTGCTGCTGAAGAGCAGGAACTCAAAGAGGAAAATGAGAAAATCCAGGCCGAAAGCGAATCGAAGCAGGTTGATCTCAACCAGCTGTTAGACGAAGAGAAAGCCATAATTCCCGGAATGGATGAGGACATTCTTTTTAAATTCGAAAGAATTATTAAGAATAAATCCGGTTTAGGTATCGTTCCTGTCAATAACGGTGTCTGTACCGGTTGTCATATGATGCTTCCCGGTCAGTTTGTCAACGATGTCCGGGCCGGAGAGGGAATTCTCTTTTGTCCCTATTGCAGCAGAATCCTTTATTTTGGAACTCAGGATGAACTCACCGATGTGGTAGATGACGAAGAAGAGTTTGTCGGAGGGCTTGCCGATCTCGTTGATGATGATTTCGAATAAATATAGTAAATAGTGATAACAGGACGGATTGCCGCTGCAGACATTTTGTCTGTAGAGGAAAGTCCGGGCTCCATAGAGAATGATGCCGGGTAACGCCCGGGCGGTTGTAAAACCGACAGAAAGTGCCGCAGAAAATATACCGCCTCTTCGGAGGTAAGGGTGAAATGGCGGGGTAAGAGCCCACCGCTCCTCCCGTAAGGGAGGGGGCATGGTAAACCTCATCAGGAGCAAGATCAAGCAGCAGATGAATTTCTCGTTCTTAAGTCTGCGGGTGGATCGCTGGAATCGCTTTCTGCAAAGGAAGTGTCAGATAGATGGCAATCGATTACAGAACCCGGCTTACAGTCCTGTTATTTTTTCTTTTTCTGGATAAAGTATGAAAAAAACTGTCCGTACAAAAACACGCAGTTCCCGCAAGGGGATTCATCTGGTTATCCCTTCAACAGCAATTATCCTGCTGGCCCTTCTGGCAGCGCTCATATATGGCGCTGACAGACTGAACAGAAATCTGACATCCAATATTAACAGTGTCGATGTGTCTCTTCTCTGGGAGGAGAAGGAGTATGACAGAATAATCGAGCTGACGGAGAACAAGCTCGACGAGGAACCGCTTCATGCTGTTTCGCTTATTTATTGCGGTTTTTCCTATTTTTACAAAGGCGTGTCTCAGGTTTCTGTGGAGCGTTCCCTTCCGATGATCGACAGATCTATCTTTCTTTTGAAAAAAGCGCTTATGCTGGACAGTGTGCCTATGGAATCGCGAATTCACTATGTTCTGGGAAAGGCTTATCTCCATAAAAATTATTACTATGCCGATCAGGCGGCCATGCATCTGGAAAAATCGATTCAAGACGGTTTTATTAATGATGACAGTTATGAATATCTGGGTCAGGCTTATTCCCTTCTAAAGGATTATGATAAGAGCATTGATTTTTACATGAAAGCCCTGGAACGCAACAAGACCGATCGTTTGTATCTGCGTCTGGCTGATGATTTTTACAATCGGGGGGACTACGATGATAGTGAGAAATATCTCAAATTAATGATAGAAAATACCAGAGATGAACCGCTTAAGAAAAAAGGACTTTTTCAACTGGCAAATCTCTATTATGATATGAAAAACTACCGGGAAGCGGAAATAGTGCTTAAAGAGTTGATTGCTCTGGAGAGCGGCAACGAAAACTATCACTTTTTACTGGGAGAAGTCTATTTTTTCATGGACGATATCCCTAATGCCCGTTCCCAGTGGCATAAAACGACGAGAATTAATCCGAAACATATCGGTGCGCTGACGCGGCTGTACGGTTGATCAGGATTTTGGAGTGTAATCAGCTATGAAAATGTTTAAAAGCATCTCGACAGATATCGGAATTGATCTGGGTACATGCAATACTCTTATATATATCAGAGGCAAGGGGATTGTCTGCAGCGAACCTTCTGTCGTCGCCGTTGAAAGGGGGACGAAAAAGGTTGTTGCCGTGGGCGCCGATGCAAAAAAAATGCTTTGGAGAACGCCTGACGATATTATCGCCATCCGCCCCTTGCGGGACGGAGTTATCGCCGATCTTGAAACAACGGAAAAAATGATCCGTTATTTTATCGCGAAAGTTCTTCCTAAGCGCTGGCTTGTCAAACCCCGTATCGTTATCGGGGTTCCCTCATGCATAACCGAGGTTGAAAAGAGGGCCGTCGAAGAGTGTGCCTACAAAGCCGGAGCCCGTGAGGTTGAGATCATTGAAGAATCTCTGGCCGCGGCCATCGGCGCCAATATTCCCATATTTGAACCAGCCGGTCATATGGTCTGTGACATCGGCGGGGGAACATCGGAGATCTCAGTCATCTCTCTCGGAGGAATGGTCGTGACCAATGCGATCCGTGTCGGGGGCGATGCTTTTGACATTTCCATAATCAAGCATGTGCGGAATGTTCATAACCTCATAATCGGAGAGCAGACAGCTGAAAAGCTGAAAATGAATATCGGGAACGCTTCCCCGGAACAGAAGATCGAAAAAATGGAAATTAAAGGGACTGATGCGATAACGGGATTACCCAGACGTCTGGAAATTGACTCTGTGGAAGTCCGCGAAGCACTTCAGGAACCTATCAACCTCATCTGTGAAGAAATAAAGAAAACACTGGGGCAGACTCCTCCGGAGCTGGCGGGAGATATTGTCGAACGCGGTATTGTCATGACCGGCGGCGGTTCAAACCTCAAAGGATTGACCAAACTGATCTCCAAGGAAACAGGAGTACCGGTTATTCTGGCTGAAAAACCGCTGCTTTGTGTCGCCCTGGGAGCGGGTATGTATTTCGATCATGCGAGAGACGCCAATCAGAGCCGAAGCATTTACAATAATCTGAACGGATAAGGTATCCCTGTCATGCCGAAAAAACAAAATTGGGGAGGCAAGCGAAACAGCAGAGCTTTGAAAATCGTCATAGCTCTGGCCATGATCGTTTCAGCATCCCTGTTTATCTCATTTACCGAATCCAACATTCTCGGTGCAGTGAAAAATGGAGGCCTTACTGTGGTCTCTTTTTTCCAGAAAGGTGTGACATCCCTGGCCGGAGGGGTCAGAAGCCAGATCAATGCCATCAGTGAGCTGCGGGAATTACAGAACGCATACGATGAAGCTCTCGCTCTATTAAACGAATACACGGGAGTGGAGAGGTATGTCGCGGAACTGAAAAGAGAGAATGAGATTCTCAGAGAGCAACTTGATTTTTCGGGGAATCTTGAAACGCGGCATATCCCATGCGAAATCATAAGCAACGACCCGGAAAACTTTTTCGCCTCTTTCGTAATCAATAAGGGTTCCAAGGATGGAATCGCCAGAAATATGGCCGTTACGGCTTATCAGGACGGAATATACGGCCTTGTGGGAAAGGTTATCAATGTGGGTCTTTCCTCTTCTTTGATTATGCCTCTTTTCGACAGCACAAGTTTCATTTCCGCCCGGTTGCAGGGTAGCCGCTACGAAGGTCTGATCGAAGGAACCGGCGGTTCGGGTGATTACGTTCTTATGAAGTATGTTACAAAATCCGCAAGAAGTGAAATCGCGCTTGGAGATATGATCATAACTTCAGGCATGAAGACGGTATTTCCGAAAGGTCTGAATATAGGACGGGTCTCGGAAATATATTCCGATGATTATGCGACGTCATTGAGAATCGAACTTAAACCGGTCATCGATTTTTCCAAGCTTGAATATGTGTTTGTAATAACCGGACAGGAAAATGATTAAAAGACTTTTAATAAGCTCGGCTTTTTTATTCGGGATAATCATTATTCAATCTACCCTGTTCCGCTATATCGCCATATATGAGGTTATTCCCAACCTGTATCTGATCTATCTTGTTTTTACATCTTTTTACAATGGCGGACTCCACGGGACTGTTTGCGGATTTGCAACGGGGCTGGTAGAAGATGCCGTCAGTATTTCCCCTCTGGGGTTCCACAGTATCATCAAGACTATAATCGGCTCAGTTTACAGTTCTTTCAACGGATTGGTTATCCTGGACCGCATTGTTATGCCAATGGCTTTTGTTCTCATTGCTACAGTTCTGAATCGACTCCTGGCTTTCGGTGTTATTTCGCTGTTTAATCTATCGGTACCTGTACACAGTGTTTTTTCCCGTTTTTTTCTTATTGAAATCGTTTACAATACGATTTTGACGCCTCCTGTTTTTTTTATAGCTCATAAAATCAAGGATCGCCTTGACGGGAGGCGCGGCTTATGAAGGGATTTATGGGCAGCGGTGCCGGTTCCAACGTAAACCGGTTCCGTCTCATCGGCGTTGGAGTTCTCTTCGCCTCAATTTTCCTGGCTTATCTGATTCATCTGTTTTCCATGCAGGTTATCAATACCCTTTTTTATCAGAAACAGGCGCGGGACGTAAGTAAGCGTTCCGATATCATACCAGCCCAGAGAGGGAGAATTTACGACAGAAACTACGATTATCCTCTGGCAATGAATGTCGATTCCTTCGCTCTGGCGCTGACACCTGCTGAAGTGGAAGGCATATCCATAGAGGAAATGATTGAGCGGATCAGTTCGATCATAAATGTCTCGGCATCTGAACTGATGCGTAAAGTTCCCCGCAGTTCCTCCAACCGGTATCAGGCCGTTGAAATTGTCTCCGGTGTGTCCTTTGATAACGTCGCTTATATTGCCGAGCATATAGATGAGTTTCCCGGTATTTCCTGGACCAGCAAGCCTTTGCGATGGTATAACGAAACGGGATCCATCTCACATGTACTGGGGTATATCGGCGGGATTACGACATCTGAGTTACAGGTTCTCTACAATGAGGGGTATTCCTATGATTCCGTCCTCGGGAAAAGCGGGATTGAGAAGCAGTACGACCGCATTCTCAGAGGAACAGACGGCCGCCGAATCAAAACAGTCGATGTCAAAGGGCGGAATACAGACCAGGCTGATTCGATAGAGCCACCCGAGAATGGAATGAATCTCAGGTTGACCATAGACCGGAATATCCAGCTGCTCGCGGAAAAAGCTCTGGGAAAGAGAAAGGGTTCGGTTGTTGTTCTGCAACCGTCTACGGGAGAGGTTCTGGCTCTTGTGTCTTATCCCTACTTTAATCCCAATCTCTTTTCGCTTCCGGGACCGACTAACTTCGGTGTTTTAAGCCTCGACCCGGACTTTCCTTTTTTAAACAGGGCTATTCAGTCCCAGTATCCTCCCGCATCTACTTTCAAGCTGGTTTTATCTGCAGCGCTGCTCGATCTTGATGCCGTTGATCCGGAAAAAACTGTCACTTGCGAAGGAGAAATCACAATAGGGAACAGGACCACATACTGTCATAAGAAAAGTGGTCACGGCCCCGTGAATCTTAAAGAAGCCCTCGCGGAATCCTGCAATATTTATTTCGGGACGATGGGTATGGAAGTTCTCGGAATAGACAACATCGCCACCTATGCCCAGTACCTGGGATTGGCGGCGGCAACGGAAATTGATCTGCCGGGAGAAGTCTCGGGGAATATTCCGACGAAAGCCTGGAAACAGAGTGTCTATAACAATTCATGGCAGTTGGGAGATACTTACAACGCAGCTATCGGCCAGGGGTTCGTGACGTCGACACCTCTTCAGGTCGCCAATGAAATCGCCATGATAGTCAATAACGGCATTGCCTACAAACCGCATATTCTCAAAGAGGTCATTGATCCTCTATCGGGTGAAGTATTGGAGAGAATGGAGCCGGAAGTTCTCAGGACATCGCCGATCCG
Organism: Spirochaeta isovalerica; assembly: GCF_014207565.1. NCBI lineage: Bacteria > Pseudomonadati > Spirochaetota > Spirochaetia > Spirochaetales > Spirochaetaceae > Spirochaeta > Spirochaeta isovalerica. The sequence continues at coordinate 849,825 of NZ_JACHGJ010000001.1, read as the reverse complement.
TTACGAAACCTTTCAGACTCTTAAAGAAAATATGCGGGGCGTTATTACCGACGGGACATCTAATGTTGTCATCCTCAACAAGCAGGTGGAAATCGCCGGTAAAACGGGAACGGGAGAAGTCGGTTCTGACGAAAACTGGCACTCTTGGTTCGCATCATACGGACCTTATGATACGGATAATCCTGAAGAAAGAGTTGTCGTTCTCACTATGGTTGAAGCGACTAACGATTGGGAATGGTGGGCGCCGAAAGCGGCGGATATCATATATGAAGGGATATTCGGCAACAAGACCTATGAAGAAGTTGTCCGTGATTTCCGGAAAAGACGTGTCTGGTATTCCTGGGACGCTCACTTGGAGGAGGATGATAATGGCGGGGAATAGAGATATTCTGAAATTTGATGTTATCCTTTTTGCCACGACACTGGCCTTAATGCTGATAGGCATCTTTTTTATCTATTCCAGCGGAGTGAACTCTTCCGGTGTCAGCGTCTCCAACGAATGGATAAAACAGATAATCTGGGTCGTTTCCAGTCTGGCAATTATTATCTTCTTTTCATTATATGATTATGCCAGGTTCAAGATGGTTTCCTTTTACATCTATCTCGTTATGGTTATCCTGCTCCTTTTCACACTTTTCTTCGGCCGGTATGTCAACGGAGCCCGTTCCTGGCTGGGAGTCGGTCCTTTCGGCATACAGCCCGCAGAGTTCTCTAAAATCGCGGTAATTTTTTATCTGGGAGCCTTTCTCGATAATAATTACAAAACCATACATACGCTTAAAAAATTCATTCAGGCATTGGTTATTATTGCCATACCGATGCTTCTGACTCTCGCGCAGCCGGATTTCGGTTCAGCAATCGTCAATGTGCCGATATTTCTCGTCATGTTATTTCTCGCAGGTGCACGGCTCAAACATATTATCTATCTGGTCATTACCGGTTCTCTCATTATCTATTTCACAGTTCTTCCCGCCTGGAGCGAATATATCATCCAGGAGGAAGTTATGCTCGTCAAGGTTTTTACCGAAATGGCCACGATGAAGTATGTTCTCATAGCTCTGATTGTAATAATGGCTCTGGCGGGAGCGGGACAGCTTTTATTCAGAGCTGGATATTACTACTGGATTATCTATTTTTCCTCTTCTTTTTTCATTTCTCTACTCGGCGCAATGGGCGGGAGAATGGTTCTCAAGGGATATCAGATCATGAGACTGATTATTTTTATCGATCCACAGGTCGATCCCCAGGGGGCGGGATGGAATATGATTCAGTCTATAACTGCCGTAGGAGCGGGCGGTCTCTGGGGCAGAGGGTTCCTTCAGGGAACCCAGTCTCATCTCCGCTATCTACCTCAGCAGAGCAGCGACTTTATCTTTTCCATTTTTTCCGAAGAAGCGGGTTTCGTCGGTGCAATTGTCGTGTTCTCACTTTATATATTAATGCTCGTACGCAGTTTGATCATCATTGATAGATCCAATGACCGCTTCGGAGTCGTTCTGGGCGGCGGTATCGTGGGCATGATATTCTTTCATGTTATTATAAATACCGGCATGGCTATCGGGGTTATGCCTATTACGGGAATTCCTTTGTTCTTTCTCTCGTACGGGGGGTCTTCCCTGTGGACTGCTTCGATGGGAATCGGTATTCTACTTAGTATTTACCAGAGACGATACAGGAATTAAATATGAAAAAAATAAATCCTTCCGGCGAATTAAGACGGGAACTATTATCCGTTATGAAGCCCGGGAGATATGTGGGCGGCGAATACGGAAGCCGTTTTTATGATGAGGATCAACCCCTCAAAGTGGCCATTTGTTTTCCCGATCTCTATGAAATCGGAATGTCTAACAACGCGATAAAAATCCTTTACAATCACTTTAACAATATAGAGGGGGTTCAATGCGAGCGGGTATTCGCTCCGGCTCCCGATTTTGAGGAAATCCTGAGAGACAAAGATATTCCCCTTTACTCTCTTGAAACGGGTATTCCTCTGAAAGATTTTGATATTATTGGATTTTCCATCGGCTATGAATTGTCTGCGACCAATGTGCTGACCGTTCTCGAGCTGGGAAAGATTCCTTTGAAAGTCAACGAAAGAGATGAGGACAGTCCGCTTATCATCGCGGGCGGGCCGGCCGTGACGAATCCCTTACCCTTTGCTCCCTTTCTCGATGCAGTGTTTATCGGTGAAGGTGAGCATCAGATCGCTTCGCTTTTTCCCCGCCTTGTGGAAATTAAAAAAAAGGGCGGAAGCCGTTCCGATCTTTTCGAAGCCCTACGCTCTGATGCTTCTGTCTGGACAGAAGGAAAATCTGATGTGGTTTCCCGGGCTGTCTGGGGAGACTTCGGAAGGGATTATGACAAGGGAAGCATGCTTCCCGTACCAACTGTTGATACGGTTCAGGACCATGGCGTCATAGAAATCATGCGCGGATGCCCCAATGGCTGCCGTTTCTGCCATGCCGGGTATTTTTACAGACCGCTTCGGCAGAAAGATTATAAAACCATTGTCGAAGAAGCAGAGCATATTATTGACAAATGCGGATATAGAAAAATTACGCTCTCCTCCCTCTCCTCGGGAGATTATAAAAACCTGCTCCCCCTGGTGAGGAACCTGAATGAGCGATTTAAAGATCGAGGAGTGTCTTTTCAGCTTCCCTCGCTGCGTGTGAACTCCGTGACTTTACCTTTGCTCGCAGAGATATCCGAAGTGAGAAAAAGCAGTCTTACTTTTGCCGTGGAAACACCTCGCGAGGATTGGCAGAGAGGGATGAATAAAGAAGTTCCCCTCGACAGGATTGTCTCCATTCTCAAAGAAGCGAAAGAGCAGGGATGGAAGCAGGCGAAATTCTATTTTATGATCGGACTTCCCACCGCCTCGGGTGAAGATGAGATTCAGCCCATAATTGATTTTCTGACAAATCTTCAGGATCAGGTAAAAATGCGCTTCAATGTCAATGTGGGGACTTTTATACCGAAACCGCATACTCCTTTTCAGTGGGGGGCTCAATTCACTGATGAGTTTGCCATGGAGCAGATCAGAAGGTTGCGGGACGGGTTGAAAGGCCGGAATATTAAACTCGGTTTTCATTCTCCTTTTGTCTCTTTTGTAGAGGGGATTCTGGCCCGGGGAGACCGCCGCGCCGGAGATTTGATTGAAGCCGCCTGGGCAAAAGGTGCCCGCCTTGATGCCTGGGATGAGTATTTTAAAAGAGATCTCTGGAAAGAAGTGATTGATGAAGCAGATTGGGATGTCGAGAAAGAAATCTGCTCACCGCTTGATCCCGAATCCGAGCTTCCCTGGGATACCATCTCTATGGGCGTCGGCAAGGAGCAGTTCAAAAAAGAATACAACAGAGCCATGAGTTATGATCTTACTGATTCCTGTGACAATCCCTGCCGGGACTATTGCGGTGTCTGCTCAAAAGATCAGAAGGTGCGATATCCTGAAGGATTTGACTTTCTTTCGGAACCCATTCCTCCAGCTCGGGAGAAAGGTCCGGTCAGGCGGATTATCCTCAAATTCAGAAAATTCGGTCCTGCGATTTTTCTAGGCCACCTCAATGTTATGCATATGTTTGAAATGGCTTTTCAACGTGCCGGTATCCTGATGAACTTTACACAGGGATTCAACCCGAAACCAAAAATGGAATTCCCTCATCCTCTGACTCTGGGTATCAGTTCGGAGGGCGAAGTCATGGGAGTTGAAATCCATTACGATGGAGAGGAACTCTCAGATCTGGTATCCAGGCTGAATCAGGTTCTCCCCGCGGGATTCGAGTTTACCGACTGTCAGCTGCTGCCGGTTCCCGATGAAGGGAGGAAATATAAATCCCTCATGGCGCAATACTGGGGGAGTTTATACAGATTGAACACGGCAGAATCGAATATTTCACCTGTTGAGCTCTATGAGAAGCTTAAAGAACAAGCTGAAGTGCAGAATGTTGCAGATGATTACCGTTTTGAAATGAATGGCGATTCAATTGAGCTCCTTTCTCAAATGAATAACAAAAAAATGAATAATATCATCCGTCTGCTGGAGCTGATTCTGGGAGAAAATCCTCTCAAAGAGGGGGTTGAGCTGACCAGGCTGAAGCTTTACAAAAAAGAAAAAGAGGGGAAATCCTTATTCCTGTGAAATCTCTGTCGGGCGGGAGAGAAGTTCTCCCGCTTTCTTAAAGGGATAGAATAATTTATCTTTAAAATAACGACCTTTAAAACCGGATATGAGAGCTCTGTACTCTCTTTCCCATTGTTCCACTACAGAGGGGAGAAAATGCTCTTTCACATTTTCAAGGGTTTTATTTTTCATAGATGACAACTTTTCCTCTGACCCGAGGATTGTCAGGAAGGCTCTGGCCATTGCTTCCGTATCACCTTTTTCAACAATAATTCCACTCTGCCCGTTTTCAATCATTCCGGGGACGCCTCTCGCATCAACCCCCACACAAACACAACCGTTGACCTGGGCTTCGAGTATCGTCATCGGCTGATTTTCCGTTTCCGAAGCTGTGGCAAAAACTTCGCAGGCGCCATAGATCCCGCTGACGACAAGTTCGTCATGAGGAATGGCTCCGGTGAGTATAATACGGCTTTTATAGGGCGACCTGTCGATCATCTCTTTAATATCATCCATCTGCGGTCCGTGTCCGACAATCATGATTTTCATATCCCCGTCGATCTCCGCCGCTTTAAAAAAAGCAGTGAGCAGGATATCGATGCTCTTCTCATGGGCGATTCTGCCGACATAGAGAATGGTTTTACCTTCTAGTCCGTATGTCTTCCGAACTTCGTCAGATCGGCTGTTATCAAAAATCGCCGGATCGATACCGTTCGATATTGTTTTCATCAAGGGAGGATTACATCCGTTTTCCTTAAGTTCCACAATGGTGCTCTGAGACGGCGCTGTTGTCAGATCCGTCCGATTGTAAAACTGATTTGAATAAAACCAGGAGATATTCTGCAACAGAACAGTTGGTTTGAATAATTTCCAATGTTTTATATAACGGGGATCGGAAATGAATGTATGATAAGTGCCAACAAGCGGCGTATTGAGAAGTCTGGCCATATTTATGGCCATAATTCCCAGCCCTATCGGGGTTTCAAAATGGATTACATCAATGTCTGCATCCTTAAGAACTTTATAGGTTTTCAAACTGATGATTTTAGCCCAGCGGAAATCCTCATAAAATGACGCTTTTACGGACGATATGCGCAAAATCGTGATGCCGGGATAGGAGAATTCCTCGAAATCCTTATCAACTTTAGGAGCAACGATGTATATTTTATGACCCTTGTCCGCCAATGAACGGGCCAGGTTGATCAGTGAAGAGACAACGCCATTTATCTGTGGGTAAAAAGTATCGGAGAAATAGGCAATTTTCAGAATATTCTTAGCTTCTTTTTCACTTTTCAACAGTTTACTCCTTCACTTCAACTACTCAAGTAATAGCACAAAAAGAGATTATTGTGCAAAAAAAAGGAGAAAAGTGAATGAAATCTATTGACTTCCCGCAAGTTAATTCATATAATTAATCCATAACCCGCATAAACGGGTAGATGGGTAGTTCAGGTTAACATAACCTGAAGAATTTCAATTGGGCAACTGCCATGGAGGAAATATAATGGCTGACAACTGGATTGAACTGATGGATATGGCTAATAGCAAGCATGAAACAATTCTGGAAGAGATGCGGGAATTGAGAACATATAAAGGTGTTACGGGTAAATCTGAAAAAAAAAGCCCTGTAGCTAATTTCGTACTGGGCGGTCTTGGAAAAGCTTTTTCCCTGATCGGAAACTCGCTGCAGGAACACTATGGGAATGAAGATTTCCACCGCCGCAACAAGTTGAAGAAGGTTTCATAGATTTGTCCTTTCTTCCGCCCCCTTTACCGGGGGCGGTTCTTTTTTCACTGTTGACATGTTCTGTCTTATCTCAGATTATATTTTCATGAAAAAAATTATAAATCCTTTCGTTGATCTGAAACAGTCTACTGGATACAGCTGTTTCGGCTGTTCCCCTTCCAATAATAATGGGTTGAAAATGGAATTCCTCGAGGAGGGGGATGAGATTGTATCCCATTGGAACCCGGACAGAAAGTTCGAGGGTTTTCTCAATATTCTCCATGGCGGAATTCAGGCTACTCTGATCGATGAAATTGCCAGCTGGGTTGTATTTGTCAAATTAAAAACCGGCGGTTTCACATCGGAGCTTCAGGTCAGGTATCTGAAGTCTGTAATGATAGATAAAGGGCGCATTACGCTGAGAGCATCCATTAAGGAGATGGAGAAAAACATTGCCCATGTTCAGGTTTCTCTTTATGACGGTGAAGAAAATCTCTGTAGCGAAGGAGTGGCCAGTTATTTCACATTGCCTGAGAAAATTGCTGTTGCCAAGATGAATTATCCCGGAATAGATAGTTTTTACGAGTAATTTTCCCTTATTTTCTTTACAGCAGAAAAGTGTGGATGTAAAATACATAAGTGCTTATGCAAAAATGGGGTGATTATGGGATTTTATGAGGAAACGGGAATACTGATACTCGGAACCAGATTGAAAAGATTAAGTGAACGTTTTCTATCTGAAGTCGGAAAAATATATGAAAAACTTGATATCAGCTTCGAGCCCGCATGGTTTCCCCTGTTTTTTCTGCTCCATAAAAAAGGCTCTCTCTCTGTAACTGAAATTGCCGATGAACTCAATGTTTCCCAGCCCGGGGCGAGTCAGATTGTCTCTCTTTTGAATCGCAAAGGGCTTGTCGCAATGGAAGCTGACAGTTTTGACAGGCGGAGAAAAATTGTTAGTTTCACAAGTGAAGGCGAGGAGCTGCTCTCAGAACTCATTCCCGTGTGGAAAACTCTGGAATCGAGTATGTTTGAACTGTTTCACGATGGAAGCGAAGGATTTGATGTCGTCAGAAGCTTTAATCAGCTGGAACAGAAATTAAACAAATTCAGTTTCGGCGATTCTGTATTGGATAAATTAAAAATGTAATAGCAAGGAGAGTTCTTGAATGAAAGAATTCCATTATGGTGAGGATCTCCTCAGTCCAGGTCTGGCTCTCGAGCTGGCCGGAGGAAAGATCCGCGGTGTCATCTCTGAGAAAGCTGAAGCCCGGATCAGAAAATGCAGTGATGACGTTCAGACAATCGTAAATAGCCGGAAAATCGTCTACGGGGTGAATACGGGATTCGGACCCCTTTGCACGACGATCATTTCAGAAGAAGATACAAAGACTCTTCAATATAATATTTTAAAAAGCCATAGCGTGGGTATGGGCGATGATGTCGATGAGGAAATATCTGCTCTTATGCTGGTCCTGAAAATGCACGCTCTGTCAAAAGGGTATTCGGGAATCCAGATGGAAACTCTGGAACGGATAAACTGGCATATAGAGAACAGGGCTTTCCCGGTTGTTCCCTCTCAGGGATCTGTCGGAGCTTCGGGGGATCTCGCGCCTCTGGCTCATCTTTTTCTGCCTCTTATCGGTTTGGGAAAAGTCCATTATAAAGGTGAGATCATTACCGGAGCCGAGTTGTTCGAGAGAGAAAATCTCAGTCCTGTCCTTCTGGGGCCGAAAGAAGGCCTGGCGCTTATCAACGGAACCCAGTTTATTGCCGCTCATGCGGTCAAAGCGCTTCAGAGGATGAAAAATATCCTCGACTGCGCCGATATTATCGGGGCCATGTCTCTTGAAGCTCTTTTAGGTTCGGCCAAGCCATTCCAGAAGGAGCTCCATCAGATCCGTCCCTATGAGGGAACCATTTATGTGGCTGACCGTCTTGAACATATGCTTCGCGGCTCGGAGATACTTAAATCCCACGAACATTGCGAAAGGGTTCAGGACCCTTATTCTATCCGTTGCATGCCGCAGGTGCACGGCGCTTCGCGAAATGCCTGGAAGCATCTGAAAGAACAGCTGACGACGGAACTGAACTCCGTTACCGATAATCCCATCATCCTCAATCCGGAAGAGACCATCAGCGGTGGAAATTTCCACGGCCAGCCTATGGCGCTTCCTCTTGATTACTCGACGCTGGCATCAAGCGAGCTGGGTAATATCTCCGACAGAAGAACTTATCTGCTACTGGAAGGGACAACCGAGGGTCTGCCCAAACTGCTAATGGAGCATACGGGCATAAACTCGGGTTTTATGATACCCCAGTATACATCCGCAGCTCTGGTTACGGAAAACAAAAGTCTCTGTTTTCCGCCCAGCGCCGACAGCGTTCCGACTTCTCTCGGACAGGAAGACCATGTGAGCATGGGGTCTATCAGCGGACGGAGAGTCAACGAAGTTATCACCAATGTTGAAAAGATACTGGCTGTCGAGCTTGTTTGCGCCGCTCAGGCTTTCGATTACAGGAGACCTCTGAAATCAGCTCCTGTGCTGGAAAGCTGTCATCATGCCGTCAGGGAAGTGATAGACCATGCGGAAGTCGACAGAGTATTTGCCCACGATCTGGAGGCTGCTAGAAAAATTATTGCCAGCGGAAAGCTTGTGGAAACGGCTGAAAAAGCATCGGAAGATTTCGAGATAGATATCCATGGAGGAAATAATGAATTATTCGGACTTTATTGAAAAATATGCCAAACATCCTGAGTATAAAGCTCCCAGAGGACCGGAACTTCACGCAAAAAGCTGGCAGACTGAAGCTGTCCTGCGTATGTTTCTCAACAACCTGGACAGGGAAGTTGCGGAAAAGCCGGAAGATCTGGTCGTATACGGCGGAACCGGACAGGCGGCCAGAACTCCGGAAGATGCGAAGAAAATCATTAAACATCTCCTGGAACTGGAAGAGGATGAAAGCCTTCTCGTACAATCGGGAAAAGCCGTCGGCATTGTCAGAACCCACGATGAAGCGCCCCGGGTGCTTATTGCGAACAGTAACCTTGTTCCTCACTGGGCTAACTGGGACCATTTCAATCAGCTGAAAGATGCGGGATTGATGATGTACGGCCAGATGACCGCTGGGAGCTGGATTTACATAGGAACGCAGGGAATCCTTCAGGGGACTTATGAAACTTTCGCCTCCTGCGGCGCCAAGTATTTCGGGGGAGACCTGAAAGGAAGGCTGCTTGTCACAGGGGGAGCCGGTGGAATGGGCGGCGCCCAGCCCCTCGCCGCGACAATGGCGGGAGCGGTTTGTATCTGCGCTGATGTCGATCCCGAAAGAATAAAGAAAAGACTTGATACGCGCTATGTCGATAAAATGACTGACTCTTATGAAGAAGCCGTGAAATGGGCTCTTGAAGCGAAAGAGAAGGGTGAAGCCCTTTCTATCGGGCTTGTCAGCGATGTCGGAGACATGCTGGAAAGGCTTATCGCCGATAATATCACTCCCGATGTTCTGACAGACCAGACTTCGGCGCACGATCCGGTAAACGGATATATTCCCAACGGATTGTCTCTGGCCGAGGCAGATGCTCTGCGGTCATCGGATCCCTCCGAATACCGCATACGGTCGATTAAAAGTATGGCTCGTCACGTGGGCTATATGCTTGAACTGCAGAAGCGGGGAGCCAGAACATTTGATTACGGGAATAATCTGAGAGAGTTTGCGAGAGAGGGGGGAGAGGCTGATGCTTTTGATTTCCCGGGATTTGTGCCCGCTTACATCAGACCTCTGTTCTGTGAGGGTAAAGGCCCCTTCCGCTGGGTGGCTTTGTCGGGCGATCCTGCCGATATCAAAGCGACCGATGATGCGCTGAGAGAAGCTTTCCCCGAAAACAAACATCTCATCAACTGGCTCGATCAGGCGGAGGAGAAAGTGGCCTGGCAGGGGCTTCCAAGCCGAATCTGCTGGCTTGGTCTGGGAGAGCGGGAGAAAGCCGGTCTAATTTTCAATGAACTTGTAAGAAGCGGAAAAGTGAAAGGGCCGATTGTTATCGGAAGAGATCATCTGGATTGCGGATCCGTTGCGTCTCCCCATAGGGAAACGGAAGGTATGAAAGACGGGTCGGATGCTGTTTCTGACTGGCCTCTGCTCAATCTAATGTCCAATACCAGCGGAGGTGCCACCTGGGTTTCCTTCCATCACGGAGGCGGTGTGGGTATAGGATACTCCCAGCACGCGGGTATGGTTATTGTAGCAGACGGTACGGAAAGGGCAGATCGATGCTTGAAACGGGTGCTTTATAACGATCCGGCAATGGGTATTTTCCGCCATGCCGATGCGGGGTACGATCTGGCTCTGCAAACAGCGGAATCGCAGGGCGTTAAAAGGTGATGACGCTTATCGGACCTTTTTCTCAGCTTCTGACATTGGACGGGATTCCACTGAAAGGGGCTGTGTCCGATTCTCAGCTGCAAATAATTCGCGACGGAGCGCTGGTGGTTGAAGGTGACCGGATTTCGGCAGTCGGAGCCTACGATGAGCTTAAAAGAGACTACCCTTCGGCGGCGGTTCAAACTATCGAAGGCGATGCGGTCTGCCTTCCCGGCCTGATTGATGTACACACACATATCTGCTGGGGCGGATCGAGAGCCGGGGATTATGCTTCGAGAATAGCCGGAAAAACCTATCTTGAAATTGCCGAAGAGGGTGGCGGAATCAATGTCTCTGTCCGAGGCACAAGGAAAGCTTCTTCCGGAGAACTGTTTGAGGGATTGCGGAAACGGGCTCTCAGGCATCTGAGAGAAGGCGTTACGACTTGCGAGGTCAAAAGCGGTTACGGTCTTGACCGGGAAAGTGAACTGAAAGTTCTCCGGGTAATTGGCAGGGCTGATGGGGAACTTCCGATAGATTTGATACCCACAGCTTTATCGGCCCACATCAGGCCTTTTGATTTTGATGGAACCGATAGAGAGTATATCGATTATGTCCTTCATGAGATTCTGCCCGATGTGAAAAAAGAGAATCTCGCCGATAGGGCCGATATCTTTATCGACCGGGGGGCTTTTTCAAAAGATGATGGCGCCTATTTTCTGAGGCAGGCTTCCGATATGGGGTTTAAGCTGACCGTACATGCCGACCAGTTTTCTTCCGGCACCAGTTCAATTGCTGTTTCCGCCCATGCTCTCAGCGCAGATCATCTCGAGAGCATAAGCGAAGAGGATATTGATCTCCTCGCGGCTTCAACAACAGTCGCTGTCGCTCTGCCAGGCTGTTCAATCGGTTTGGGAATGAATTATGCGCCGGCCCGCAAACTTCTCGATAAAGGGGCTTCGCTGGCAATCTCGACTGACTGGAATCCCGGTTCTGCGCCTATGGGCGATCTGCTGATGCAGGCATCGCTAATCAGCGCAGCGGAAAAGCTGTCAAGCGCGGAGACTTTTGCCGCAATCACCTGCCGCGCCGCAGCCGCTCTGGATCTTGGAGACAGAGGCATCCTCAAAGAAGGTCTGCTTGCTGATTTTATTATGTTCCCGACAGATGATTACAGAGAAATCCTATACAATCAGGGGAAAATCAAGCCTTCTGCCATCTGGAAAAAAGGGGTAAAGGTGTGACATACTGCTGACAGTATGGAGCCCGTAATTATCTTTAAACTTGTACTCCCCTTTCTCTTTGCTCTCATAATTATTCCGCTTGTTATCCGCTTCTTTATAGGAAAGCTTATAATCCGCAGAATCAGGCTGAAACACCTTCAAAAGCTTCGTCAGGATTTTCCCGAAAAGGGGGAAGAGAGGGAAGCTTTCGCTGTTTTTGAAGAATTTCTGAAAAAAAAGATTCAAACACCATTTGTCAGTTCCAATCATATACGGGACGATTTCAGGACCATTCTTCTTATTGCGCAGACAGCTTACAGCAGGGAAAAAAACGATAAGCTGAAATTTTCCTTCTCTTTATCGGATCTCATAAAATGCTCTTTTCTTCTTATGAATGATCTGGAGGAATTGTGGAAAGGGAACAGACGAGTCGAAAGATTATCCAGAACCCGAATATCCTGGTTTCTACGGGTTAACAGAATAGGGGAATACTACGGGCTCATATACAGAAAAATCCCTTTTCTCAGGGTCTTCAGAAAGGGGCGCGTTACGGGAAAGATCATCAGGCTGCTTTTTATTCCCCTCATAGGTCTCCCTTCCATTTTTATCAGTATGGGCGCTTCACTTTTTTCCCTCTTTTTTACAGAATTAATCTGGCGCCATTATTATTCCCTCATACTCACGAAAAGCTTCTATTACATTATGGTTCTCTACGGCGGAAGGAATGCGATTCTCGAAAAGAAACTCGAGTCATTCTCCCGTGATAGAATCCGCACAGAGGCAGCGGAAATCGAAAAACTAATTGATCCGGAAAACAGCATATACCGTTCAGCCCTATTTGAAGAGGCTTATCTGATTTATCAGCAATATCTCGAAAAATACGGAATCAGTCCTGAAAAAGATCTTGATTTTAACGGTGTTGAATACCGGTTCAATAAAAAAAGAAACTTCATGAAACGGCTTCTGCAGATACCGGTCCGTACCGCCGGTCAGTACAATCCGGCCGCCCCGAAAGGTGTATCCGACAGGCAGCAGCTTTATCATATGTTTCTAGCCATCGCCGGACCCTACAGCAGAAGCAAAAACTTCTATCACCGATTGAGACTTGTCGATCTGTTTGATTCTTTTTACATGATATCTCTCCTGGCTTACAGCAGGATTCTTTTCGGCACTTTTCTACTCGACAATATTTCCCTCGATTTTCTCATAACGGCAAAGAATATTGGAGATGAACTGGCGGGAGAATGGTTTTCAACGCGTTTTCCCCGTTTCAGAGAGAGTTACCGTACATACAAATTGTACAGAAAAAGCCGGATTCTCTATAAAGCTCTGCGCCGGGGAAATGCCGCGGGACTGATTTTATCAGTCAGCGGTCCACTGGCTATGGAAAGCGTCAGAACGGTTATCAGAGATTATATATATAAACGGACCGGTAGAATGACTCTTTATTGTTTTGAGTCCAATCATTTAAATAAAAAGAGATTATTCGAGATTAATATCATCAAAAAGGATAAGGACCTCTCCCAGTCTTGATTTCGTTTCATCGTCAGGTGGTACGAGCTGGCTGAAGGAGTTGCGCGTGATTGTACGGTCGACTTCAGCGTCGATTATCCGGAGAGTCGGATCGCCAAGAATTATCATCCCGAGGAACCATTCGTCATCGCTCCTGCCGAAATAATTATACCATGATTTATAGGCATTTCCCCAGCTGCTGCCGGCTGTGAGCGTCCGATGGAATTCCAGAGGATAGTAATTGCCCCCGACTTTCGTAGATCCCGTAACGGCCAGGCCTGTATCGGTTCCGTTAAGATAAGCCATAGCCAGATTGGCCTGGGTAAATCGGGCACCTTTGCAATTGAACATATTAATAAAACGCCCTTTTGTATTGTACTGCTCAATCTCACTGTAACGGAAAGTGCTGTAGGATGAGCCGTCGCTGATATAAAGGGACGTGGGTGTCGCATGTATCCACTGGTAGACATAATCAGCCCCCTCATAGGCGACGTTATAAAGATAATCGTCCTTGAGTGTTTCCGCAGCCTTCTCTCTGATTCGTACCGACTCGTACATACGATCCAGGCCGAAAGAGGAACCGCGGTAAGTGTCGAACCAGTCTTCATCTTTGAAAATGAAAGCGCCGCCCAGATAGGAGTAATTACCTGTGCGGTAATTGTGCAGTTTGGAGAAATAGGAAATGAGTTCCCGGTTATCGCCTGTTATCCTTGAGACATAGTGGGTTATTTCCAGAGGGCTGTGATCGTCATATTTACCATCATCATCGCTGTCAGTCCAGACCGCATCGAGATCCATATAGTAAAGATCCACGGGAAACTCTTCCAGTTTTCCGAAAGCGTTCTGTTCATACCACACCGCCGGCAGATCCCCGACAAAAAAAGAACCGCTGATCGAATCTCCCCGGTCTGATATCATAGCGCGCAATGAAGCGGGATCGCCGCTGGAGGGAAATGTCCGAATTTCAACAGAACCGCCTTCGGCACTGATATCCCGGGCATACTGGTTAAGCGAATCTTCAAGTTCGGCGAATCGGGATTGTTCTATGACAAGCAGTATTTCCGACGGGCTTGTATCCGCCGGAAGAGGATCGAGCATCATGACTGAACAACCGGACAACGGCAGAAGCATGATAAAGATTAAAAAGGAATAAAATCTGTATCCCATATTTAAATTGTAAAACCTGCTTATCGATTTTCAAGTCATTCCCATATCATATTTGATAATTGGATTTCATTATGTTAAAATCAAACTGAAAAGGGGTTGTCATTATGAGAAAGCCACTCAGTATTGTTCTTATTTCAGTTCTGTTTCTCATTTCACCTGTTGCGATTCTCGTTTTTAATGCCGCATTAAGCATGGTTCCTCTGGTCGGTTACGGCAGTATTCTCAGCCGACTCCCTTTATATGACATCATAATCCTGGTTCTGTATCCGGTTTGTGCCCTGTCCATCTGGATGGTGAAAAAGTGGGGCTGGTGGGTTCTCATTTCTTCAGCCCTCATAATGATTCTATATAATATAGCGGCTCTTTTTTTTAATCCCTTCGCTTCGGCCCTCCTTGTTCTGGCCATGAACGGGGCCCTGTTTTTCGTAGCGCTTCTTTTTTTCCGCCGTCATCTTATCGCGCCTTATTTTCATCCCCGTCTGCGATGGTGGGAGCAGGATCAGCGCTATGAGATCGATATATATTTGAAATTTCTGGGAATGGACCGTAATGTTATCATTTCCGATATTTCCCGGGGAGGCTGTTATCTCTTTGCCGATTTTCTGATTGATGTCGGGGTCGAAGTTCCCGTACTTATCGTCTGCGGCAGTTTTCATATATCTCTCCATGCCAGAGTTATGCGCATAGCCAGGGAAACCGAGAAATACTACGGATACGGGCTGATGTTCTTAAAAGTTGATGATGTACAGAAGGAGGGGCTCGACCATCTTATTGAGAGGCTCAGGGAAGCCGCATCTTTCGATAACGATGGAGGGGAAGGAGATGAAAGACGATCGAGCCGGCGTTTTATCATGTCCTTTGATCTGGCCCTGGAATGGGGGGGACATTCTCAGCCCGTGAAGCTTTCCGATATCTCGAAAAGCGGTTGCGCAGTCGGAACCAATATGGTTCTTGATACGGGCACCAGGTGCCGTCTGCATTTTATCGTGAATCAGGTTTCTCATTCCGTAGGCTGTCATGTCGTGTGGAAAAGAAAAAACGGTGATATGTATTTATACGGGCTTCAGTTTTCAAGCCTTTCGAGAGAAGACAGAGCATCAATGAAGAAACTGATAAAATCGGTACGGAAACTCGGAGGAAAGAAACGGGAACTCCATATAGACGATTACTATCGAATGTGTGAGGAAGAAGCCGAGGATACTCCCTACCGATTAATCAGCAAGCTCAAGAAAATTACCTGACAGCTATGGTTTCGATTTCAACCAATGCATCAAGAGGAAGGGCTCCTACCTGAAACGCCGCTCTGGCCGGGGGATTTTCTTTATAATAACGACCGTATACCTCATTCATCGCTTTGAAATCACCGATGTCCTTGAGAAGCACTGTGGACTTAACCACATTAGCAAGACTTAAGCCCGAAGCTTCCAGAATCGCCTGAATGTTTTTTAGAACACGGTCGGTCTGTTCGGCAATACCTCCATCGACCATTTTCCCTGTTGTCGGGTCGAGCGGAATCTGGCCGGATATATAAATGGTTCCATTTGCTTCAACAGCCTGCGAATAGGGGCCGATTGCAGCGGGCGCCTCATCTGTGGATATAATTTTCTTCATAGTCACGTACCGTCCTTCATGTCTGATCTTTACCTGACAGTATAATACAGGAGGCTTCGGTAAAAAACTCTTTTCGACCTTCTTTTTCTATGCTATTGTAAGCCAGCAGTGATCAGAATGATGATCTTAAAAGGGAATCCGGTTTAATTCCGGAGCGGTCCCGCCACTGTAAACGGGTGTGTGCCGGAGAAGATGCCACTGGATTCAGTTCCGGGAAGGCCTTCGGCAAAGTCCCGCAAGCCAGGAGACCTGCTGCTTAAATCTGTCTTTGTTGCTCTTCGTGGAGGGAGTAGTGAAAAATCGAAAAGCTAAAACCCTGATGATTCAGGGCACAGGCTCCGATGTGGGAAAAAGCCTGATCGTCGCTGCCCTGTGCCGCATTTACAACAACAGAGGGCTTTCCGTCGCCCCGTTCAAAGCCCAGAATATGGCACTTAATTCATTTGTCACACCCGACGGGCTGGAAATCGGCCGGGCGCAGGCTCTTCAGGCCGCTGCCTCCAGGCTGGAGACCTCTGTTGAAATGAATCCTGTTCTGATCAAGCCACACGGCTTTATGAAATCGCAGATCGTAGTCATGGGGAAACCCTGGAAGGATCTGGAAGCCTCCGATTATTATAAAACGAAAGAAAGGCTATGGAACCACGTCCGGGAATCTCTTGACAGCCTGACATCCCGATACGATCTCGTCATTTGCGAAGGGGCCGGCAGTCCTGCCGAAATTAATCTTAAAGATTCGGAAATCGTCAATATGGCCGTGGCGCAGTATTTGAATGCCCCGGTTCTGCTTGCCGCCGATATTGACCGCGGCGGGGTCTTCGCTTCCCTCTATGGCACGGTTGAACTATTGGATGCCGATGAGAAGGCTTTAATAAAGGGATTTCTTATTAACAAATTCCGGGGAGATGTTTCTCTTCTTGAACCGGGATTAAAAATGCTTGAGGATTTGACCGGCGGAAGAAAAACTGTCGGCGTCATTCCCTGGATGGCTGATCCCGGTCTCGCACAGGAAGATTCGGTTTTTGTGGAAAAGAACCGGCGATTCGGCGGAGGTCCGGTGGATATCGTTGTCATACAGCTTCCCCGCATGTCAAATTACGATGATTTTGATGCCCTTCTTCTGGAAAAGGGGGTCGGCATTCGCCTTGTGGACCATCCGGGAGAAATCGGTTTTCCTTCGGCCATTATTATTCCCGGCAGTAAAACAACGGCCGCTGATTTGAAATGGATGAGGGAGACGGGGATGGAGCGTAAAATTATCGATCTGGCAGAGACCGGTACTCCGGTGACCGGTATCTGCGGAGGATTTCAGATGCTCGGTCTGTCCATTTCGGATCCCTTCGGACTCGAAGGGGATCCGGGGGATACGGAAGGAATGAAACTGCTTCCCGTCAAAACTCATTTTAACAGGGAAAAAAAGACTGTCAGAGTACAGGGGCATCCCGCTACGGATAGAGGTTTTCTCCAAAATTTCAATGAACCGGTAACAGGGTATGAAATTCATATGGGAGAATCGGTTTTGAAAGAAGGTGCTTTTCCGCTATTTATCAAGAACACCGGAGAAGAGGACGGCGCGGTTTCCCTGGACGGTAGAATCTGGGGAACATACTTTCACGGTGTTTTCAATGAACCGGGATTCCGGAGGCGTTGGCTCGAGTCTATCGGATGGACTGTTTCAGGGATTCCCCGGTCGTTGAATGAGGTTCAGGAAGAACATCTGGACAGGCTGGCAGGTATCATTGAAGAGAATTGCCAGATGGATCTTATCGACAGGATTATCGGTTTATGACAGCATCTCATACAGCGCAGCTCATTGTCTTTTCGGCTTTTGTTCTCGATCTTGTTTTCGGAGAATATCCCGACAGGTTCCACCCCGTCCTCTACATGGGACATTATATAAAATTTCTCTGGAGCAGAAGGCCGGGCAGGGAGAAAAGGACGCTTCTTTTATGGGGAGTTTTTCTTGTTTTGAGCGGCGGCTTCATTTTCTGGTGTGGCCCTTACTTTTTACATACCTTTATTAAAGGGATGGCGGGTGTATTGGTTTCCATCCTGCTGCTGAAGCCTGTTTTTGCCCTCAAAGCCCTTGTTAAAGCCGCCGGACAGATAAAAAAGGCTCTGGAAGAGGGGGATCTCGAAGACGCCCGCCGCCTGACCTCCTATCATCTCGTCAGCCGCGATACCGAAAATTTATCGGAAGAGGAGGTCTGCGGTGCTGTCATCGAATCGGTTTCGGAAAATCTGACAGACAGTTTTGTTTCTCCTCTTTTTTATTTCGCATTTGCCGGCATTCCCGGAGCCTGGGCATACAGATTTGTCAATACTTGCGATTCCCTGATCGGATACCGAACTGCGGAGTATGAGTCCGGTGGAAAGTTCGCTGCCCGGTTCGATGATATACTCAACTGGATCCCGGCCCGTCTGGCAGGGCTTCTGATTGTAGCGGCAGCGGCCGTAAACGGAGAGAAGGGAAAAAACGCCTGGAAGACAATGAGACAATCCCACGGTGAGACAAGCAGCCCCAACGCCGGATGGACCATGTCGGCTATGGCGGGTTCTCTGGGAATTTCTCTTGAAAAAAGAGAGGAATACACACTTGTCGGCGGTGAAGAGAAAGCTGATTTTCAATTCATTGGCAGAGCGACTAGAATTATAGTGACAGCTGCCGGAATGTATATGATATTTCTTCTGGCTTTACTGGAGGTCCTGGTATGAAAAAAACTAAAAACGGAACTCATGGCGGTCTTGATTACGCAAAACTGCGGGAAAAGGGGATCAGCCCCGATGAGATAACCGACTTCAGTGTCAGTATTAATCCCTTCCCGGTTCATAAAAAAGTCCTCTCAGCTGTCAAAAGCTGCAATCTGACCCGTTATCCCGATTCCGTGGCAAGAGAACTGCGTGAGAGTATTGCCGACTATGAAGGGTGCACACCTGATGAGATTCTGGCCGTTAATGGAACATCGCAGGGGATCCACCTTATCGGTCAGGCTTTCCTCGATGAAAAATCAAATGTCCTGATTTCGGGACCTGCCTACAGTCAGTACAGGAAGATTTCAGAGCTCAGGAAGAGCTCTGTCGAAGAGATTACAAGTCTGGCCGATGATGATTTCCGTCCTCCGGTTGAACGCATCATAACAAAAATCAAAGAGAACCGCCCCGGAATTTTCTGGATCTGCAATCCCAATAATCCCACCGGAACTTATGTCGTTAATGAGGATCTGAAGAAAATCGAATCAGCTGCCGTCGAATCCGGTACGATCGTGATAATCGATGAGGCTTATGTGGCGTTCACAAGGGACAGTATCCGTTTCAGAGACACATCGACCAATATCCTCAGACTCAATTCCATGACCAAGGATTATGGCATCCCCGGTCTGAGGCTCGGCTACATTCACGGCGATCCGAAACTGATCGGAGAAATCGCCCGTTATCAGCCGGAATGGAGTATCAGCGCACCGGCCCAGAGAGCTGGAATCGCCTGTCTCAAAGAAAGGGACTATTACAAGTCCACCTGGAAAAAAGTTAGAAATGAAACAGATCGCTTCAGAAATGAACTGGTTGAAATGGGACTCAAAGTTTACCATACGGAATCGAATTTCTTTATGGCAAAACTCGGATCTCGTGAATACGTTCCCGAAGGAATGGAAGGGTACGCCGCTCTGCTTCAGAAAAAGCTGGAGCCGCAGCTGATGCAGATCAGAGACTGTACGTCTTTCGGACTTCCCGATCACATCCGCATCGGAGTTCACAACGCTCGTAATAACAACAGGCTTCTTGAAGCCATGAGAGAGGCTCGGAGCATATGGGAATAGTATTGGTTCTTGGCGGAACGAAAACAGGAAAAACATCATTTGCGGAAAACAGAGCAGCGGTGTATTCAGAGACGCACAATGTCCCTGTGTATTATATCGCTACGGCCAGACCCTTCGACAGTGAAATGGTCGAAAGAATTGCCAGACACAGAGCCCATAGACCGGCACACTGGGAGACTATCGAGGAACCGGTAAAGGTGAGTGCAGCCCTTGAGCCGCTGGCCGGAGGGAGCAATGTCGTTCTTCTGGATTGTCTCACTCTTCTCATGACAAACCTGATTTTTGACAGAGGAGAGAACTGTTCTGCAAGCGAAGCTCAGGACGTGGTATTTCAGGAGCTTCAGAGAATTATCGATATCTTCAGTCAATGTGAAAATGAACTGATAATTATTTCCAACCAGGTGGAAAACGGACTGGTCTCTGAGCATCAGTGGGCCAGGATGTTTCAGGATATTGCCGGAATGGCTCATCAGAAACTGGCCTCGGCTGCAGATAAAGTCTTTATGATGAATGCGGGTTTGCCGCTCCAATTGAAATAGGTACTTCCGGTTGAAGACGGAATGAGAAAAGCAACCAAAATTAAAGGAGATCCTGTGGATTTACTCAAAAAAACGCTGGCTGACATTAAACCTCTCGACGAAAAGGCTATGGATAAAGCCAGAGAGCGTCAGTATAAACTGACAAAACCT
The DNA here is from genome assembly GCF_014207565.1 of Spirochaeta isovalerica. Lineage (NCBI taxonomy): Bacteria > Pseudomonadati > Spirochaetota > Spirochaetia > Spirochaetales > Spirochaetaceae > Spirochaeta > Spirochaeta isovalerica. The sequence continues at coordinate 829,597 of NZ_JACHGJ010000001.1, read as the reverse complement.
CCCGGAAGTCTGGGCAGACTGGAAGATCTGTCTATAATCATTGCCGGTATACAGCGGCAGGCTTTGCCGGAAATTAAAAACAAAGCAATATTCACATTCGCCGGAGATCATCACGTCGTATTTGAGGAAGACATTGCCAGCGCTCCGATGGAAATAACAGCCCAGCAGGTTCTCAATTTTGTATCGGGTGGCGGTGCGGTCAATGCCCTTGCCAACCACAGCGGGGCACGGCTGGTTCTGATAGATATGGGGGTTGCCACACCTTACGACCGTCCAGATTCAGTAAAGGATAAGCGGGTCGGCAAGGGCGCTTCCAATATCAGCAGGGGACCGGCCATGACAAGACTTGAGGCCGTCAAAGCTCTGGAGGGCGGTATAGAATCTGTTCTCGAAGAGATTGGTATAGGACTGGATATTATTGGAGTCGGAGAGATGGGAATCGGAAATACCACGCCGGCTTCCGCTATATACGCGCTATATACAGGGGCGGATCCGGAGGAAGTGACAGGTCCCGGGGCAGGAATCGATGATGAGACGATCAAACGCAAGATCGAGGTTATCAGAAAAGCTCTGGATGTCAACAAGCCCGATAAAACAGATCCCATCGATGTTCTGGCGAAAATCGGCGGGTTTGAAATAGGGGGGATGGCGGGAGCAATGTTAGCCGCCGCATCGAAAGGAATCCCTGTCGTCGTAGACGGTTTTATTTCTACTGCCGCGGCACTTCTGGCGGATCAGCTGAGCCCGGAGATCTCCCCCTATCTCATCCTCTCTCACCATTCCGCAGAAAGAGGGTATGGCCATGCTGCCGGATTCATGAAGCAGAAACCGCTGCTCGATCTGGGATTGCGTCTGGGTGAGGGCACAGGAGCCGCACTGGGTATATCTCTCTGTGAAGCGGCTGTTCGGGCTTTAAAAGAGATCCGGACTTTTGATCAGGCCGGTGTAACCGATGTAACGGAGTTATGAAAAAGATTATCTATGCGCTGAGATTCATGACGGTCATACCCATTCCCTGGAAAGAGGGTGAAGATATGGCGGAGGTGGCCAGATCCATCTCCTTTTTCCCTCTGGTCGGGTTAATAATCGGTCTGACAAATTTCGGTATATTTTTCCTGGCCGGGCTTCTGTTTTCCCCACTCCTCAGCGCTGTTCTGGTCACGGTCTGGTGGATTTTTATCACTGGGGGACTTCATCTCGACGGTCTGGCCGACACGGCTGACGGAGTCTGGGGAGGAACGACAAAGGAGCGGCGTCTGGAAATCATGAAAGACAGCCGCATAGGAGCTTTCGGCGTCCTGACGCTCATTTCCTTTATTCTCCTCAAAACAGCAACTCTCAATGAACTGTTCGGGTTTTACGATGACAATAAATACCGGGCTTTGATTATTGCTCCCGTCGTGGGGCGATGGGTTTCGGTTTTTTCAATTTTTTATTTTGATTCGGCAAGAGAAGACGGTCTGGGGGTTTTTTTCAAAAAGCATATATATCTGAAAGAACTGATTGTAGCACTCATCCTGACTCTTCTCATCGTGCTCCCCATAGGCGGGATTGCCGGTGCGGCGGCTCTGGCTTCCGCAACAGTTCTCACCCTGGTTTTTTCCGCATTTCTGACGGGAAAACTGGGTGGTCTGACCGGCGATACCTACGGGGCCATGACCGAAGGGACAGAGCTGCTGACTCTGCTGGTCATGCTGCCCCTATGATATCTTTGTATCTTATACGCCATGGGGAGTGCGAAGGCAGGGGTACCTATATCGGACGGGGCAGCGATGTACCGTTGGATGAAAAAGGTGTACAGCAAATAGCTGAAATGGCTGAATCCTTCGGTTCTGAATCTTTTAAATCCGGGATTATCCTGACTTCTCCTATGAAAAGAGCTCTTCAGTCCTCTCATATTCTCAGTGAGGTCCTGAACTGTCCATACAGAATCGTTCCGGGTCTGGAAGAGAGTGACTTCGGTAACTGGGAAGGAAAAAGTTACGATCAGATAGCTTCGACAGAAGAGAACGAAATACTGCGGAACTGGATTTCAGATCCTTTTGAAAATTCACCGCCGGGGGGTGAGAGTCTCAGCGAACTTGAGTCGAGAGTTCTGAGAGCTGTGAATTTCATCAATCCCCTTATAGCTGATAAAAACAAAAATGAGATAATGATAGTCTCCCACAGGGGACCCCTCGTGCTCCTCCTGCTCAATTATCTGGGAATTGAACCGGATAAGTTCTGGAATTTCAGGATGGACCGGGGATCGGTTTCCCGATTGGAACTCTATCCCCGGTTCGCCGAACTGGTTTATTTGAATTTGACGGCCGTACCGTAAACGATAACCTCAGCGGCGCCCTGCATAACGGCACTCGAGGAGTACCGGGCGTTGACGACCGCATCAGCTCCCATGGCTTCCGCTTCCTCGACCATTCTTTTGGTGGCAATGGCTCTGGCCTCATTCAGCATATCGCTGTAGGATTTTATTTCTCCGCCTACGATTGTTTTGAAGCTGCTCATCAGATCCCGGCCGATATTTTTGGACTGTACTATGGATCCTTTCACAAGCCCCAGGGTTTCCAGTTCTTTGCCGGTAATGTAATCAGTATTTACGATAGTCATCAGGATTCTCCTCTTTCTGCTCTTTCAGCCGTTCTATCATGGTGTATATCATCAGTCCCAGAAACCCCGCTGCAACAAGGAGGACTATGAAAGTCCACAAACCACCCAGTCCTGATTCGATAAGACCGAAAAGGATGAGCGAGAAGTATCCGCCGATTATAACCAGAAATACTGCTGAAATGATAATGGTAATTAGATATTTTCCTTTCATAGTTTTAAATTATACAGCATTTTGCCAAAAGCAAAGAAAAAAAAGGAGCCCCCTTACAGGACCCCTTCCGAATCAGAAGTTGAACACTATTCCCACTCAATTGTGGAGGGCGGCTTAGAAGAAATATCGTACACGACCCGTCCTATCTCTTTTACTTTATTGGTGATGAGAGACGATATTTCCAGAAGATCCTTTGTGGGGAAATCGAAAACATCGGCCGTCATTCCGTCGTGGGAAACGACAGCTCTCAGAGCCAGCACGTATCCGTATTCTCTCGCATCGCCAGTTACGCCCACAGAACGAACCGGCAGCAGAACGGCAAATGCCTGCCAAATCCGGCTGTAAAGGCCCCGCTTGTGCAGCTCTTCAATGTAAATGGAATCGGCCTCTCTGAGTATATCGCATTTCTCCTCAGTGACATCTCCGATAATTCTGATGCCCAGTCCCGGTCCCGGGAAGGGGTGGCGATAGACTATCTTTTCTTCGATCCCCAACAGAAGGCCCAGCCGTCTGACTTCGTCCTTATAGAGCATATCAAGCGGCTCGACGATCTTTCCCTCTTTCCGTTTCCCTTCGACGAGCGGCGTTCCCACATTGTGATGGGATTTGATGACACCGGCTTTATTTCCCACACCTTTGCCCGATTCAATAAGATCTGTATAGAGTGTTCCCTGAGCCAGAAAGTAATCGCCGCTGATATGCTTGGCAATTTCTTCTTCCTGAACGCGAATGAAAGTGTCTCCGATGCTCTTCCTTTTGGTTTCCGGATCGCTGATGCCTTCCAGAGGTCCCAGAAACCGGTCCCGGGCATCGATGATTAAGAGATTTTCCGCACCGAGCTTCTTCAGGTTTTCAGATACCTTTTCTGTCTCGTTCTTTCTCATCATTCCCGTATCTATATACATGAGATAGATGTTTTTCGGATCGAGAGACTTGAGCAGAAGCCCGCCGGCAACTGTGGAATCGACTCCTCCGGAAATAAGCAGAAGCACTTTTTCATTTCCGACCTGTTTCTTCAACCGCTCAGCCGCGTCCTCCACGTACTTGTCCATGGACCAGCCTTTGGATGCGCCGCAGATATGGACAGCGAAATTTTCCAGAATTCTGGAACCGTATTCGCAATGAGTCACTTCAGGGTGAAACTGGAGCCCCCAGAAACCTTTCTCTCTATTCTCTACAATTGCCGGCAGATCGTGCTCGCTTTCGGCCACAAGGTCAAAACCGGGAGCCAGCTCGTCCAGACTGTCGCCATGACTCATCCATGAGACAAAGTTATCGGGAATATCCTTGAGAAGGGGGCAATCGGTTTTGCGGTATCGGATAGCGCTCCTTCCGTATTCTTTCGTATGGAGAGGAGCTACTTTTCCCCCGTTTTCCCAGGTCGTGACCTGCAGCCCGTAGCATATGCCCAGTACGGGAATATCCAGCGAGTACACTTTTTTATCGGGACGGGGCGAACCTTCTTCATAGACAGAGTAAGGAGAACCCGATAGTATGAGGCCCTTCACATCCGATGTCAGTATCTGATCTGTTAATTCCGTATCTCCATGGATTATTTCGGCATAAACACCCGCGTCTCTAATTCTTCTGCCGATCAGCTGGCTTGTCTGGCCGCCGAAATCCAAAATCAGTATCTTATCCATTTCTTTCCAATCCTTTTATTCTGCTTTCAAATTGAATAGTTTGGCGCATCCTGGGAAATCGACACATCGTGAGCGTGGCTTTCCCGCAGTCCGGCACCGGTAATTCTGATGAATTTCTTATATTTTCTCAATGTCTCAATATCTTTGCAACCGCAGTATCCCATGCCTTTTTTCAGTCCCGTAGTCAGCTGCTGAAGGTAGGGGCCCAGTTCTCCTTTGTAGGGCACTCTTCCTTCGACCCCTTCGGGAACGGGCTGATCGTTTTCTTTCATCTGATAGCGGTCGCCGCTGCCGTCTTTTATGGCTCCTACAGAGCCCATACCCCGATACTGTTTGAAAATGCGGCCTTCGTAAAGAACTTCTTTTCCGGGAGATTCTTTCAGGCCGGCGAGGAGGTTTCCGATCATAACAGTCGATGCTCCTGCTCCGATTGCCTTCGTTATATCACCGGAGAATTTTATTCCACCGTCGGCGATAACGGGGATATTGTGCTTTTCCGCTTCCTCGGCAGACTCGTAAACGGCTGAAAACTGAGGAGCTCCCACGCCGGCTACAATCCGCGTCGTGCAGATAGAGCCGGGACCGACACCGATTTTAACAGCATCGCTGCCCGCTTCGATCAGGGCTTTGGTTCCCGAAGCATTGACGACATTTCCGCCGATTACGGTCATGCCGTATTTTGTTTTGATTCCTTCAACTGCTTTCAGTACGGCCTTGCTGAGACCGTGCGCTGTGTCGAGGACAACAAAATCGCACTTGTTTTCCATAAGAAGAGGCAGCCTTTTATCGTAATCCATAGGTGACACGGCTGCTCCGACAATCAGATTTCCGTGGCTGTCCATTGCGGCCAGGGGGAAATTCTCATGTTTTTCTATATCCTTCACGGTAATCAGTCCCGTAAGATGACCTTCATTGTCTACAACCGGTAGTTTTTCGATTCTGTGGGAATTGAATTTTTCCCGGGCTGATGCCGGATTGACATTTCCTTTTTCAACGACAGGATTTTTTGTCATCAACTGTTCTACTTTGAGAGAGAGGTCGCTGCAGAACCTCAGGTCACGGCCTGTAATAATCCCGCAAAGGAGGCCATTGTACACAACGGGTAGCCCGGAAATGCCGTATCGGTCCATAATTACCTGAACATCGGCTACGGTCTGACCTTTTTCAACAGTTATGGGGTTCTCTATTACCCAGTTCAGAAAGCGCTTTACCGCGCCGACCTGTGCCGCCTGATCCTGAGGGGAGAGATTTCTGTGAATCACTCCCGCTCCTCCCTGAAGTGCCAGTGCAACAGCCATCTCCTTTTCAGTTACGGTATCCATGGCTGCGGAAATAATCGGGATATTCAGATAAATATCACCAGCCAGTCTTGTCCGGATATCGGCATCGCCCGGCAGTACATCGGAATATGCCGGTTCCAGTAGAACATCGTCGTAACTGTACTTTTCAGAAATTGTTAACACTTTTTCACTCCTTTTTTCCTGTGTTTAAATTGATTTTTGTACATAAAGCCCTATTTCTATCTTTCAGCAGATATCTGGAATCTGTCTGATTTTACTGGGAATAAAAAAAAAGCCCGGCAGAACACTCTGTCGGGCGCAAATGACTCGGGTAAAAAAAAATCCGCACGGAGGCGGGTCTTTTCATAATGACGGAAAACCGCTGTCTCCGGGAAAGGGACAGACGCAGATAACCCCTTAAGGGTTTGTTTACAAAATTGAAGTGTCCAATGTTTTTCAATCTGTTATTTTCCATAATGGATATTTACAAATTTATGTGGATTTGTAAAGGGGAGATTCTGATATTACTCTCCTTTTTTTAAAGTTTCCAGAAGGAGTGCCGGCCTGTCTGTAAAAATACCGTCAACACCCATCTTCAGAAAACGGCGCATTTCATCCTGTTCATTGACTGTCCACACTTGAACCTTCAGCCCTCTTTTATGGAGAGCAGATATAAAGCCATGGGTCAGAACTGTTATTTTTCCACTGATCTCCGGAACCTGCAGAACTTTCATTTTACAGGGCAGGGGGAAATAAAGGAGGCGTGTATGGTACAGGACCAGGAATTTAATAACTTCTAAGGACGTGCAGGATGTAAGGGCCCGGGGAAAGCGTTTGCGAAAATGAGCGAGAACATTCCCGTGGAATGATGCTGTAACCACTCTGGATAAAGCCTCTGTTTCCACCAGAATCTTTCCGTGCTGTTCAGCCAGCTCCTTCTTTTTATCTTTTAAATCCACATTGAATCTCATTTCCGGAAACCGGGATAAAAGATCTTTCAGCAACACAGGTGGAATCGGGGACTCTCTGTAAGGGAAGGTCTTTCCCTTGTCGGGAGTAAACTGATATGCCGCATTTATCTCCTGCACTTCATTCCAGTTCATGTCTGTGATTTTCCGCGGATCCCCGCTCATTCTCTCAAGAGAGTCATCATGCCATATGACGACCTCTCCGTCTTTTGTCAGATGGACATCGGTCTCTATAACATCGACACCCATGGCCACGGCGCTTTCAAAAGCCGGCATGGTATTTTCAGGATATCGCACACTATCGCCTCTATGGGCCAGCACGACGGGGTTGGGGGAAAAGAAATCTTTCACGGCAGAACCTCCCGATGGATTATATTCTTATATATAGGATTATACCAATTGTGTTTTTAAACAAAAGAATCGTTTGAATTTTTTTCAAAAAGACCCGGAGGGTGATATGGAATGGAAATCAGGAAGCTGTCTGATAAAAATCGTAACGGGAGATATTACAGAGATCAGGGTCGATGCCATTGTAAACGCCGCGAACAACAGCCTATTGGGCGGAGGTGGTGTCGACGGAGCCATTCACAGAAAAGCCGGTCCTCAACTTCTCGGAGAATGCCGTAAAATAGGCGGATGCCCGACAGGAGAGGCAAGGATAACCGGTGCTTATAACCTAGCCGCTGATCATATCATACATACGGTAGGTCCGGTTTACAGAGGCGGACATTCGGGAGAGGAGGCATTGTTGGCATCGGCCTATCGCTCCAGCCTCGAGCTGGCGGAGAAGAACGGAGTCGAGTCCCTGGCGTTTCCGGCCATAAGTGCGGGAGTTTATGGATATCCCATGAATCAGGCAGAGGAAACAGCTCTGATTACTATCAGAGATTTTCTGAAAACAGGCGATCGGGGACTGAGGGAGATTATCCTGGTTCTGTTCAGTCGATCTTATGTTCCCCTGTATGTGGAGATCGCTGACAGACTTTTCGAAAAATAAAAAAAGCCGGTTAAAACCGGCTTGTCAGCTGTAAACGGAAAGGACTGCGTAGCTGGACGACAGATCCTCTTTAAGAAGTAAAACATCTTTCGGAACTTTTAGTTTTACTTTAGTGAAGTTCCAGATAGTCTGAATTCCGGCTTCGCTGATCAGGTCAGCCACATCCTGGGCAATTCCCGATCTGACAGTCAGTACGGCGATCTGGACATCTTCATTTCTTACAAATGCTTCGAGCTCGCTTATGTTGTGTACTTTGGTTCCGTTGATGGAAGTACCGATTTTTTTCTCATCGACATCAAAAGCGGCCAGAAAGTTCAAACCGTTTTTAGTGAATTCCTTGTAACCGAGCAGAGCGGATCCGAGGTTACCTGCTCCGACGAGGATGGCGTTGTGCTTCTTATCCCAGTTCAGGAATTTTTCAATGGCATCGATCAGATCTGTTACCTTATAGCCGACTCTCGGCTTTCCGATGATACCCGTAGAAGCCAGATCCTTGCGAACCTGAATCGGCTCGAGATCGAGTTCATTGGCAATGACTGTACCGGAAATGATTTCAATGCCTTCTTCTTTGGCTTTCCTGACCAGATAAAGATAAGAAGGTAAGCGCCGGATAGTTGGAATACTGGCCGAGCTCATAGTAACGTTCTTATTTAGTTTATGCATAACCTTCCCTGTTATCTTTTTTAATATATAGATGCCAATATATATCAAAAACAGAAGTATGTATATATATTTATATATAGATTATAGTTCTATAATTCATTTTAAGCAACAAAGTATATAGATATGAAAATATCCTTGCCGCAAACTAAAATTACATTTTTACTGTGATACTTTATCCAATTCCTGTAAAATGGATACAATGCAAAACAATAAGACTGTCGAGATAGAAAAGCTTATTCCCGGAGGGAAAGGGCTTTCCCGGGTGGAAGGCAAAGTCGTTTTCGTGCCTTATGTGCTCCCCGGAGAAAAAGTTGAAATCCGGATCACCGAAGAAAAAAAGAGTTTCAGCGAAGCGGACCTTATCCGTGTCATTGAGCCCTCGGCTGAACGGGTGGAGCCTTTCTGTCCCCACTACGGAATCTGCGGGGGCTGCAATATGCAGCATATGACCTATGAAGCGCAGCTTAAAGCCAAAAAATCTTTTGCTTCTGAACACCTGAGCAGAAATGCCGGACTGGAACTGGAAAAAATATCTGTAACCCCTTCAAAAGAGAAAGGATACAGAAATAGAGTGCAGGTTCATTATTCCCGGGGAACTATGGGTTTCCGCGAGAGATCGGGTCATCGGATAATTCCTGTCGAGAGCTGTCCCGTTGCCGCGGAAGGTATTAATCTCTTTCTGAGAAACCACACATATCCTGTCGGTGAGGACCGCATCACCGTTTACGGTACCGATGACTGGTTTTCTCCCGAAACGGACAGAAAGGATATTTCCGTTACTGTTCTGGACAGAGAGATTCATTTCAACAGCAGCCTCTTCTTTCAGAGCAATCTTTCCATTCTTCCGGCTCTCGGGCATTATCTGCGCGAACATGTCAGGGACGGCCGTCTGCTGGATTTGTACAGCGGTGTCGGATTGATGAGCGCGCTTTTGGAAGATCAGGTCGAAGCTATCGAGGCTGTGGAACTGAACCGTCATGTGGCACCTTATATTAAAAGGAATCTGAAGGGTAACTGCACTTTTCACCCTCTCAGTCTTGAAAAGTGGGTGGCTTCAAGGAGCACCGGATCTCCGGGAGCCGATACGATCATTATCGATCCTCCCCGGACAGGCTTATCCAGGCCGGTGAGAAAATATCTCTCCCGATCCCATGCCGGAAAAATTCTGTACATTTCCTGCGATCCCGCTACAATGGCGCGGGATTTAAAGGATATTCTTGCCGATAATTATGAGATGGAGGATTATCGACTCTTCGATTTTTATCCCCAGACATCTCATATGGAGGCTGTTGCTCTATTAAAAAGAAAAGGACAGTAGGACTACTTCTCTTATTATTCGCCTTTCATTCCCTTTTCGCCCAGGTCGAATTAAACTGGCGTTTTGCCGTTACCGGGTCGGTGCTGGGTATTCCCGCTTCCGACCCGGCGGGAACCGTATATGTCCTGACTGATGACAATACACTTCAGGCTATCAAACCCTATTCGGGAACTCTCATCTGGTCCTATCGCGCGGGCGAGCCGCTCAGCGACGTTCTTTTTGTCGGCGCGGATTTTACCGTGTATCTCTACACGGAGAGCCGGAAGCTGATCGCCGTAACACCCGGGGGAACTGTCCGCTGGAAAAGACAGTTCAACAGTCCCCTGTCCCGTTCCCCCGCCGCATCTCCCGAGGGTGCTGTTATCCTTCCCATGGAGGACGGCAGGCTGATCAAGATAAACGGAAGAGGCCGTGTCCTGTGGGAGAAACCCGCCGCATACAGTTATACATCTCCCGTAGTGGACCAGGACGGTTCCCTTTATATTTCCGGAGATAACAATACCATTTTTTCATATAAACCGACCGGAAACGGGGGGTGGTCCTATACGCTGCCGGCCCGGGCGGAAATACTGGCGCTCAGAAGTGATTATCTCCTGGCATTAACTTCGGAGAGAAAGGCTTTCTGCCTGGACATCAGGGGAAATCTTATCTGGGAAAATGATACACTGCCATCGGGTAATCCCGTTTCTCTTCTCAGTTCACCCGATAGAATCCACATAGTCTATTCCTCCGGAATGGTAATCGCCTTAAATCCCGACGGTAGTGAGGAAAGCCGTTTTCAGGGGCCGCCTACGGAAGGATTCGCTTCAATCGACAGTAAGGGGGCTTTGTATCTTTTCGGCCGCGACAGAAAGCTCTACCGGCTTATGGATGATGAATTGATAGAAATCGAAAGCGATACTCCCATGACGGCACCGCTGCTGGGAGCCGCGGCGAATCTCTTCAGCGGCGGTGAGAACTGGATCGTCTACTCGTACAAGACCCCCGCTTCGGCTCAGGGATGGGCGGGTTATCGCGGCGGCCCTCTGAGAAACGGCGCCGTTGACTCGGGAGCCAGCCTCAAAAGACTTCAGGAATATTATGAAGGCTATCCGGGGTATCTCTATTTCGAAATGATGTCCCAATCGCCTGAACTGGATAAAAGGCTGGAAATAATTGATAGATTTGAAAAGCTGCAAAGGGATAATCAGCTTATTGAAAAATTTCCCTTTGCGCCTCTCCTGCTTATCGATATGGCCGAAGAAGGGATCAGCTATGCTTCCTTCGACGGTTCTCTGGTTTCCAACAGCAGTTCCCTTGTCCGCATCAAAGCGCTGAACTTACTGGGGGATATCGGCGATATACGGACAAGAAGGTTTATAATCAGCCACCTCTATCAGGAGGATAGTGCCTCTGCGGCCGTTTCCGCCATCTGGGCTCTGGCAATGATCGGTTTTGATTATGACGGTGCTGCGACAAGGGCCATTGCCTCGGCAAAAGAGCGGTTTTTCAATGACGATGGTGTATTATTAACTATATGTGATACACTTGAGGAAATTGTCTATTACAATGGAATTATACCCGATCAGTCGGGTTTGCACGTCCTTTCATCCATATACAGCAGTAACGCGCCTTATGGAATACGGAAAAGGGCTGGAGAAATATTTGACAACTTTACCGGAGGCCCGCGCCTCAAGTAGGTGGGAATAACAGGAGAGAATGATGAAAAAACCGGCATTACTGATAATTCTGACACTGATCTTTACGGTTTCTCTGACTGCGATCGATGTTGACAGAGACGAAGTGCAATCCTACGGCGATAAGAAAATCGAGTTCTACAATTATGTCGGCCCTTATAAATTCATAAATACCCTTGAGGAAATCCTCGGACTGGGAACTCAGCTCGGAGTACAGGTCGATCCCGACAGCTTCGGAAATTTTACGATCGGCAACAAATATTCGGTAATTCATTCCGTACAACCCGAAATACCTGAAGGATTTGACGGAGATATATTTTTCGTTGGACGCGACGGAGCAGTCGATCATATCCGGAACCTCCGGTATATCATCGCTTCCTATCTACAGAGCGCCTATTCCTATGATTTCGACGATGCTTTTCTCCTGGCGGAGTTTATCACATACTACAATGCTGCCTATTATCAGAATCTTCCCTATTACCAGGGAGTCTATAAAGAAGGGGTCGTAAAGTATCTGACCCCTGAAAAAGCCGGACTTTCCACTCATTACAGCGAATGGGCCGGGAAATCGGCCATAGTGATTCCTCTGTCGGAACGCCGCAGCACGGAAACGGGCAAAGCCATCGATACGGGTGAGATAACATCGGAAGATGTAATCGAAGTCATGCGGGAAGAGAAAGACGATGCCATCGATACCCGCAAAGATATGGTGGACTTGAGAGAAGAGGAAATTGCTCAGGAAGAAAAAGCCATCGAGCAGGAACAGGAGCAGCTGGCTGAAGAAAAACAGCAGGTGGACGAGGCGATTGAAGATATAAAAACAGCTGATGACGGCACGGAAAAGGAAACTCTGACTCCCGAAGAGGAGAAACAGGTCGCCGAACTGGAAGAGCAGAAGGAACAGATCGAAGAGCAGGAAACCCAGCTCGAAGAGGAAAAAGCCGCCCTTGAAGAAGAGAAAGATGAAGTCGTGAAAATGCGCGAGGACATTGCCGACGATGCCAACAAACAGATAGACGAAGAGGAAGCGGCTCAGAGTGTCTTCACTTCCAGGGACCCGGGAGTGGGAACCGAAGTCATAATGCTTAAAATCGAGAATACGGGAGACGGCGTTCCCTATGGGCGGCTGATCAAAGTTGATATAGACAACTATGTCGTAACGGAAGAGTCGGAACTCAACTCCATACGCGGCAGAACTCTGACGTTATTGGGAGGAAAACTGTTTGCCGTTGCAGGTATGGAGAACGGTCCCGGCGCGGTCAAGCTTGTCGAGATCGATATGACGACTCTGGAGATCGCGAACGAAAGCCCGGTTACGGTATTTCCCGACACTCTACTCTGGGAATCAAAAAATAATTTTTTTGCGGTGATCAGCGAAGGAAACGACTTGAAATTAGGTCTTTTTGATGCGACACTCACCCTCAAAGCAACTTCAGCTGTTTCTGTTGAACCCTATATGTCTCCCCTTATCCAGGGGTCGAGCATTTATGTTCAGACATCTGACGGAGGTATTGTAGAGCTTTCTGCGGAAACTCTGGAAACGCTTAATCAGATTAAATAATTTACGAGGGAACAATGCCGAAAAAAGAGGGAAAAAGCCACTTCTACGGGAGAACTATATCCGTGGTTGATGATTTGTCCGTAGATGAGCAGCTCTACCTGTACCGCAAAACCGCAGAGCTGAAACAACTTATCCGCGAGGGGGGAGACACCTCCGATTTCAGGATTGACGATCCGGAGCTCGGTGTTTATCTCATGTTTTTTGAGAACAGCACAAGAACCAAGGAATCTTTCCGGAACGCCGCTGCCTTTCACAATGTGAAGCTCAACAACTTCGATGCCCAGACATCATCCTTCAATAAAAGCGAAAGTATCGGCGATACTATCAAAATGCTTTTCGGCTACAGCAACCGCTCGGTATTCATTATGAGAACCGCCCAGGAAGGGGTTTGTTCCATGCTTGATGAGCTTCTCGGCGAATACGCAAAGAAAATCGGTTATGACAAACCTGCCTTTCTCAATGGTGGGGACGGTAAGCACGAGCATCCGACACAGGAATTTCTCGATGAATACACTTTTCTGGAAAAAAAGGGCTGGGATAATAGCGAAATTCACATTGCCCTGACAGGAGATCTCTTCCACGGGAGGACCGTTCATTCAAAAGTCGACGGACTGAAAGTATTCAAGAAGGTTAAGGTCGACCTTATCGCTCCTGAAGATCTTTCCCTGCCCGAACATTATGAGCAGAGAATGATCGACAATAACTACGAGGTCCGGCGCTTTGATTCTATCGATGATTATTTCGAACAGTCATCTGTAGCCGATATCTGGTACTTCACAAGGCTCCAGCTCGAGAGAATGGGAGACGAGGTCAAGGAAAAAGCCAAATACCTGAGAGCCGCCGTCACGTTCCGCGAAGAGTTCATGTCCAAACTGCCGGAAGGCACCAAGTTCTATCATCCGCTGCCCCGACATAAGGTTTATCCCGTTATTCCGGGATTTCTCGACAGAACGCCTCTTAACGGATGGGACGAACAGTCAATGAACGGGTATTTTACCCGAATCATTGAAATCGGAATGGTTGCCGGTAAGATCGGAAATGATTTTGAAGGAACAGCAAAATCTTTTGCAAAAATCAAAAAAGAGTTTATTGAAGAGATACCCGTCACCCGTAAAAGCAAAGTTCAGGACCGTTACAAGGTGGGGATCAAACCGGTTGAAGAGGGCATCGTAATCGATCATATCGGAAGAGGTGAAGAACTGGACCACATCTGGAATCTGATTGACAGAATCAGAAGAATCCTCAGTCTCAACTGCAGGAGTTCCCACGGTGTTTTCCACACATCCGATCCCGATGATTTCAAGGGAATTATCTCTCTTCCCGACGTCCTTTCGTTTGATGAAAAAGAATTGAAAAAGCTGGCGGCAATCGCGCCGGGATGTACGCTTAATATTATAGAGAACTCATCGGTTAAAAAGAAGTACAGGCTTCATATGCCGCCTAGAATCTACAATTTTGATGAGATCTCCTGTAAGAATGAGAATTGTATTTCCCACCCCTCGGAGCATGAAAATATCGCAACCGACTTCTACCGTTCCAGCGAAACGACTTTTATCTGCCGTTTCTGCGATACGTCGCACAAATACCACGAAATCTGGGATATTTAATCATATGAACAGGGGCTGCCGGAAGGCAGCCTCTTTCTTTATCTGCCCGGTTTGAATAAACCTTTAAAAAAAAGAGCGATGGCCTTGAACAGGCGGGTGAAGAAATTCGGTCGGCTCAGTTTCGCAAGCTTCTTGAAGGCTTCAATTTTCTCTTCTTCCGTAAAATCCTTACGCCTGAGGTTTTCCTCAAGCTCCATGGCCAGTTTTTCCGGCTCGGAATTTATATCGACGACAATAGCGAAAACCGTTTTCCAGTTGAGCTGACGGGCGCACTGCATTCGGCGGTACCCCGATATGAGTTCCATCTTTTTATTGACGATTACGGGATGCATCTGGCCGTATTTTTCCATACTTTCCGCCAGCTGGCTTAAATCTCCCGTATTTTTTCTGACTCTTTTATTTATTACAATTTTATTTATGTCCAACTGCAAAGAAAACCTCCTTTACAACCGTCCGTCCGTAATGGAAAGTAAAGAGCCGGTCTCAGTAAAAAAACCGGCCTGTTTACTTCTTTAATCGAGAAGAGAATTCTCAGAATCCTCCTCAGTGTCCGAACCTGTATCGTTGAGGAAATCGAGATCAATATCGAGTCCTTCCAGTACATAATCATTATTGGCAAATGGATCGTCTATAGTGAGGTCAAGACCGGCATCGTAGGATTCATAGGAAATCGTCGTCAGCATTTTATCTGAATAGAACGTATTTCTGTATGCTCTGTTTTCGTGATAAGTCTCAACCACTTTCGGTTCGGTTCCGGCGATAAATACTTCAGTAATGGTATCTTCACTGTATTCACTGGGAAGCAGACCTGTGTCGGCATCGACTTCCACCTCGACAATTCCGGTTTCCGGTTTGTAAAAATCTTTAAGTGGAAGGCCCTGATGGATGGCTTTCATATACTGAGCCCAGGCGACACCGGTCGCCGTTGATCCTGTAAGCTCTGTTCCGAGAGATACGCCCTTCTTGTCGAAGCCGGCCCAGATAACTGTCGTGTAGTAGGGGGAGAATCCCGCTGCCCAGGCATCTTCCCAGTTCTGGGTCGTTCCGGTTTTACCGGCCATAGGCATACCGTCATAACCGCCGACTTCATGGCTTCTCCATCGGAGAGTTCCGGACTTGACAGTAGTTTCCATAAGATTTGTCATAATATAGGCAGCCTGAGGCGAGAGAATCTGTCTCTCATCTCCCATTTCTTTCTGCTTTTCTCTGAGTTCTTTTTCCGGATTGGAAATTACATTTCCGTCGCGGTCCAGAACGTAGCGGATCGCTATCGGCTCAACAGCCCGTCCCTGGTTGGCGAATGTTGCATAGGCTCTGGCCGTATGGACCGGAGCTATGGCGATAACGCCGAGAGCCAGCGGGAAGACTCTCGGAAATGTTTCGCTTATCTGAACGGGATCGGTCATTCCATAAAGCCTGGAAGCTCTTTCAATAGCCGCATCGAAACCGATACCTTCCATTATTTTGATAGAAGGTACGTTCATGGAGTTGGCAAGAGCTGTTCGCAGCAGAACATTGCCCATCCATTCGCCCCGGTAGTTCAAAGGCGTATAAGGCTGACCGTCGGGACTTGTAAAAACCGTCGGCCCGTCAAATATCCTCGAAGCGGTCGTAAACAAACCGGAAGATATGGCATAGGAGTAGAAAACCGGTTTGAAAGTCGATCCTGGCTGCAGAGAACCCTGAAGGGCTCTGTTCAGCTGGTTTCCTCTTTCGAACTTGCTTCCCCCTATCATTGCCAGTATATATCCGGTTTCATTATCCAGAGTTATAAGAGCTGTTTCAATGCTCGATTTATCGAGCTGGGAATCAATTTTATCATAGGAGAAGTCTACAACCGATTTAACTCCGTCCAGACCGAACATCTGGGAAACTATATCGAGCGTGGGAACTATCTGCTCTTCGTATAGGTTTTCAGCGTTTTTAATATCCTGCGATCCGGCCACGCGGATGCTGTCTATATTGAAAGCGAGAGAAAGCATATCGAAGATGGGAACGAATTCCTCATCGACGTAATCCATTCGCGTTCCCCGTCGGCTCTTATAAATCCTGTTCCAGTTCTGGAGATTGCGTTCGATTATTTCGTCGGCGTCTTTCTGATAATCAAGATTGAGGGTCGTGTGAACGGTATAACCGTCTCTCAGCATGTCCTGAGTCCCGTAAAGCATGTTGTCCAGTTCTCCGCGGACATATTCGCTGAACCAGGGAGCCTGGTCTTCTCTGTCGAAGAATGCTGTGGCAATGTTGTCCCGTGACCAGTCCCAATTATCCCAGAAGAGGATAAAAGAGTTGTCAGCTTCCTCCTGGGTTACATAGCCGTTTTTTACAACCTGGTTGAGAATATTTCTCTGCTGAACTTTTGCTCTTTCGGGCTGGCGGATCGGAGAATACAAGCCGGGAAGGGCGTATTGAATAACCAGCATGACATTTTCGGCAATGGTATTCTCGCTTGCAGGATGTTGAAAGAAATACTGGGATCCCGCTTCGACGCCGGAAACCCCGTGTCCCAGGTCCATTTTATTCAGATAGATTTCCAGAATCTCATACTTGGACAGCTGTCGTTCCAGCTGCCAGGCCCACCAGAGCTCACGTATTTTTCTGGTTACGGATTTATCCCGCCTGTCCGCATAGAGGTGACCTGCGACCTGCTGCGTCAGAGTACTTCCTCCGGAAGTGTAACTTCCGAACACATTGTTATAGAGGGCTCTTGAAAAACCGACTATATTGAATCCGTTATGATGGAAAAAAGCTGAATCCTCTCTGGTTATCAGGGCTTTCATCAGCGATTTGGGCAGCTCGGTTATGCTCACGACATCCCGTTTTTCATCACCGAAAAGTTCGGTAATAAGGTTTCCGTTTATATCGAGGAGCTGCGACGGCATCGCCGGCTGATAGACTCCGAAATTTTCCGTGTTAATGGTATTTCTTGTGATAGCCAGCGCGAAGCCCAGGCTGATTCCCAGTCCTGCAGATACAACTCCCATCATTGAGAGAAGTGCAATGAGAATGATTTTTCTCGATCCTGTAAAGTTCATATAGGTTAAATTACGTTGGCAGGTGCTTTTTGTCAAGCTGAATGGGGGCAAAGAAATAAGGGCCGGAAGATCCGGCCCACCCAAAGGGCGTCAACGACAGAATAGTAAACTGGGAGGGGCACTATGTCCGTCGCCGACACTAATATAATCGGTACAAAATTCCAATCATTTAATTTTTATGTATCAAAACATCCATCTGAAGGGAAATTGTCAGGGAATCGCCCGGTACAACGGTAAAATCCCGGCTGTACTGGTATCCCCCGATCTCAAAGACTATGGAGTGTTCTCCCGCATCCACCGTAATGGGATCCTCGGGATTTTTCCGGATTAGCTCCTCATCATCGAGATAGATTCCAATTCCCTCCGGTGCGTCAATCAGAATCTGGGGTTCCGAATAATTGAACTGGAGGTCCAGGAACTGCTTTTCTCCGGCATTTATAACAACGCTTGCTGTTTTGGACATTCCCGTAGAACTGGAAACGATCAGCTCATGGAGCCCTTCGTCGAGAATATAATCTCCTGAAGGCCATTTTACGGGCTGCCCGTCTATTGAAACGGAGAAGCTCTCATCTCCCTCTTCAAGACTGCTTCCCACTTTGAGGGACAACGAACCTTTGGGAGAATAGATCGGACGGCAGGTCAAGGTGAATTTTTCCGCGAATGCGCTGCCGGGAATACCTTTCATAATGGGTATTATCGTGGCGAGAAGCGGATACTCTCCTCTCGGCGTATATCCCGGAATCAAAATGGAATCGGCGTTCTGAACCATGGAATTATCTTCAAAAGCGGGTATCCTCAGATAGATATTATTCTGAACGGGAAGCATGCGCATAAATATCCTTGTACCCCTGTAAAAACGGCCGTTTTCCGATGGCTCGGGCGTAACATTCTTATACATATAGACCGCAAAGGAATTTCTGTACTGCTGAAGTTCTCTGGGCACTTCAATTTTCAGTTCAATTCCCTCGAGAAAGGACGTTTCCTTATCGAAAATGACAGCGGTTATTTCCTCGAGTGCCATTTCCACTGTATTTTCTTCTGCAAGGGAGAGTTCGCCAACGAACAGACCGTTAACATTTTCCGCCCAGAGAGAAAGAGAGAGAATGGTAGAGAAAAACACCATCAGCTTTTTTTTCATCAAAATTCTCCGGGAAAGAAGAGTGCGGGATTTACCGGGATGCCTTCTTTCCTTATTTCAAAATGTAAATGGGGGCCTGTGGAAATTCCCGTATTGCCCGACTCGGCAATGACCTGTCCTGACAGAACCCTATCATGAACTTTAACATTAACTCTATTAAGGTGGCTATATACCGTTTGGTATCCCCCTTCATGATCAATTATAATATATAAACCGTAATTTCCCAACATTCCTGTTCCCGAAATCACTCCGTCTTCCGATGCCAGCACATCTGTTCCTTCCTCGGCCCGGTAATCAATACCTGTGTGAAAGTGCCTGTTGCCCAGTACGGGATGAATGCGGTAACCGTATGCTGAAGTTACAACTGTTACAGCAAGAGGTTTTCTGAATAATGTCCGCAGGAAGAAAGCTCTTTCCTTACCCGAAAGATAGGATCCCGCCATGAATAAGTAGGGAGTCTTCCTTCCGCTTTTTGTTATATATATCTTCCTGCCCGTTTCCTTTCGCAGAGCGATAATTTCCTCCAGTCCTGTTTCCGGCAACCCCGAAACGAAAACGCCCGGACTATTGGGAATGAGAAGAATGTCTCCAGCCTTCAGGTCGTCCGGATGCTCGAGACCGTTAAGCGAAACTATGGTGTCATAACTCAGGTTGAGTATGGAGCTGATGGAAAATACAGAATCCTTCTCTTTAACGATGTACGTATAGAAATTCAAAGGAATAGAAGAACGACCGGCTTGAGATCTTTTATAATATTCTCCGATTTCATACTGAAGCTGAGCATAGTAGATATCAGATCTGTGAAAACGCCCGATTTCCGGATAATTGGCGAAGAGCGCAAGAGGAAGCATATATATGAGAAAGAGAAAGGATATTTTTTTCACAAAAAAGGTATGGCCGGATCAATAGGAACCGCTTTTCCTCCTGTTCCCAGTCCAAGAGGTCTGTCTTTTCTGTTATCTCCGTGGTAATCGGAGCCGCCGGTTTTAAAAAGTCCGAGATCATCGGCTATCAATTCCAGTCTTTTGCTTTTTCTCGGTTTGGCGCCGGAATGCCAGACTTCAATTCCTTCGATACCTTCTTCCTTCCAATTGGCCAGGCGTTCCGGTAATTTGCCCCAGGAAATAAAAAGCGACATGGGGTGGGCAATGACAGGATGTCCCCCTGCTCTTTTAATAAGGTCTATACCCTCTCTCAGGGAAAGAGCTTCTTTTTCAATATAAAAAGGTCTTCCGACAGCCAGATATTTTTCAAAGGCTTTGGCCGTATTTTTGACAAGCCCTTTTTTTACAAGAAGGGACGCGAAATGGGGGCGTCCGATGACCTGTCCCTTCGCCTCTTCAACAACCTGTTCGTAAGTGAGATCGATACCTTCGGAGTTTATCAGATTGACCATTTTAAGGTTCCTTTCGAGCCTTCGGTTCATTATCCCATGGAGGGCCGGAACCATTTCCTCTTTCCATTTCGTGATATTGAGGCCAAGCAAATGGAATTCTCCGGGCTTGAAGCTTATTTCCAGCTCAATTCCCGGAATCAGGCGAATTCCTATCTCTTCTGCACGGTTGGCAGCTTCTTCCAGGCCGGCGCATGTATCGTGGTCGGTCAGAGCTATCGTGGTTATCCCCTTATCCCGCGCAAGGTCCATCAGATCGGAAGGCGTATTGGTTCCATCCGATTCTGTGGAATGAGTGTGTAGATCTATCATATTAAAATGAGAATACTCTTTTTTTTATTGTTGATTCAAGATTGCAATGGTTTATAGTTGTTGACATGCCTATGCGGCAGTCTTATCATTTTATAGTAAGAGTCATTTCTACAGGAGCGAATGTGTCACCAAGAGCTGTTAATTTCCGTGCCGGTAATGTCATATACATGAAGGGGTTCAGAAACAGTTATGTTTATGTTCTGAAGTCCGGTGTTGTAAGCTTGAATTATCAGGATATTCAGACAGGCCAGGAAGATCAGGATCAGATACGTACAGGAGAGCTTTTCGGTGTTAAATCGGCCTTGGGCGGTTATACAACTGATGAACAGGCTCTCGCACTTGTCGATTCGACGGTTCTCGCCTTTACCGTTGAGGAATTCGAGCAGGTCGCATCCAATAATACGCGAATAATTATGAAGATGCTGAAGGTTTATTCAACCCAGCTCAGACGCATTCACAGGCAGGTTCAGAATCTCCTGTCAACCGGTGATAACAGAAATGCTGAAGAAGGTCTTTACAACGTTGGAATATATTATCATAACAATCAGAAATACCGGCAGTCGGTTGCGGCTTTCAAGCGCTATCTCATCCATTATCCCAGGGGAAAATTTCTCAATGATGTTAAGCAGAAGATAGATTACGGTAAGAGTATGTATTCGGAAGCGCCTTCCTCAACCGATGATGATGTCTCTTCCGGTTCCGGAGATATCTTTTCTTTTTCCGAAGCCATGGAATACTATGAATCGGGGGAATTCAGAAAAGCTCTTCAACTTTTCTCGAAAATACAGGAATCCCGGTCGCCGGACGCTGAGGAATCGGCTATGAGGATCGGCATTTGTCTTTTCCGTCTGGGAAGAGGAAGCGACGCTTCCATACGGCTCACGGATTTTATAAAAAAGAACGGACAGAGCCAGTACGTTCCTGAAGCCCTATACTATATCGGGGAATGCTACAAATCGAACAGGGATACGGAGAAGGCTGTCAGTTTTTACAAAAAAGCACTATCGATGAGCGACCCTTCCCAGCAGATTTACATACTGATTACCGAAACGTTACAGAAACTGGAAGGAGAGGGTAAATGAAACTTGATCTTTCCATGTTCGAGCGCTTTGCCGTTACGTATAATCCCGGTGACATCATCTTCTGCGAGTATGAACCGGGAGACAGCTTTTATCTCATTCAATCGGGGAAAGTCAAAATAGTCAAAATCTTCGGTAATATTGAAAAAACCCTGGATATTCTCAATCCCGGTGAATTTTTCGGAGAGATGGCTCTACTGGAGGAAGCCCCTAGAAGCGCAACTATAATCGCTGTCGAGCCTTGCAAGCTTCTTGAATTCAACAAGGAGAACTTTGAAATCCTGATGAAGGGAAATCCCCAAATGGCAATGAAGCTGCTCCGGTTGTTTACCAAACGGCTTTATGATCAGAAAAGGCGTTTCATGATTCTCACTCTTGATGATATAGATGCGAAAATCATGGATGTGTTCCTTATGCTTTTCGAGGTGGGGAATTACATCTCGGAAGACGTAGAAGCTTCCGGAAAAGTCGTCTTTAACAATTCTATTGATGATATAGCGCACTGGGCGGGAATTTCACCTGACGAATGTCAGCCTGTTTTGAATAATTTCTCAATTCAGAGAAAGATAGAGATAGATAACGACAGGATAACCGTTAAAAATATCAATGAGTTCAGAAGACAGGTCGATTCGAAAAGAAGGCGTCAGGAAGCTGTAGAAGAATAATTACGCATCGTCTTTATTGAGAAAATGCAATTCTTTCGCTATCTGATCGGCGCTGTCGGAATTCAATTCGACCAGCCTTCTCAAATGAATCATGCTTTCAACATCAATCTCTTCAAATCGAAATCCGAAATGATGGTTTTCCTGATGGACCAGCCTGGCGGTTGTTTTTATCTGGATGTCAGAGGATGACAGCTGAATGATGAGAGGGACAACCATGTGGAGTGTGTAATCTTCAATGCTGTCCGGATCAACAAGGATACCGTTTAGAGATATGTTGATAATCCCGAAATGTATCTCCTGATCGTTTTTTATGAAATAGCCCTTTGTGTGATAATCGGCTCTGTTGAACCTTCTGTGTTCTTTCATTAAATTACCCCTACTTAATTATTGAACAAAATACTTTTGTATGTCAATTTTGATTGAATAAAAGCTTATCAGATTATATGGAGGAGGCCGGATATGGGTGAAAGACCGCAAGTATCAGTCTACGGACTTTTTAAGCAGGCAGGAGGCATTTTATTAGGCAGTCTCATATATGGGATTGGTCTCTCCTGGTTTCTCCTGCCCTATAAAGTCGCTCCGGGAGGTGTCGGAGGGCTAAGTCAGATCTTTCTTCATTTTTTCGGGTGGAACGCCGGCATCTCCATGCTTGCAATGAATATTCCTCTCTGGCTGCTGGGTATCTTTTTTATCGGGCGGGAATTCGGTCTGGGAACATTCATCGGCTTTTTTATCAGTTCCCTTATGGTCGATCTGGTAGCCCCTGCCAGATTGTATAAATGGGGTCTCCTCGTTCCGCTTATAGAGAAATACAATATGGTTGACGGGAAGCTTAAACACATGTCCGAACTGGCGATGACTGATGAAATCCTGATCGCCACTATCGCCGGATCAATCTTTCTGGGAGTGGGTATCGGGCTTATCTTCAAATCCCGCGCTTCAACCGGCGGAACAGATATCCCTGTCGCTTTCCTGAAGAAAAAATTCAATATTTCAGTGGGTAACGGATATCTTATCATTGAAACGGCAATCATTCTTTTTACGGGAATCATGTTCGGTGACCTGAACCTTATCATGTGGAGTTATTTCGCCTTGTTTCTTTCTTCAAAATTCGTGGATATGGTTACCGAAGGACTTTCGCGCGTGAAAGCCGCCCACATCATCTGCAGCGACAATGAAGCGGCCGACAGAATAAAAGAACGCGTTTTTAATGAACTTGAACGGGGCGTTACCTATATATACGGAGAAGGGGGCTATACGGGACAGGAGAAAAAAATCCTATTCGTTTCCTTCAGTATCCGGCAGTCCGCGCAACTCAAATACATTATTCTTCAGGAAGATCCCGAAGCTTTCATCATTATGAATGAAGTTCACGATGTCATCGGCTCCGGTTTCAAAAGCCGCGGCATAAGTTTATAGAAAAAATCTTAAGTAAAAATCCCATCCTCCGATCATTTTAAGTAGAAGTTATGATCGGAGGATTACATGGTTAGAGGTATCTACACAGGCGCAAGCGGGATGCAGGCTCAGCAGCATCGAATGGATGCGCTCGCCAACAATCTGGCCAATGTGGATGTCACCGGATACAAAAAGGACACTTCCATTCAAAAGGCATTTCCCGAAATGCTCATGCGGCGGTTTAACGATGACGGAGTTCACCGGTTCCCTATCGGTTCTGTCGATGTGGCGCCTGTCGTCGGAAAACTGGGTACCGGTGTCGAATACAACGAATCCTTTACTGTTTTCACTCAGGGAGCTCTCAAGCAGACGGAAAATCCCTTCGATCTGGCTCTGGAAAGCGAAGGCTTTTTCTCCATTCAGACCAATGAAGGCGAACGGTATACGAGAAACGGATCTTTCATCCTCGGAAAAGAAGGGTATCTGCTGACTAAAGAAGGGTACCATGTCCTGGGAGAAAACGGACCGATTCAGATTAAAGCCAATAACTTTACAATTGATGAAGAGGGAAACGTCTGGCAGAATCTCGATTTTGCTGATGATCCCAACCGTCTGGTAACCATGGATGAGAACACCTGGGAAAACACGGAACTTGTCGATAAACTGAAAATCGTCGGTTTCGATGGTCAGGGCGACAGGTTTATTAAGAAGCAGGGAACATCCCTGTGGACCGACACAACCGAATCCGGTCCGGCCGCCATATTGAATGATAGCGGCAGACCGAAAGTCCGTCAGGGATTTCTCGAAGGCTCCAATGTTAATCCTGTTCGGGAAATGGTGGAAATGATTGAAGTGAACAGGGCGTATGAGGCCAATCAGAAAGTGATCAGCACACACGACAGCCTTCTCGATAAACTGATAAATAATGCGGCCAGATTTTAGGCTGCAGTGAGGAATAAATTATGATGAGATCATTATGGACTGCTGCTTCAGGGATGAATGCCCAGCAGTTTAACATCGACACAATTTCAAACAATCTTTCAAACGTCAACACGACGGGTTTTAAACAGGTTCGTGCGGACTTTGAGGATCTCCTCTATCAGACATCGAGAATAGCGGGAACGCCGGCTACCGAGGAAACAGTTGTGCCGACAGGAATTCAGGTCGGTCACGGTGTCAAAGTCGGCGCTTCACAGAGAATGTTCACTCAGGGGTCTCTTCAGAATACGGGGAATGAGGCCGATATCGCCATACAGGGTGAAGGCTTCTTCCGGACCCTTCAGCTGGACGGCACCTACGGCTACACCAGAGACGGATCATTTAAAATTGACTCAAACGGACAGTTTGTCACATCAAACGGAAACAAAATGCTCCCCGAGCTCGTTCTTCCCGAAGATTTTATCCGCGAAAGTCTGGCAATCAGTCAGGACGGTAGAGTCACGGTAAAAATTCCAGGGAATGATGATCCTATTCAGGTCGGGCAGCTTCAGATTTACAGATTTGTCAATCCTGCCGGTCTCCAGGCGATCGGAGACAACACGTATAAGATTACAAACGCTTCGGGCGATGCGATAACGGGAACGCCGGGTTTTGACGGAATGGGTAAAACCCTGCAGAAATTTATCGAGAATTCAAATGTCTCTGTAGTAAAAGAAATGGTTAACATGATAGTTGCCCAGAGAGCCTACGAGCTCAACTCGAAAGCGATTCAGACCTCGGATACCATGCTGGGAATCGCCAATAACCTGAAGAGATAAAACAGGAAGGAATAGCATATGGATGTAACAGCGACGGGAATGGCAAATTTTTCTAATTCTACAATCGATTCCTCTCTGAATTCCAGCCTTAGAAGTTCCCATTCTTCCGATGAGCAGAAACTGAGGGAAGCCACAGTGGAGTTTGAGGCTATGTTCATCAAACAGATGCTGAACAGTATGAAAAAAACAGTCACGAAAAGCGGGCTTCTCGATGGCGGAATGGGGCAGGATATTTTTGAAGATATGCTATACGATGAGTACGCCAAAAAAATGGCTCAGACGGCAAATCTGGGAATTTCTGATATGATGTTCCGACAATTATCGACTCAGAGACCTGAATTCTGAAAAAATTGAGTTATATTATTAGTTTGACTGTATAATATTCTATACAGATTCAATGATAAATTAAATAAAATGGCTTTAAGTATTTGAATAATCCCTTGTATTGCAAGGGATTATTTTTTATTTGTATGTAAATATAAGCTTTGGCACAGCTCTTGCATATTTTTGAGTAGGAGTTGTTATGAGTAAAAAGAGTACAATTGATCACGAAGATGCACTTAAAACCTATTTTGAACAAATCAGCCAATTCCCACTTTTAACATTCGAACAGGAAATGGACTTGTCCAGGCGGATCGAACAGGGCGACGAGCTTGCAAGACAGGAACTTATAAATTCAAATCTCAGGCTTGTCGTTAAAATTGCAAAGGCCTATACGGGAACCGATCTTAATCTTCTCGATCTGATTCAGGAAGGAAATCTCGGGTTGATTCGTTCAGCAGGCAAATTCGATTACAGAAAAAGTGTCAGATTCAGCACATACGCCTCATGGTGGATTAAACAATCCATTGTCAGAGCCATATCCAATAAAAAAAGAGCTATCAGACTTCCACACAGAAAAGAGGAAACGCTCAGAAGAATCCAGAGCACTATTAATACTCTGACACAAATAAATATGCGTAATCCATCCATTGAGGAAATAGCTGAATATGCGGGAATGGAACCGGACGAAGTTGTGTCTATACTGGAAATTTCCAATGCGGTTGTTTCTCTCGACAGTGAAATAAATCTGGACAACGGCACGCTTCTCGATGTCGTTGAGGATAATACCTATGCTCCTGATGAGGAATTGATCAGAAAGAGCATTAAGGAAGATACGGTCCGCTTTCTCGAAACTCTCATGGAAAGAGAAAAAGAGATACTGAAATACCGTTTTTCCTTTTATGGAGGAGAAAAATACACTTTAAAACGGATCGGAGAAGAGATGGGAATTTCTCCCGAAACTGTTCGGCAGATTGAAATCCGTGCTCTGAGAAAACTGAGAGATCAGGCTGAGGAGTACAAAGAGTTTCTCTTTAATTAAAAAAGCGGGCTACTTGACTTGTAAAAGCTTTAATCATAAATTCTCTTTATCGGGGACCGGTCGTAAGCTATCAACTTATTGACCGGCTCTGCAGCTTGCGCTGTTCTGAAACTTCCGGAACAGCCTTTTTATTTTCCGGCAAAACGTCCCAGGATGAATGACCGGGCAACAAGAGGCATATCATATGTTGGTATTAGGTATAGAGAGTTCCTGCGATGAATGTTCCGTAGCTGTCGTTGAAGATGGTAAAAGAATCCTGAGCAATGTCATCGCAACGCAGATAGATCTTCACAAACCCTTTAACGGAGTTGTTCCGGAAATCGCTTCACGTCTCCATACTGAATGGATTTATCCCGTGGTCGAGGAGTCTCTTGCCGAAGCGGGAGTCTCTGTGGATCAGATCGACGGCATCGCCGTAACCAACAGACCGGGGCTAGTCGGCTCTCTGCTTGTCGGGCTTTCCTTTGCCAAGGGGCTTGCATGGTCTCTAAACATCCCTTTTGTCGGTGTTGATCATATCCGGGCTCACCTCTATGCCCCTCACCTGGAGTACGAGATTGAGTATCCCTATATCGGTCTTCTCGTATCGGGCGGTCACACCATTATTTCCAAAGTATCCGGTTTCGACGATGTTGAGGTTCTGGGAACGACTATTGACGATGCCTGTGGAGAAGCTTTTGATAAAGTCGCCAAGTTTTATAATTTCGGTTACCCGGGCGGTGTCATCATTGATAAAATGTCTGAAAAAGGAGATCCGAAAGCGTTTTCCTTTCCCAAACCGAATCTGCATAAAGGGGATCATACTTATGATGTTTCCTATTCGGGATTGAAAACGGCCGTTATCAATCAGCTCGATCAGTTTCACAATGAAGGATATGAGAAATCTCCGGAGAATATCGCGGCGTCTTTTCAGAAAACTGCAATTGATATACTGATCAAAAGACTGAAGAAAGCTGTGAAAAATACCGGTTTGACCAGAGTTGTTGCTGGAGGCGGTGTTACGGCTAACAGCTATTTCAGAAAGGCTATATCTTCAATTTACGGAATCGAAGCCTATTACCCCTCTCTGAAGCTCTGTACGGATAATGGAGCCATGATAGCTGCCATAGGCTATCATTACCTGAAGAAGGGAGATGTCTCCGACCTAACAGTCAATGCTATGGCGAGAGTGGCTTCCTTTAAAAGGAAATATCCCTGATCCGGATTAATTGAATCGGAATTTAAAATTCTCTTCGATATAGCTCACCAGGTGGTTCATAGCATTTTCATACACGCTGTTCTCATATAATTGCAGATAGGGTTTCATAATTATGGAAGAACGCCGCATTTCATTGACCCAGGGGATCTGACCCGCCGTGCGGATTTTTTTTCCCAGATTCTTATCTGTGATTTTGATCAGTTTGTCGGTGATGAATTTTTCATCATCGTTCAATGACATATTAAAAATGACATGGGGGCTGAATTGTGTGAGGGAATGGCTGATTCTGCCGCTGAGCTCTTCACTGAAAGATCCTATGACTTTTACCAGATTGGAGAGATTGTTTTCTCCTTTTTCGATAGATTCCCTGCTGAATTCATTAAAATAATCTCTTTCCTCGCTATGAGGCGGGAGCGCCAGATAAATCAATCTGTACAGAGCATTTTTTAGAAAAGAATAGGCGTTCAGGAGCGCTGTGGTCTCGGGAATGGTCACGATAATATTCTCAGGAGAAATCAGAAAAAAATCGATGACGTTATAGGATGAACCGGATCCGATATCGAGAAGGATATAATCGGCTGTCAGCTCTCTTATGGATTTGATGATTTTCTTTTTCTGGAAATAGGGCAGATTGGCTGCTCCGGGAAAGAGAGAATCGCCGGTAATGAGGTAAAGCCGCTCAAATCCGGTTTCCTGAATGAGAGATTCGAAGGAATCCTCTCTCTTGTTGATGAAGTGACCCAGACCGGGTTTAATATTTTTTATACCCATGACCGTATGCAGATTGGATTCTCCCAGATCAAGGTCGATCATTATGACTGTTTTTCCCTTCCTGGCAAGTGAAATACCGAGATTGGCTACAGTCGTCGTTTTTCCGACTCCGCCTTTACCGCTGGCTACAGGTATAATTTGTTTCATATTAGTATGATAATTTGCGCAACTTGGTTTATGCAAGGAGAAAATCTGTTCGCGTCCACTTATCGGGAATAGCCGTGAGGGTAAAACAGGCAATTGACAGAGCGGGTTGTGGCGATTAGTATCACCTTTGTGACTAAAAAAAATACAAGGCAGGTACAAGTTGAAAGAGTTTAATCTTGATGATGTCATCAGAAAAGTTCCCGATTTTCCCAAACCGGGTATTCTTTTTTATGATATTACAAGCATTATGATGAATCCCGAGGCGTTTAAATGGGTATTGGATAAAATGGCTGAGGTTTTTTCAAGCCGTAATATCGGTGCCGTCGCCGCAGTTGAATCGAGGGGATTCATTTTTGCTGCCCCCCTTGCCGAAAAACTGGGACTTCCGCTGATCCTTGTCCGCAAGGCGGGAAAACTTCCCGGGGAGACTCTAAAAAAATCATACGAACTCGAGTACGGCGAAGCGACCATAGAAATTCATAAAGCGGATATCCCCGTGGGAAAGAATGTCCTTATCGTTGATGATCTGCTGGCGACAGGCGGAACTCTAAAAGCGGCTGCTGATCTGCTGATTGAAGGCGGAGCGGAAGTAACCGATGTTTTCAGTGTTATAGGTCTTCCGTTTCTCAACTATTCGGAAGTACTCAAAGACTTTAAAATAACTACATTTATAGACTATGATAGTGAATAAAATATTCTATTTATTCATTATATTTGCATAGAATTCGGTTTATATACATAAAAACTCTAAAAAAATAAAAAAAATGGAATAAATACACAAAAAGTGTTTGCCATAGATCCCCCTTTTATATTACAAATACGAAAATGTTTTAAAAGGCTGGTGAAATGAAAGTAAACTCTTTTCTCATTCTTGAAGACGGCGCGGTCTTCAAGGGATTCGGTTGGGGAGCGGCAATCCCTCTTGTCAGTGAGTTGAAAAAAGGGAATACCGATGATTGTCCCGTCGGCGAAGTCGTCTTCAATACTTCCATGACGGGATATCAGGAGATCGTGACGGATCCTTCTTATACGGGACAGATTGTCCTGATGACTTATCCGCACATAGGTAATTACGGTACCGAGGAAAAGTGGTCCCAGACGGGTCCGCACAGTTCCGGTGATTCTTCCCGAGGGAAGCAGGCCGCCGCTTTGGTTGTCAGGTCGTTTTATAATGGACCGGTAGCTGAAGGGCGGCTTTTTTTTAATGATTTCCTTAAGAAAGAGGGAATCCGCTGTATTTCCGATATAGATACGCGGGCTCTGACTCTCAGTCTGCGGAATGAAGGCAGCCGGAACGGCGTCATTGTAAGAAGTGATAGTAAAACTCTCAGCGAGGGCGAGGTGGCTCTTGCTCTTGATTACCTTAAATCCATTCCCTCCATGGAGGGGAGGAACCTTATCGATGAGCTCGGGACTGATATGACAGTCTCTCCTGAGAGACCCGATTCAAAAGCACTCGATTTTGCTCTGATCGATTGCGGTATTAAAAAGGGAATCGTACAGGAGATGGAGAGCCGGAGCGTCAATATTACGCTCTTCCCTTCGACGGTTACTAAAAAAGAGTTACTGGCAGCCGGAATGGATGCAGTTCTTTTTTCCAATGGTCCCGGGGATCCGGCGGTTCTGGAAAATCAGATCGGTCTATGCCGTTCACTTATCGGTGAGGTTCCCCTTTTCGGCATATGTCTCGGCCATCAGATAATGGGACTCGCCCTCGGCGGGAAAACGGAGAAAATGAAGTTCGGCCATCACGGAGGAAATCATCCCGTTCGCGATGAAGATACAGGCCGGGTTTTCGTTACGGCTCAGAATCATGGATTTATGGTCGATGAGACATCTCTCCCATCGGATGTTTCCATTCGCTTCAGAAACGCAAACGATCAGTCTGTTGAAGGTCTTATATCCCGGGATAAAAAAATATTTACAACCCAGTTCCACCCCGAAGCGGAACCGGGACCCGATGATTCTACCTGGATATTCGACGAATTCGTAAAACTGACAAAAGAATGGGAGGGGAAATAATGCCAGCAGATAAGAGCATAAAAAAGATATTGATAATCGGTTCCGGTCCCATTGTGATCGGCCAGGCCTGCGAGTTTGATTATTCGGGAACGCAGGCCGTCAAATCCCTGAAAAAAGAGGGCTATGAAGTCATTCTGGTCAATCCCAACCCGGCTACGGTCATGACCACTCCCGGTACGGCGGATAAGATCTATATTGAACCGCTTTCCGTTCCCTATGTGGAAAAGATAATCGAAGAGGAAAACCCCGATGCCATACTCTCCACTATGGGGGGGCAGACGGCTTTGAACCTTACACTGGCCCTTGATAAAGCCGGTGTGCTCAAAAAACACAATGTCAAAATAATCGGTGCCAATATCGAAGCGATCAATCTGGCTGAAGACAGGAGGCTTTTCAAGGAAGTCGTAGCGTGGCTGGGGCTGGAATCGGCCAAATCAACTATTACGGGTGATCGCGACGAAGCTGTCGAAATGGGACGCAAATGGGGGTATCCACTGGTTGTCAGACCCAGCTTTACACTCGGTGGGATGGGAGGTGCTATCGCTTCTTCGGAAGAGGAGCTCATATCGGTATTCGAAAAAGCTCTGATCGAAAGCCCCGTCGGCGAAGCTCTTATAGAAGAATGTCTTATCGGATGGAAAGAATTCGAAATGGAAGTCATGCGCGATAAAGGAGATAATGCCATTATCGTCTGTTCTATCGAAAACATAGATCCCATGGGAGTGCACACGGGAGACAGCATCACAATTGCCCCGATTCAGACTCTGTCTGATTCGGAATATCAGAAAATGCGCACCGCATCTATTGATATTTTAAGAGCTGTCGGCGTTGACTGCGGAGGAGCCAATGTCCAGTTTGCCGTTGATCCGGTAACGGGACGGCAGATTGTCATCGAAATGAACCCCCGTGTCTCACGCTCTTCGGCTCTGGCCAGCAAAGCGACAGGATTTCCCATCGCTTCCTGCAGCGCTCAGCTCGCTGTCGGTTACACTCTTGATGAAATCGTCAATGAAATAACCGGAAAGTCCGTTTCCTGCTTTGAACCGGCTCTGGATTATTGTGCCGTTAAGGTTCCCCGATTCGAGACAGAGAAATTTCCTCTGAGCGGAACGGCTCTCGGCACGCAGATGCGATCGGTCGGGGAAGCCCTCGCCATAGGCCGCACAGCAGAAGAAGCATTGAATAAGGCCATCTGCGCAGCGGAAATAGGCTTTGAAGGTATTGAAGAGCTCTCTGTCTCCGATGAGGAGATCAATACCATGCTGACGACAGCGAATCCTTTCCGCATTCTGGCTGCCTACACGGTTCTGAAAAAAGAAGGTTCCGGGGCAATGGACAAACTCAATGAAATTACCGGCTTTGACAAATGGTTTCTCCATATGCTCTCCAGTCAGGTCGAATTGGAAAACAGTCTCGCTTCTTCCGGCATAAACGGTCTGGACGAAGACCTGCTTATGGACGCCAAGAGAATGGGATTGACGGATAAACGGATCGGCAAACTTGTCGGAGTTAAGGGGGCGGAGATAAAAGCCTTAAGAAAATCTCTTGATATGAAGCCTTCCTATCACTTTGTCGACACCTGCGCCGGTGAGTTTACAGCCGAGACGCCATATTTTTATTCGACCTGGGGCGAGATCGACGAAGGCGGTTCGGAAGACTGTAAAAAAGTCGTCATCATATCCAGCGGGCCTAATAGAATCGGGCAGGGGCTTGAGTTTGATACCTGCTGCACATTGGCCTCTAAAGCCTGGAGAAACAGAGGCTATAAAACCATAATGGTAAACTCCAATCCCGAAACGGTTTCGACCGATTACAATGTTTCGGACCGGCTCTATCTGGAACCGCTCAGTAACGAACATGTCATCTCGGTTATCGAAAAGGAAAAGGCCCATAAAGTCGTCGTTCAGCTCGGAGGGCAAACGCCCCTCAATATGGCGGGCGATCTTCTGGAAGCCGGAGCGGAGCTTACAGGAACCAGTCTTGAAAGCATCAATACCGCGGAAGACAGAAAACTTTTTGCCGCCATGCTCGACAAGCTCAATTTAAAACAGCCCCGGAATAAAACAGCGCTTACCAATGAAAATGTCATCAAGTTCGCTCACGAGATCGGTTATCCCGTTCTGCTCAGGCCTTCATTCGTTCTCGGGGGAAAAAGCATGTTTATCGCCTATAATGACGATGAGTTGAATGAGTACCTCAGCAAAGCTGTCCGGGTATCAGAAGAGAGCCCTCTTCTTGTCGATCAGTTTCTGGAAGATGCATTCGAATATGATCTGGATGCTGTGGCTGATGGCGAGAACATCTATGTAGGGGGTATTCTGCAGCATATTGAAGCGGCGGGAATCCATAGCGGAGACTCGGCCTGCGTTATACCTCCCTACAAATCAAAGGATGCAATCCTCCGGGAGATGGAGAGAGCCGCATGGGATATCAGTCGCGAGCTCAATGTGCAGGGGTTCCTCAATATACAGTTTGCCGTAAAAGATGATGTTCTTTATATTATCGAGGTAAATCCCCGGGCTTCCCGAACTGTTCCCTTCCTGTCGAAAGTAACAGGAGTGGATCTTGTCGATGCGGCGGTAAAAGTCTGGGATGGAGAGAATCTCAAAAAGCAGAAGCTGGTAGATGATTCGGGAATAGCGAGAGGAGAGTGCATCACCGGATGGGCCGTTAAGGAAGCCGTATTTTCCTTTGACCGGTTTACCGGGCAGGATCCCATTCTCGGACCTGAAATGAAGTCGACCGGAGAAGCTGCGGGAACGGGCAGTTCTTTCGGTGAGGCATTCGCCAAAGCCCAGATTGCCGTGAACACTCATCTTCCCTCGAAAGGGCGGGTTTACGTTTCTGTCAACAAACGGGACCGGGAGACTATTCTTCCCGTAGTAAAAGAGTTTATCGATATGGGATTCGATATCGCCGCGACCCGGGGTACAGCCGATTTTCTTTTTTCTAAAGGAATCTTTGCCGAAGTTATTCTGAAAATTCACGAAGGCCACCCCAATGTTGTGGATCATATGGCTGCCGGCAGGATAGATCTTCTTATCAATACGCCGATGGGACAGTTCTCCCAGTATGGAGATACTTACATCCGAGCCGAAGCTGTGAGAAGAAAAATACCTTATACCACAACGACCAGTGCGGCTCAGGCGGCTGTTAAGGGAATTGAGTGGATCAGGAAAGGTGCTCTCTCGATAAGTCCTCTGCCGGACTTCAGGAAATAAAAAAAGGCGGCTCCGATTGCGGGCCGCCTTATTTTTATTGTCTCAATGATCAATCTTCCGGATCGATGACAAAATTGTTGTAGTAATAATCCATGCTGTCGACAAGAGCTTCCCAGGATGCTTCGACAATGTTTTCCGAAACGCCGACCGTATCCCAGCTGTGCTGATGGTCGGAAGAGGTTATAAAAACCCGTACTTTGGCATGGGAAGCTTCTTCGGGATTCAAAACACGTACTTTGTAGTCAATAAGATTCATTTTTGACAGGAAGGGGTGGGTTTCCGATAAAGCATCGCGGAGCGCATCATCTATAGTTTCCACAGGGCCGTTGCTTACGGCGGCTCCCATATGTTCAATGCCATTGGCTTTAAGGAAGATCCTTCCGACTGTTTTCGAAACTGTTCCATTTGTTTTAAATGATTCCAGGTGATAATTATTCAGATCAAAGAGAGAGGTGAATCGTCCCAGATTTTTTCTTATCAACAAGTCGAAAGAAGCTTCGGCCGCTTCGTATTCATAACCCTGCAGCTCTTTTTCCTTTAAATCTTCAAAGAGTTGGGCGACAATTTCCGAATTTTTATCAAAATCACCGTACTTCGCCAGTTTTCTGACGATAGTGGATTTTCCGGCCAGTCCTGAAATCAGAATCCTTCTTTTGTTTCCCACCAGCTTTCCGTCAATGTGTTCCATAAGCTCAGGAGCTTTAGCTATGACATCGGCATGTTGTCCCGCTTTATGGCTGAAGGCTGTTTCACCGACGTAGGGCTGATTTTTATCGGGAATGATATTCGCTTTTTCTGCCACAAACCTGGAGAGCGATGTCAAGCCGTCAATATTGTCATTCATGTTGGTAACGCGATTCATCTTTAAAGCCAGGTTCGGAACGATAATGCAGAGATTGGCATTGCCGCACCGTTCTCCCCAGCCGTTTATCGTCCCCTGAATGTGGGTCGCTCCGGCTTCTACGGAGAGGATGGAATTGGCAACGGCGTTGCCCGTATCATTATGATAATGGACGCCGATAGGGGCCAGTTTATCCTGAGGAAGACTTCTGATAATTTCCATGACTTCTGTGGGAAGTGTACCGCCATTCGTGTCGCAGAGCACGAGAGAATCGGCACCGGCTTCAGTTCCGGTCTGCAAAACCCTGAGGGCATACTCCATATCGCCCTTGTATCCGTCAAAAAAATGTTCCAGATCAAAAATGACTTCTCTCCCTTCTTTTTTCAGATAGGAGATAGAGTCGTAGATCATTTCAATGTTTTCTTCGAAAGTCGTATTGATTACCTTTTCAACATGCTCTTTCCAGGATTTGCCGACCACTACAACAGCAGGAGTTTCCGCTTCAAGCATAGCGGTAATGTAGGGATCAGACTCAACTTTATTGCCGGATTTTCTCGTAGAGCCGAAAGCTGCGATTTTGGAATGTTGATAATTCTCGTTTTTTGCCAGTCTGAAAAATGAAGCTTCCTTCTCGGAAGAAAGGGGAAAACCGCCCTCAATATAGTCAATTCCCGCATCATCAAGTCTGGCTGCTATATCAAGTTTGTCCTTCAGGGTGAGATTTATGCCCGTTCCCTGAGTCCCGTCTCTCAAAGTTGTGTCGAAAATTGTTATTTTCTTCAAGTTCTTCATAATAAATCCTTACTCTTTGTTGCTTTGAGCATATAATAGAAATAAAATTAGAAACATGGATAATCAGACGAATTTTGACAAACTTATAATTAATTTATCCACTATAGAAAAAAAAGAACTGCTGGAAAAGATGGAAATGTCCATCGATCTTTCACAGGAGCCGCTTGTATCTCAGGAAGAAACAGCGGAAAGTGATTTTCAGCAGAATCAGCTGGATTACGAAACTCTTAATGTGTTGCAGAAAATAGTACTTTTTCTGCAATCTCTGGTGAAGCAGAAGGATATTCCGACGCTTCTTAAAGAGTATAAAGTCAATCTTTTACGGAAAAAGTATTTCAACAACAGCGAACTAGCTGATTTTAAAACTCAGGTTCTTAAAAAAGCCTTCTATGACGAATTAGCCAAATTAAAGGAACCGTGCCGCTTTTTCAGAAAACCGCTCAGGCAGATTTTCAGTTACGATAATAAACAGGACTTTTATGCATTTATAGGAGGTATCGTTCTACCGGACCTGCAGCGGGAACTGCTTGATAAAACCGATCCCTGGATTCTTGAGAAAGAGGAAATGGAGAGAGATTCATCAGAAATAAAAGCTGAAATAGACGAATTCTTCAATATGAAGATGGAATCGGTTTCCGATCTTGACTGTTCGATAATGAATGAAGCCTGCCAGAGTCTCTACAGCCTCCATCTGCTGTCGAATTATGATATCGGGGCCATATTGAAGAGTTTTGATACAATTGTGCCGGGAGCTGAACCGGTCTGCAGGATCGAGGACGTGCATGAATCTCTTCTCGAGCTGTCAGGTATTATCAAATCTCTCAATAAGCCGCCGACCGTTCGTGCGCTGGAAGCTCTCTTCCTCTATGAGAATTCAAAAGAGGGACCGGGAGAAATCCTGAGCAGAAAGATGATGGCTGCTGATACCTTCCTTTCTATTATCAGAAACTTTAATAAAAATGTTCCGCTCGAAAATCTGGTCAGAGTTTTGTCCGGTGATCTTTCAAAAGGATCTCAGACTCCACCGCTGGTCGATGACTGGTTCCGCGTTTTCAGGAAATTCTGGTCATCAAGAATTACCCGCACTTATGCTTTTTTCGTTAATGAGAGAAAGAAAAACGATTCGGAAAAGGATATCTGTTCGCTGACCGGGGTAAGGTACATTAAGCCGATTGAAAAATATACGAGGAATCATTATTTTCCGGGAAGTCCGGCCATGTATGAAAAGAGCCTGGCTTTCGTTCAGTCTTTTCTTTCGGAAATTCTGCCCAACCGCTTCTATTCCACTTTCATGATTATCAGGAGGGAAGGGGATTTCTATAAAAAAGATAATAAGGCCGAGTTTGATAAAGTCCTTGCTTATATAGATATGCTGGGTAAAAAATTTACCGGATTAAAAAACATCATTAACGCTTCCAATTTTCCTGTTGATCATTCTCTGTTTCCCGGAGATGCGGAAGAGCAGACATACCGGAACGCCGTCGTTCACGCTTTGGAGCATCTGGACATGGAGATCGAGCCGCTTGTTTCCGGTTTTGTCAGTCATATGAGACTGATGGCAAAAGTGCTGCAGGGCATTGTTGTCGGTGACGGTGGCGCCTATGATACGCTTTCCAATATTTCCTCAATAGGGGGAAAGGCGAATAATGAATTGAGAGAGACTTTTAAACTTCTTTCGCTGCTTATTAATAAAATTGTCCGATACATTTCGGAAATGAAAGTTCTGGAAGAAAAAGAACTCTGAAAATACCCTTCAATTGACTCTCAGCTTTCTTTTTTGCTATTAATTAGAGATATGCAAATACTTATGGCCGGTTGTGAAATTTGTTTACTGCCCGCCGGTGTGGTGAACCGCATTTGCGAAGCGTTGGAGCTGGTTGCTGTTCTCGTCAGCTGATAGCCCGTGCTGCCGCGGTATGGATCACCAGATGCATCAAAAGGAGTTTTATTATGCAGGAATTGAAAGAGCAATGGAAAGATATCATTGCCGCCTCTCTGAAAAAGGCCGCTGCTCAGGCGGGAATAGAGATGGATGATCCGAGAACGAGAATCATCGTTGAGACACCTCCTAAACCGGAAATGGGCGATCTCGCATTTCCCATGTTCCCCTTTGCCCGAGATTTCAGAAAAGCTCCTCCGGCCATCGCCGCTGATATCGCCGCCAGCCTCGGTAGCGATATTCCTGGAGAAGCCAAAACTGCCGGACCCTATATCAATATTTTCATCAGCCGCCAGGCTGTTTTTCAATCGGTACTTCAATCGGTAGGGGAAAAAAAAGACGATTACGGACGGACCGGTAGTCTGAAGGGTGAGAAAGTCATGATTGAATTCTCCAGCCCCAATACGAACAAACCGCTCCATCTCGGACATCTGAGAAACGATATTCTCGGAGAGAGCACGGCGCGCATTCTCGAAGCGGCCGGCGCAGAAGTCATGAAGGTCAATCTGATCAACAATAGAGGGGTTCATATCTGCAAGTCCATGCTGGCATACAGCAAGTTCGGAAAGGGTGAAACACCTGAGTCTACGGGAGTCAAGGGCGACCATTTTGTCGGAGATTACTACGTAAAATACAACAACTGGGCGAAAGAGGATTCAAGCGCAGACGGACAGGCTCAGGAAATGCTTAAAAAATGGGAAGACGGCGACAGCGCGACCCGCGAGCTTTGGAAAACCATGAACAAGTGGACCCTCGATGGTATCAATCAAACTTATGAGAAGACCGATATTTCCTTCGACAGGTTTTATTTTGAAAGTGAAACCTATCTGTCCGGAAAGGATATCGTTCTCAAAGGGCTGGAGGATGGACACTTTTATAAAGATGATGACGGAAGCATCCGCCTGGATATGAGCGACATCGGACTGGATACGAAAGTTCTCCTCCGCGGAGACGGAACATCCGTTTATGTGACCCAGGATCTCGGGACAGCTATAGCCCGCCATGGAGATTTCCCTTTCGACAGGCTTATATATGTAGTTGGAAATGAGCAGGAGTACCACTTTAAAGTTCTCTTTCACACGTTGAAAAAGCTCGGGTACGAATGGGCGGATCAGCTCTATCATCTTTCCTACGGCATGGTCAATCTGCCGGAAGGTAAAATGAAATCCCGGGAAGGCACAGTTGTCGACGCCGACGATCTTCTGGCCCAGCTGGAAGAACTGGTGGTGGAAGAGATTAAAACCAAGGGCCGTGAAGAAGAGCTGGACGATGTGACGGGCACAGCCCACGCTATCGCCCTCGGT
Organism: Spirochaeta isovalerica; assembly: GCF_014207565.1. Lineage (NCBI taxonomy): Bacteria > Pseudomonadati > Spirochaetota > Spirochaetia > Spirochaetales > Spirochaetaceae > Spirochaeta > Spirochaeta isovalerica. The sequence goes on along the minus strand of NZ_JACHGJ010000001.1, from coordinate 790,694 downwards.
GCTCTTAACTACTATCTGCTCCATATTTCTCCTCTAAAAGATATGGTTTTCAATCCCAAGGAGTCACTGTCCTTCAACGGGAACACGGGGCCGTACATGCAGTATATGGGGGCTCGAATCAGCAGTATGCTGAGAAAGTATGAAGAGGGCGATTATTCCGGCGGCGCTTTCAAACCGGAGTTGCTCGCATCTCCCGAAGCATGGGAACTTGTCAAGCTCATCGGCGCTTATCCCGGTATGGTCGATCAGGCCGCTTCGGAGATGAATCCCTCGGTTATCGCCTCCTTCGTTTACGAGCTGTCGAGGAACTTCAGCCGGTTCTATCATGAAAATCCCATACTGAATAATGACGATGCCGATCTGATTGTTACAAGAATCGAACTCTCGAAAGCAGTGCTCCAGGTCTTGAAAAATGCGTTCAAGCTGATTAATATTCGGTTTCTTGAGAAAATGTAGTCGGGAACAGCCGATTCCGCATTGATTAAAGTCGGCTATTTTATTAGGATTTCGATGCCCGTAGTAAGGACGGGAGATTTTTAGGGCTTTAGAACCTCACCCGGACCGGATGGTCCGACGGGAGAAGTCCGGTCTCTGAGATCTGTTTACTGCCGGCCGAAAATATATTTTAAAGAGGTTGGTTTAATGTACGCTCTTGTAGAAATCAAAGGAAAGCAGTACAAGGCTGAAAAAGGATCTGTTCTCAGAGTAGACAGATTCGACGCTGAAGCCGGACAGTCGCTTGAACTTGACAAAGTTATGCTCGTTTCCGACGATAAGGAAACTAAAATCGGAACTCCCTATGTGGATGGAGCAAAAGTAACAGCAAAGATTGGTGAAACAATCAAAGACAAGAAAGTAATCGTCTTCAAGAAGAAAAGAAGAAAAGGTTACAAAAAGACCCAGGGTCACAGACAGCAGTACACAATGCTTACAGTTGAGGATATCAAGCTGTAAATGATAACTGCCAGAGCTGTTGTCGATGATCGTTCCTGTCTGGTTTATCTGGACGTCAGCGGTCACGCCGGTTACGGAGAAAAGGGATATGATATTGTCTGTTCCGCCGTAACGGTTCTTTCGAGAACGGCCGGTCGGATTCTGATTTCGCGATTCAATAAGAATTGCACGTTCGAATCCGGAGAAAGAGGATCTTTTAAACTGAATGTTTTAAAGATCGATGAAGGGAAGCGGGAATGGACGGAAGGAATAACGGAATTTCTGTTAAACGGTCTGTCCGACCTTGAGAGGGAATATCCCGCTTGTATCAAACTTGAAATTATTAGTAATGAGGAAATGATTCATGGCTCATAAGAAAGGTGGCGGTAGCTCAAAGAACGGAAGAGATTCCAATTCCAAAAGACTCGGTGTAAAACGTTTCGGCGGACAGACAGTTAAAGCCGGCGAAATCATCGTACGTCAGAAAGGAACAAAAATTCATCCCGGTGAAAATGTGGGACTCGGAAGAGACTTTACTCTTTTTGCCAAAGTAAGCGGAAACGTTCTTTTCCACTTCAAAAAGGGAAAGAAGAGAGTTTCTATTACGGAAGCAAACTAGACAGTCAGGTTATATAATCTGATTGATTTGCTTTGTGTCTATGATGCAAAGTTATTACAATGGAAAACCGGCGGTTTATGCCGTCGGATTAACTTGCTGAAGCCTACCTATCGGGAGTTTTGCTCACGGTATGTAGGCTTTTGCAGTGCTAAGACTCTGTAATGAACTTACAGAGAATAAATAGAATAAAAGGTCGATTGTGCAGGGATTTATAGATGAAACCCGTCTTGAGCTTTTTTCCGGTAACGGCGGTCCCGGATGTGTCTCTTTCCGCAGAGAGAAATATGTCGCAAAAGGCGGACCGGATGGCGGAGACGGCGGAGTAGGCGGAAATGTGGTGTTCGAAGTCAAAAAGAATTTAAAGACTTTCAGCCACCTGAACGCAAAACATACATTTAAAGCGAAGAACGGACAGCCCGGTATGGGGAGAAGAATGCATGGTAAGGACGGTGAAGACGTCATTATTGCTGTACCCCCGGGAACGATAATCCGCGATTATGAGTCAAAACAGATCATCAAGGATTTTTCCGAAAACATAGATGGAGAGCAGTGGGTCTTTCTACAGGGAGGCCGGGGCGGCCTTGGTAACTGGCACTACCGTTCCTCCAAAAAACAGGTGCCCCGTTATGCTCAGCCGGGAATTCCCGGTCAATATGCTGAGATCATGCTTGAACTGAATATGATCGCTGATGTGGGATTTGTCGGTTTTCCCAATGCGGGTAAATCCAGTCTTCTCAGGGAGTTGACAAATGCCGATCCCAAAGTCGGGGCTTATCCCTTTACGACAAAAATCCCGAATCTCGGTATGCTCAGAATCGCCGATAAGGATGTCGTTCTGGCTGACATTCCCGGAATCATTGACGGCGCATCCCATGGAGCCGGACTCGGGCTCCGGTTTCTTCGTCATATTGCCAGAACCGCCGGACTGGCTTTTATGATAGATCTTAGCGATCCCGGATATCTCGATGCTTTCGAGCATCTGAAAAAAGAACTGGAAGAGTTCGAATCTTCCCTACTGAGAAAGCAGCGGATTATAATTGCGACGAAAACCGATGTGGAAGGGACTGAAGAATCGTTAAAAGAACTCCAGAAAAAGTATCCCGATGAAAAAATCATCCCCATATCGGTATTTGCCCGAACCGGTCTGGAGGAGGTCCGGCTGAATCTGCTGAACATGGCGCATTGATATATGAAACTGACAATGCTCGGAGGGACGTTTAATCCCCTTCATCTTGGACATATCAATCTGGCTGAGATCGTCAGGGAGGAATTCGCTTATGACAGAATCCTCTTTGTACCGTCGTTTCTCCCCGCCCACAAAGACATTACCGGCAATGTCTCGGCAGATGAGCGGCTCGAAATGATCCGCCTTTCTCTGAGGCCTTATGACTGGGCTGACTATTCCGATTGTGAAATCCGCAGAAAAGGTGTGTCCTATACGGTCGATACCCTCGAATATATATACAGTCATTATGAGTTCGAGGGTAAACCCGGTTTAATTATCGGCGATGATCTTGCTGAGAATTTTTATAAATGGCGGTCAACCGAGCGCATTTTCGAGTTAGCCGATCTGATAATCGCCCACCGTTTGTACAAACATGAGATTTCTCTGACATTTCCCCACCGATACGCGGATAACAGGATATTTTCTCTATCTTCTTCTCAAATTCGTGATTTAGCTCAATCGGGACAGGATCTTTCAGATCTTGTTCCACCTGAAGCCCTGCGCTATATAAGGGAAAACCGTTTATATGGATAGATCTCTCGAAAAAATCAGGCATCATTTGAAGGAGACTCTTTCCGGGAGTAGATTCCGTCATAGTGAAGGAGCGGAAAAGGCTTCCCGGTTCCTTGCCGAAAGGTTTGGAGAAGACCCTTTGCTCTGTTCTCTGGCCGGTCTCGGTCATGATATCTGCCGGGAATATGAAGCAGATGTTCTGGAGCGGATTACCGGAAGAAAGCACCGGCATCCAGTGATGCTCCACGGAGAGGCCGGAGCCATTGTTCTGGAAAGAGATTTCGGAATAAGAAATTCTTCCGTTCTGCAGGCTGTCCGCCATCATATTTCCGGATCGCCGGGACTCGACGGGGTCGGCAAGATCGTATTCGCCGCCGATTATATCGAAGAGGGCAGAACGCATCTGTCAGGAGAAGAAAGAGAGAGATTGTTCTCTTTGGATTTAGATGATATGGTTTTGTCCATAGCCTGTTCAATAAGGAGTCATCTGGCGGCGAAGCGGCTGCCGCTTGAACCGGCGTTACTGCAAATGATTGAGGAACTCACTTGAAGAGAGAAAAGGAAAAGGATAGATCTTTAATTTTACTAATTGTGATGATGCTCGTTATAATCATCACAGCTTTGTTTCTTTATTTTCAGGTCAGAACTGATAAAATGTCGGAGATGGTAAAATCAGAAGCTATCGTACCTGTTATGATAATCGTATCAGAGGAAGACAAGCCTCTGCTGACGGAGCTTTTTCTTTTTTATCACGATACCGGAAAAGGCGCTGTCCTCGATATTCCCGGGAATACGGGTTCGATTATTTCCAATCTGAAAAAAGTGGATCGTATCGATATTCTCTACGACGAAGACAATATTGATCCCTACAGAGCGAAAGTCGGAGATCTGACTGGGATCGATATCCCTTTTTATTATATCATTTCTCTCGAAAATCTTGAGAAAATGGTTGATCTCATCGATGGTCTGAACCTCTTTATTGCCAACCCGGTAGACATTAGGAAAGACGGCAGAACATACCTTCTTCCTTCAGGCAGCGTGACTCTGGACGGCGCGAAAGTCGTTTCATATCTGCTTTACAATATAGATGGAGAATCGGATTCGGAAAAAATCGACCGTAACCACAAGTTCATCAAATCTTTACTGGAAAAAATGGCTGACAGCCGGGGATATCTCTCGACCGATGAGGTCAGTGATTTTACCCGGGATATGGCCGTGACCAATATGGACAGGAAATCCTTTGAGAACTTTCTTTCCTATCTCTCCGACCTGGATATGGATCGTCTGCAGTATAACAAAGTGCTGGGAGTCAAGCGGTTTGTTGACAACAAAGAGCTCCTTTTTCCTCACTATGACGAGAGGCTTCTCAAAGAGCTGGTCAATCAGATCGAAGATTATCTTGTGAATATACAGTCCCTGTCGGATCAGGGCGTTGCTTTTTCCGTTGAAATACTTAACGGTACGGATATTAACGGCCTGGCGTCCAGAACTTCCCAGATTCTGAAAAGCTTCGGATATAAAATAGCCGGATTGGGGAACGCGACCAGAACGGACGGCCAGGAAGTAGAAAAAACGGTTATACTTGATAGAAAAGGGAACCCCGATGCGGCTAAAGGGCTGGCCGCATTACTGAAATGCGAAAGATGGCATTCTGAGGCTGATGAGTCTCTCGATGACACGATAGATATAACACTTATATTAGGAAAGGATTTTGATGGAAGATACGTTAAATAAAAGAGTCATGGAAGTGGCTCATGTTCTTGAAGACAATAAAGCTCTGGATGTGGAGATTATGAAAGTAACCGGCTTATGCAGCTGGGGCGACTATATTATCATTGCCACAGGGACCAGTGCGACCCATATCCGGGGAATGAAAAACGAAGTGAAAAAATACGTTCTATCGGTCGGGGATGATATCAGAAACCCAAGAAACAGGGATGATTCTGAAGGATGGGTCCTTTTTGACTGTGGCGACTATATTATAAATCTGATGGATGAGGAATCGCGCCGGTTTTACGATCTTGAAGACCGCTGGTCCGACGGTGAAATCATTTATCAGTCGTCGATCGCGTCGTAATCCTCAGTTTCCTGGAGACTGTCTTCTATTTCCTGCTGGAAAGCGGAAGATCCGGTCTCCTGGTTGGTCAGCTCGTCGGAATCATCTTCATATCCGTATTCCCAGTCTTCGTCCTGTTTTGATGATCCGGCGATCCCGTCGTCATAACTCTCATCTTCATCGAAATCATAATCGTCTTCATTTTGATCATAGAGATCATTTTCCTCGGTAAAATCACCGGGGTAGAAGAGAAGGACCTCTTCTGCTGACTCTGAAATTTCCGGGTTTTCCATAAATGCGCTTCCTTTTTTTAAATTGAGGTTATTTTATGCCGACTGAGACGTAGAAGTAGCTGTTTTTTAAAGTAATTTTATAAATCCTGTGGACTTTCATTGTGTTCAGGCTGAATGATATGTCTCCGCCGGACATTATGCTGGGCGGAGTAATGGAACAGTTTGTTTTGTTCTCTTCCATAAACATAACGACTCTGCCGGCGATTTGGTTGGTCAATTCCGCCAGGGCTTCGAGATGGGAATCGTCAAGTTCCTCCGATGCAATGGGTATTTCCATCAGGTTGGCGAAACGGCGCGAAAGGGTCACGGCATTTTCCTGATCCATTGTCAAAGTAAGAAAACCGACTTTATCGCCTGTTATGCCGACTGCTGTAAGAACATTTGCATGGCATTTTATTTTTTTTACAGATCTTACCGATCCGGAAAAACCTGCAGCTTTTAGAAAAGCTCTGAGACTTACGGGGAGATAGCTGAAATCATCTTCAATCACAATAAAAATATATTATATTGCTATTGATTCTGTCAAACAGCATCTCTGTTGAAATAAAAAAAAATCCATCGTAGAATCCCACCTATGAAAGATAAATATTTCGAAAAAATTCTCGAATTAGCTCTGGAAGAGGATCTGAAGGAAGTCGGAGACGTCACCTCGAGAGCCATATTCGCAGATGATATGACAACTGCTGTCCTATACAGCAAAGACAGTGGAATCCTGGCGGGGATTGATTTTTTCCGGCAGGTTTTCATAAAAGTCGATCCTTCACTGTCTGTTACGATTTTTAAAAAAGATGGCTCACTCTTAAAACCCGGAGATAAAGTCGCTGAGATTTCCGGACTGACAGCAGCTGTGCTTGAGGCTGAAAGGACGGCCATCAATTTTCTATCATTTCTTTCGGGAATAGCGACGGAGACCGATCTCTGCGTTGCCGCTGCAAAGGAAAACGGGGGAGCTGTTGTCCTGGATACAAGAAAAACTCTTCCCGGTTATCGAAGTTTGTCGAAATATGCGGTTTCCGTCGGGGGAGGAACCAATCACAGGTTCGGGTTATATGATATGGTCATGATCAAGGACAATCACATAGATGCCTCCGGTTCGATCACTGCGGCGGTCGGCAAGGTCCGGGATAAATGGGACGGCGCTTTCGAAATCGAAGTGGAATGCCGCAACCTTCAGGAAGTCCGTGAGGCCGTATCCCTCGGAGTCGATCGAATCATGCTCGATAATATGGATCCCAATGAGACGGCTCAGGCTGTCGCTCTGGGCGACGGCACGGTCTCTTTTGAAGCTTCGGGAAATATGCACATTGAAAAAATAAAAAAATACAGCCCGACCGGTGTACACTTCATCTCTGTGGGAAGTCTGACGCATTCTGTCGGGGCTTTCGATTTTACTCTGAAAATAGGGTAACTGTTTGGAACTGAGAAATTACAGTGATGTTCTGGTCATCGGCACAGGTGTCGCGGGGCTCTGCGCCGCAATCGAAGCGGCCGACAACGGCCTGAAAGTCTCTCTGATAACAAAAAACAGTGATCCTGCTGAATCGAATACCCTGTATGCTCAGGGCGGGATTGTGGGACCGGGTTACGATGATTCACCGGATCTCATCTTTCAGGACATCCTGAAGGCCGGTTCCTATATAAACAACAGAGATGCCGTCAGACTCGTTGCTGAAGAGGGTCCGGCCATGGTTGAGCAATTTCTTGTCGACCGTGTAAATGTCCGTTTTTCCAGAGATGAAAAGGGCGGATATGAACTGACTCGAGAAGCGGCTCATTCGGTCAGAAGAATTCTCCATTCCAGGGATAAGACGGGGTTCGCGCTGTCGAAAGGTCTTCTTTCGACAGCTCTGGAGCATGAAAATATCAGCTTCCATTCCTCTCTGATGGCTCTCGATCTCATTTCCAATTGCCATCATTCATCGGATCATCAGCAGAAGTACAGAAAGAACTCAATCCTGGGAGCTTATGTGCTCGACGAAGAAAAACGGAAAGTCATTTCTTTTTTCGCTCCTTCAGTTATTATCGCAACCGGTGGAGTCGGAGCCCTGTATGAGCATACATCCAATCCGTCCTGCGCAACGGGAGACGGAATAGCTATGGCATATAGAGCTGGAGCTTCCGTTATCAACAGCGAGTATATTCAGTTTCATCCTACGACGCTCTATCATAGGGATTCGGAGAATTTTCTCATTTCCGAATCGCTCCGGGGAGAGGGGGCTGTCCTGTTGAACAGATACCGGCAGCCCTTTATGAACCGATATAATAAAGAGCTGAAAGATCTGGCCCCCCGCGATGAAGTTTCCAGGGCCATATACAACGAGATGGAGGAGACGGGATCGGATTGCGTCTATCTCGATGCCAGAGAGATAAAAGAACACAAGCTGGATGAACGGTTCCCCCAGATTTTCGATACGTGCCGGAAACTCGACATCGATATCAGGGAGGATCTGATCCCTGTTGTCCCGGCTGCGCACTATTTCTGCGGAGGAATAAAAACGGATCTCGACGGCTCAGCCGGAATCGATGGGCTCTATGCTGTTGGAGAATCGGCCTGCACAGGGCTTCACGGAGCCAACCGTCTGGCATCTATCTCTCTTCTTGAGGGGGTTGTGTTCGGTCTGCGCGCGGCACGGCATATCGCGGCTCAGGATCGCCGAAACGTGGCTTCTCTAATTGAAACAATCCCTGACTGGGTATATCCCAGGAAAGAAGAGAGTTTTGATTCCATCCTGATTGACAGCGATATGGAAACGATCCGCACAGTCATGTGGAATTATGTGGGTATAAGGCGTTCGAAGAAAAGGCTGGAAAGAGCCCTGGCCGATCTCAACTATCTCCGGCACCGCGTAGAGAAATTCTACAAGCAGTCCTATGTAACAAGGGAAATCGTTGAACTGAGAAATGCTGTTGAAACAGCGATAATCATTACGCGGGGTGCTCTGTCCAATCCGAAATCTCTGGGGTGTCATTATATTCCGGATAAAGGAGAGAGCCGTGAGTAAAATCGTACGAATCGATTCTCCGGCCAAAATAAATCTGCATCTCGACATTTTCGACAGACGGGAAGACGGTTTTCATGATCTTTTTTCTGTTTTTCAGATGATTTCCCTGTACGATCATATAGAAATCCGGGAAGGAAGCAATGGCGGGACGTGTTCAATCGACGGACCATTCGATTTCCCCGTTCAGGACAATCTCATGTACAAAGCCGTGACTCTTTTCCGTCGGGCAACCGGCTATTCTGAACCGGTTCATATCAGAATCGTAAAGAACATTCCTCAGGGCGGCGGTCTGGGAGGGGGCTCGGGCAATGCCGCAGCGGTTCTCAGAGCGCTGGAATCTCTTTCCGGTATCACAATCCCCCGGGATGAAATATTCGATCTGGGGGCTTCTCTGGGCAGCGATGTTCCCTTCTTTCTGGGCTCTCCCGCCGCCCTTGTAAGGGGAAGAGGAGAATACCTCGAGCCGATAGAGCCACGAACTGATTATTTTCTACTGCTTGTTGTACCGGATTTCAGCATTAATACCGGACAGGCATTTAATGCACTTGCCAGGTTTAGAGAGAAACACAAGCCCGTATACCCCCTTTCAGAGGATGAAGTTCTTAAAATGTACAGAGAGGGAGAGATATCCCGGTGGAAGTTTCACAATAGTTTCCTTAATTGTTTAAAAAAAGAGCACAATGTACTTGAGCATATTGTGAATCTTTTTTATTATTCTAACGCTGATTTTGCAGGAATGTCCGGTAGCGGAAGTGTTATGTTCGGCATTTTCAGCAGGCAGGAAGACTGCGTTTCCGCTTCGGAAAAGCTTTCAGAATCATTCGGTAGAATGATATTTGCAAATCCACTTGATACTGCTATGGTTGCTGCATTACAATTTAGTTAATTGCAACTTAAACAGCGGAAGGAGGAGCAGATGGATATTACTGACATCCGCATACGCAAAGTTAATGCTGACGGAAAACTGAAAGCTTATGTAACGGTTACTTTTGATGAATCCTTTGTGGTTCATAATGTGAAGGTGATCGAAGGTGAGAACGGCATTTTCATCGCTATGCCCAGCAGGCGTACAAAAAACGGTGAATACAAAGACGTTGCTCATCCCATCAATACGGATTTCAGGGCTGTATTACAGGACCGGATCCTTGATGAGTACAATAAAATCGGAGACTCGGACGAAGTTCCTGCTGATGAATAAATAAAAGATGTATTTGGACGTCGGCAAGCGGTAAGCCACCGGGTTTTGATCCCGGCATTCGCAGGTTCGAATCCTGCCGTCCAAGATCTGAAAAAGTATTATTAGTAGGTACTAAGGAGAAATAAATGGAGCATAAGACTCTTTCCGTTGAGCTTCGTAACGAGTTCGGTAAGGGACCGGCCGGTAGAATGAGAAGTGAAGGAAAAATCCCTGCAGTTATTTATGGTGCGCACGACAACAGAAACATCACTGTAAATGAAAGAGAATTTACCAAGAAATTCAAAACGATTTCTGAAAATACAATCATTACTCTCGATTTCGGTAAGGACTCCTGTGAAGTTCTTATCAAAGATTTCCAGGAAGATATTGTAAGAAGCAGAATTGACCATCTCGATTTCTACGAAATTGAAAAAGGGAAAAAACTGAAAACACACGTTCCTGTAGTCCTTACAGGAAACTCTCCCGGAGTGAAAGAAGGCGGTATCCTCGTTCAGAAAATTTCTGAAGTCGAAGTTGAATGTCTTCCCAAAGACCTTCCCGAACAGATTGAAGTCAACCTCGACGGTCTCGACGTCGGACATTCCATTCACGTTGGAGATATCGCTGGTATCAGCGGTGTGACAATCATGGCTTCCGAGAACCAGACAATCGTTGTTGTTAATCATCCCAAGGGAACAACTGCAGCTTCAACTGAAGAAGATGAAGAAGAAGTTGTTGCCGGAGAAGAAGAGTAGTTTCTGGATCTGCTAGTTATCGGCCTGGGTAATCCAGGCCGGAAATATGAAAACAACCGGCATAATGTCGGTTACAAAGTTGTCGAGCTCCTGTCCAGGGAGCTTGATCTTTCTTACAAAAAAAGGTTTTTGAAACCTTATCTTTACTGTTATTCAGAGTACAAAGGGAACAGAATTGTTCTTGTCAAACCTCTCACCTATATGAATCTTTCAGGAAATATATTTCCGGATCTTTTGAAAAAATTTAAAATGAAAAGAGAAAACCTGCTGGTTCTCTGCGACAATCTCGATCTTCCTCCGGGACGGTGTAAATTTAAGCTAAAAGGTTCGCCTGCGGCGCACAATGGCCTGAAATCTATCAGCGGTGTTCTTGAAAGTTCTGAATATATGAGGATATTTATCGGGATCGGCCATCCCGGCCATCGTGATCTCGTCAGGGATTATGTTATCGGAGATCCCGATGAGCAGGAATGGCCTTTGTACGGAGATTCATACCGGGCCTGTGCCAAAGCGGTTCTCGAGATCTGCGATGATAAACTTGATAAGGTGATGAATGAGCTCAACAGAAAAAAACCTTCCTGAAAAAGTTCTGGTTTTTCTCAGAAATCATAAAATTGAAGAAGGGACCATGTGCCTGGTGGCCCTATCCGGAGGTCCGGATTCAACAGCTTTGTTCCGGGCTATGGTTTCACTGCGTGATCAACTATCAGTAGGCATCGGAGCCGCATATGTAAATCATGGCATGAGGGAGAAGAGCGAGCTCGATCGGGAAGATCAGTTTGTCAGAAACCTCTCGGAAAAGTATCATGTCCCCTTATTTGTAAAAGGAATTCCTCCTGGAAAGATTAAATCCCTTTCTTCTCTAGAACAGAGGAGCACTGAAGAGGTTGCCAGAGAATACCGATATTCTCATTTTTCATCTGTTCTGAAGCAGTTTGACAAATCCTGTCTGCTCTTGGGTCATAATCTTGATGACCAGTTCGAGACGATTATAACCCGTTTCTTCCAGGGTAACGGAACAGCCGGTTTAAAGGGAATCCCCCATAGAAATGATCCTATTCTAAGGCCTTTAATCCATATCCGGAAAAGCGAGATTCTCGCTTATCTTCATGATATCGGGCAGGATTGGTGTTTTGATCCCTCAAACGCTGAAAGTGATTACCTGAGAAACAAAGTCCGTAATAAACTTGTCCCTGTTCTGGAAGATATTTTTCCGGGAATGGAAAAAGCGCTGCTGAAACAGGAAAAGCTCTTTACAGATCTTGATAGCCATTTTGAAAAAAAGAGCGAAGAGATGGTTATTGTTTCGGAAAATAATAAGGTTTCGGTGGACATCGAGTCTTTCAATGAATGCAATGCTTTCGTTCGCAGAAAAATCCTTTACAGGCTTTTCGACCGGATTTTTCCCGGAGATACGAAAGGCTATCGTCTTCCTTCAGGCTTTTTTCATCCTTTTTTAAAGGGGAGTTTGACTTCAGGAAAAGTTTATTCCCGGGCTCATGGCGTTCTGATTGAATGTCAGGCCGGCAGACTGATTATGCGGGTCGATGAAGGCATGGAACGTGGTTATTTTCATGTTATTTCCCATGAGCAGACCTTTGTTGCGAATAAGTATCGGATACGGCGTCATTTTAAAGAAGGGATCCCTTTATTGACTGTAGAAAATTCTCCGGTATTTTTCCGGTCGGCGGTAGAAGGAGACAGCATCGAAACTGAGCAGGGGAATCGAAAGATAAAAGAACTTTTCAGACAATGGGGCATCGAAATGTCTGAACGATCTCTGGTTCCCGTCATTGAAGATCCTCTAGGAGTTGTAGCCGTTTTGGGAGAGCTGGCGGGTTTCAGAAACATCCACCGTAAGAAAAAAATGAATGCGCCGGAAAAATTTAATATATTATACTTAGAGGTAGGAAAAGAAACGTAAAGTAAATTTGAGGTGAGACCGACTTATGAACGATGATAAAAACAATAAAGATCCCAATGATTTTTTTGATAATAACAATAAGTATGCCCTCTTTTTTCTATTTTCTCTCGTAACCCTTTTCCTCTTTGTTTTTTCTTTTTCCGATACATCTACCATAAATGAAATATCTTATTCTCTTTTTTATCAGCAGCTGGGTCAGGGGAATGTCCGTGAAATTGAAATTCTTGACCAGCGTGAAATATTCGGCACTTTTGTAGACCGTACCGGAGCTGTTACTTCCTTTAAAACGAAAATTCCCTATTACGATGAACAATTGATGGAAGACGTCAAAGATAAGGGGGTCGAGGTTTCCGGAGGTGCCCAGAAAATCGGAATCGGCACAATTGTCATGCAGATCCTTCCCTGGCTATTAATGTTTGTTTTCATCTGGTGGATGTTCAGGTCCGTTCAGGGAGGATCGGGAGGAGGAAAGGCTTTCTCCTTCGGCAAAAGCAAAGCCCGTAAGTATGAGAAGGATAACAATCCCATAACCTTCACTGATGTCGCGGGACAACTGGAAGCGAAATACGAGCTTCAGGAAGTTGTCGAATTTCTCAAAAATCCAACCCGATTCACAAGTATCGGTGCAAAAATCCCGAAAGGCGTATTGCTCGTAGGGAGTCCCGGTACGGGCAAAACGCTGCTGGCGAAAGCTGTTGCCGGAGAAGCGGGAGTCGCTTTTTTCCATATGTCCGGTTCCGATTTCGTCGAGATGTTTGTCGGGGTAGGTGCCAGCAGAGTGCGCGACCTTTTTGAAACGGGCCGGAAGAACGCGCCCTGTATTCTGTTCATTGATGAAATTGATGCTGTAGGGAGAACCAGAGGCGCCGGCTATGGGGGCGGTCATGACGAAAGGGAGCAGACTCTCAATCAGCTTCTTGTAGAAATGGACGGTTTCGATACTCAGGAAGGGGTTATCATTATCGCGGCGACGAACAGGCCCGATGTTCTCGATCCGGCGCTCCTGAGACCGGGTCGTTTTGACAGGCAGGTGGTTGTCGATCTTCCCGATGTGAAAGAACGGGAAGCGATTCTGAAAATACACTCCCGCAAAATCAATCTCGGTGATTCTGTTGATTTGAACATTATCGCAAGAGCCACTCCCGGGTCATCAGGCGCCGATATAGCCAATATCGTCAATGAAGCGGCTCTTTTTGCGGCAAGAAGAAAAAAAGAGCTGGTTGAAATGGTGGATTTTGAAGAGGCGAGTGATAAAGTCCTGATGGGAGTAGCCAGAACGTCGAGAGTTTTCTCCGATGCGGAAAGAAAAATGACCGCCTACCATGAAGCTGGACACGCTCTCCTGCACTATTATCTGAAAAATGCCGATCCTATCCATAAAGTTACCATTATTCCGAGAGGACGGGCACTCGGTGTTACATTCTCTCTGCCGGAAGAGGATAAATATTCCCGAAGTAGCGGCTGGATTTATGACAGAATAAAAATCTGTTACGGAGGATTTGCAGCTGAAGAGCTGATCTATGGCGAAACATCATCGGGAGCCCAGAACGATTTGGAGCAGGCGACGGATCTGGCAAGGAAAATGGTTTGCGATTGGGGTATGAGCGCGGAACTGGGACCTGTTTCCTATGGACAGAATGATGAACCGATCTTTATCGGAAAAGAAATCGCCCAGCACAAGGATTATTCCGATCAAACGGCTTCATTGATAGACCGGGAAATAAAAAGAATTCTGCAAAGCTCTCTTGATGAAGTCAGGACTTTACTCAAAAAGCATCGCGATGAACTGGAAAGATTAACGGAAATACTTCTGGAGAAGGAAACTCTTGACGATAAGGAAATTAGAGAACTGCTCGAAATACCTTTAAATGGAGAGAAGTAAACCGTTTTGAAGAAAACAATTTTCTGTCTCCTGCTTCTCGCCGCGACTGCTTTTCTGTATGGAGAAGTCGACCGGGAGCTTGCAGAACTATATACAAACGAGGCCTTTTATTTTTATGACAGAGGAAATCTCTCTCTGGCCGATGAATATGTTTCCCGCGCTATGGTTTTCTCATCTCTTATACCCGAGACCTGGTATCTGGCCGGAATTTTAAGAGAGGAGCAGGGGGATCGTTTAAAATCCATTGAGCTGTACCGCAAAAGTATAGATTTGACTGAAGTCTACACGGATTATTATTATGATTTGTACACCAGGTACCTCAATCTTCTCAATATTACATCATCCTATAAAGACGTTCTGGATTTCTTCGAAGAGAAGAAGGATATCTTTGAGAAAGATCAGGAAATCCTTTTAAAGGTTTCCGATGCTGCTTTCAGGAGGGGAATGATTGATTACAGCCGGAATCTGGCAGCTGAAGTCTATATGAAAAACCCCTATAAACTGAAAGCTCTTTTGTATCTCATGCGATCTGACAGGCAGAACGATTACAGGGAAAAGCTTCGCATGGCCCTTCACAGGATTGAGTATGATGACAATGATGAAGTTGTTTTTCAGCAGCTGATTCTTGATGACTCCGGTTCTCATAAAAATGAGCTTCTTTCACTCTATAAAGAAATTTTCGGAGAAACAGGTTTTTTTGCCCTGGAAAGCGGTAGCCGCGAGGAAGATGACGCTATTAATAACAGCCGGAATCTTATGATCCGTTCCTACGGAACCGACAACCTGACAGATGGTGTCTATTTCGGAGATTACAATTTTGACGGGATTTCCGACGAAATAGTAACTGTAACCGGTTCTCTCATAACCTATCTCAGCGATCCCGATCAGGATAATATCACGGATTTATCAGTAAAATTCGATAATGGGACGCCTTCGAATATCTATATAAACAATGGAAGCAGCGGTTTCGAATTCTCCTATTCCAATTATCCCTACCTCGATACCGTTGATTACTATAAAGACAATAAAAGAAGAACATATAAAGTGTATCCCGGCACGGCGTATACCCCTATAGAAGAGCTCGACAGCTTCAGCTGGAAGTATAATGAAGAGCGGTCATTGTATGCTGATGAAAAGGGGCTGGGCGAATCGGATCTGGTAGCCATGTCTTATCTGATGGTGGAGTATTTTCCCGAAAGCAATAGCATTTTCAGAGAATACAGTTTCCGGAACGGAGAGCTTGCAGGCATCAGGGAAGACACGCTGGGTGACGGCACTTTCAGTTATTTCCTGGATATTGCGGCATGGTTGCCTCAAGCTGGACGAAAAGATCTCAATAATGATGATTTTGTCGATATTTTTGAGTATTATGAAGATGGAAAACTAAGCGGAATCGCGATAGACTGGAATAATAATGGTAAACCGGAATATATAGAGGACTGGTCTGTCCTTCAGATTAAAAGCTGGGATTTTGATGAAGATTTTCTTCCCGATGCGCAGCATATACAATCCTCTGATGGTGAAGTGTATTTCAGTGATCCGGGATCTGAGAATTCTTTTATTCAAAATGATCTCTATTCCTGGAACTTTTCCTTTGAAAATTTCTGGTTTGGCAATAACTAGGGAAATATATGTTTAAAAAAATATCATACTCTTCAATCCTGATTCTTTTTTTCTTTGTCAGTTGCAGTTCTCTTCCAGGACCTTTTGAGAAAGACGCATTAAGCGAAATGGAGATCGAGGAAATTCTAAAAGAAAAAAACCTCGAAACAATTCACTCCCTAATTGATGAAGGGGCTCCGTCCAAAGCCTTGCAATACATTCTCTCCGCTCCCGAAGATCAGTCTGAATATGAAGATGTCCGTTCTCTTTATCCATTGGCTCTGAGCAAAATGGAAGAATCCTACAGACAGGCTCTGGAAGAGAAAGACTATCGGAAAGCTATCAGTATATATGACTCATTTAAAGCTATCGGAGAAGACAGTTATATCGATGAAGTGTCTCTTAAGGAACTGAGCTTCAAATATGTATTGAGTCTTTTCGATCAAGGTGAGGATGGCGCTGCAGTTGCCGTTTTTTACAATTATCTCGATTTTGACGATCTGGATGAAGAATCTCTGGTTGAACTGGAGCAGAAGCTGATTAAGGCGGAAATAAGGGGTCCTCTTCAGAATCTGTTTGATTACTATGTTAAGAAATCTATGAACGCCGATCCTCAAACTATCCGTTTCCTCAGTGGGAAGCCGAATTTCCAGGATATGACTGCAGGTACTGTTACTGTATGGGTCAACAGAGGTATCCGCATAGAAAACGGTATCGGTTTTCCCGACCGGGGGATCGGAAGTGGTTTTTTTATCGATGCAAGAGGGCATATTCTTACCAATTATCATGTCATATCCAGTGAGGTCGATCCTGAATACGAAGGGTATTCCAGACTTTTCATCAAACTCTCCGATGATAGCGAAGAGCGGATTCCCGCAAAGGTTATCGGTTGGGATAAAGAACTGGATGTGGCTTTGATAAAATGCGAAGTTGATCCGCAGTATATTTTTTCATTTGCCCGTGATTACGATCCTGCACCGGGTGATAAAATCTACGCTATCGGATCGCCGGGAGGGTTGAAGAATACTCTTACTTCCGGTTCTGTCTCCACTTTGAACAGACAGCTTCAGAGCATTGGCGATACTTTACAGATTGACGTGCCGATAAATCCGGGCAATAGCGGCGGTCCGCTTCTTCATCCTTCCGGGGATGTTATCGGTCTGGTGTTTGCCGGAATCGAACAGTTTGAAGGAGTGAATTTTGCCATTCCCGTTTCGGATGTTAAAGATATTCTAGCCGATCTCTATACCGGGGGAGAAGTCATCCATTCCTGGCTGGGAGCTGCTCTGTTCGAACGGTCCGGCAAGCTTGAAGTTCTTTATGTTACCCCCGGTTCTCCCGCCCGCCAGATCGGATTGAAACAGGGAGATGTCATTGAATCGGTGGATGGGAAAAAATATCAGAAGATAACCGAGCTGCAGAGGTTCTTTTTAAAAAAAGATACAGGTACGCTTGTGCGGATTGAATGGATGACAGGTGAAGGAAACCGGTCAGCAGTCGCGTCGCTGGATCAGCGGCCGGAAAATCCGATGAAGGAAGCTTTGGATCGTGATGCCTTCGATAATCTTCTGGTTCCTTTATTCGGAATGGATGCAGAACGGGTTCGCGGAACAGGTAATAAAAATGTTCTATATAATCTTTTGAAAGTGTATCCCGGGACTACGGCTGATGAAGCCGGATTGGCTGCGGGAGATTCCGTTCTGCTCAGAAAATGGGAGAATCCCGAAAAAAGCAATATCCTGCTTATGCAAATCCTGATGAAAAGCCGCAAAGCCGGGTTCATAGAATCAGCCGTCCAGATCGGGACATATCTGAATAAAGGGTTTTTTATATAGAGTTATCTCCTGTTTGATTTATCAACCATTATACTTATAATTAACTGTAGGGTTACAGCGACCTGTAACGAACCACTTCGGAGGTATGTATGGCAGAGAATATTCAGGTCTTGACATTTGAAGGCTCTCAAACAATCGAAAAAGCCCAATCTGTTAAAGAATCCTTGCTCCAGGCACTTAAGAGTAAAAAAGAAAAAATCCTCATAAACCTATCCAAAGTAGAAAAGGTCGATCTTTCCTTCCTCCAATTGCTCCACGCCGCCGGCCTGGAAGCGGAAAAAAAAGGTAAGGAACTTTCTCTTAGCGGAGATATTCCCGATGATTTTATTTCTGCTGTTAAAC
Organism: Spirochaeta isovalerica; assembly: GCF_014207565.1. Taxonomy (NCBI): domain Bacteria; kingdom Pseudomonadati; phylum Spirochaetota; class Spirochaetia; order Spirochaetales; family Spirochaetaceae; genus Spirochaeta; species Spirochaeta isovalerica. Next base: position 772,536 of record NZ_JACHGJ010000001.1, on the reverse strand, counting down.
TGGCCGGATTTGACAGAAATCTATACGATGGCGGTGCCATGCTTTTCAAGCAGTTAACCGGTGAAGGGGCATAGTTATGGTTGATCAATTTAAAGAAGCGTTCAGAGAAGAAGCTTTTGAGTTGCTGACAGAACTTGAAGATTCGCTGTTAAGGCTTGAAGAAGAGCCTGACAATCCCGAGACCATCTCTTCAGTTTTCAGAATCATGCATACGATCAAAGGGTCGGCAGCCATGTTCGGTTTCGATGATATTTCTCTCTTTACTCATGAAGTTGAGAATATAATGGATCTTCTCCGTGCCGGGAAACTGGTAGTGACAAAAGAGCTGATAGACATGACATTGACGTCTAGAGACTATATCCGGATCATGCTCGAAGATCCGTCCAGGAAGCTGGATGAAGAAGTTCAGACTCTTCTCGGGGAATTTAAAGCCGAAGTGCGAAACCAAAACAGAGATACTTTCGAAGAGGAGCCTCAATCAGCTCCCGAAGTTCCATTAAAACCTGATGAAAAAGAGAGTGAATCTCCATCCTATCAATCAGATGAACTCATTACCTACAGAATCATATTCTGTCCAGAAAACAACATTTTCCTTTCCGGGACCAATCCTCTTCTCCTCCTTGCCGAACTGAGAGAGCTGGGAGAGATCTCCATTCTTGCAGTCAAAGAGGAGATCCCGCCACTTTCGGAAATCAATCCGGAATTCAACTATACCTCCTGGGAGATAATACTATCTACGACGACGCCGGAGGAAGAAGTCCGCGATGTGTTCATTTTCGTGGAAAGCTCTGCGGAAGTCAGGATTAATATTATTTCTGACAGCCTCGATGAGAGCGGTAAAAAGATCGGTGAGATCCTGGTCGACCGTGGTGTTGTAAAAAGCGAAGATATCAATGAAGTCCTGACAGGGCGTAAAAGAGTCGGGGAAGTGCTTGTGGAGAATAAGCTGGTCACGAAACCTCAGCTCGATTCGGCTCTGGAAGAGCAGCAGCAGATCAATCGACTCATGGAAAAGAAAAAAGCCATTACAACCAGCGGGAGTGTCCGTGTCGATTCCGGCAAGCTGGATGAACTTGTGGATCTTGTCGGAGAAATGGTGACCGTTCAGGCGCATTTATCCGAACTGGCTTCCCATAAACAGGATGCCTCTATCATCTCCATTGCGGAACAGCTGGAGCGGCTTACAGCTGAGTTGAGAGATAACTCCATGAGCATGAGAATGCTCCCCATCGGCACTACTTTCAGTAAATTCAAACGGCTCGTGCGGGATCTTTCGGCTGATCTGGGTAAGGGTATCTCTCTGGTCACGGTGGGAGGCGAAACAGAACTGGATAAAACTGTTATCGAAAAGCTCAATGATCCCCTGATACACCTTATCCGCAATTCCATTGATCACGGTATAGAATCTCCCGAAGAGAGGATTGAGGCAGGCAAATCGGCCGGCGGTACCATTACGCTTTCGGCAAGACACTCGGGCGCCAATGTTCTTATCACCGTCGCTGATGACGGGGCGGGGCTTGATGCTTCAAAGATCAGGCGGAAGGCCATTGATAAGGGGCTGATGCTGGCTGATGAGGAACTTCCTGAAGGTGAATTATTTAAAATGATATTTGCTCCGGGATTCTCAACCAGTTCTGCCATTACCAAGGTCTCCGGCAGGGGCGTTGGTATGGATGTAGTCCGTAAGGAAATTGAAACGCTTGGCGGTCAGGTCTCCATCAGCAGTGAAGGGGGAAAAGGGACAGCCATAGAGCTGAAGCTGCCGCTCACTCTGGCTATCATCGAAGGATTGCTTGTTCAGATCGATGAGGAATTCTACGTCTTTCCCCTGTCAGTCGTTGAGGAGTGCGTTGAACATATTCAGGATGAACAGGAAAACGGAAAACAGAATATCGCCAGTGTAAGAGGAGAAATCCTTCCGTTCATACGTTTACGCGAATTCTTTGATATTCAGGGCAAGCCGCCGGAAATAGAGCAGTTGATTGTTGTAAATACCCATGATCACAGAATCGGTTTTATTGTCGATGAAGTCATTGGTGATTATCAGACAGTAATTAAAACCCTCGGGTCCATATATAAAGATGTAGAGGGGTTGTCGGGTGGAACAATTCTCGGTGATGGTTCCATAGCTCTGATACTGGATGTATTGAAGATTACTCAAATCGTCCAAAAAGAAGAGAAGCTTCTTACCTGAAGGAGGAGTTTGTATGAGCCCGGCCAAAATTAAAGTTCTTATCGTCGACGATTCTGCGGTTGTCAGACAGACTCTGAAACAGATTTTTGAAGAAGATCGGAATATTGAAGTCGTCGGCGTCGCTGCCGATCCACTTATTGCCTTGAAAAGGCTTGAATCGGATAAGCCCGATGTCATAACCCTCGATATTGAAATGCCCAGAATGGATGGACTGACATTTCTGAAAAAAATAATGTCCGAAAACCCGATTCCGGTTATAATTTGTTCCAGTAAAAGCGAGGATGGATCGGACAACGCCCTCAATGCTCTCGAATACGGAGCGGTGGATATTATTCAGAAACCCAAAATGGGCACAAAGCAGTTTCTTGAAGATTCAAAAGTAAGGCTGGTTGATGCAGTGAAAGCTGCCGCGATAGCCAGAATTAAAAAAGGTGCTCCAAAGCCCGCTGTTGTTCGTAGAGAAGTGCAGCCGAAGCTGTCGGCGGATGTTGTTCTGCCCAGAGCTGCCGGTCCTTCCCATATCGATACAACGGAAAAAATCATTGTTGTCGGGGCTTCCACAGGCGGTACGGAAGCTCTGAAGGTCTTTCTGGAAGAAATGCCTATTGATGCTCCGGGGATCGTCATCGTTCAGCATATGCCGGAAAATTTCACCAAGGCATTTGCACAGCGTCTCAACAGTATTTGCGACCTTGAGATCAAAGAAGCGGCGGATAACGATTCAGTTATCAGAGGGAGGGCTCTCATCGCTCCCGGTAATAAGCACTGTCTCATAAAAAGAAGCGGTGCAAGATATTATGTTGAGGTTAAGGACGGTCCTCTGGTATGCCGCCACCGACCGTCGGTCGATGTCCTTTTCAGATCTGCTTCGCGTTTCGTCGGAAAAAACGCCGTCGGTATTATCATGACCGGTATGGGAGACGACGGAGCCAGGGGAATGAAGGAAATGAAGGAGAACGGCGCCTACAATATTGCTCAGGACGAGAACAGTTGTGTTGTTTTCGGAATGCCCAATGAAGCGATCAAAAGAGGGTGTGTTGACCTGATCATCCCTTTGGAACAGATTGCGGCTGCGGCTTTAAAGGCTGCTAGATAATAATTTTTTACCTGATTAAGGAGATTGAAGTGGCAAAAAAAATATTGGTAGTAGATGATTCAGCAGCTATCAGACAGAGTGTAACATTCGTTCTGCAGCAGGAAGGCTATGAAACAATAGAAGCCGCTGATGGTGCTGAAGGTCTGGAAAAAATAAAAGGATCAGCGGTCGATATGGTTGTTTCCGATGTCAATATGCCTAATATGGATGGCATAACGATGGTTTCTAAAATCCGGGAACTTTCGGAATTCCGCTTCATTCCCATAATTATACTGACAACGGAATCCCAGTCCTCCAAGATGGAAGAAGGGAAGGCCGCCGGAGCTACAGGATGGATTGTGAAACCCTTTACTTCTGATAAGCTTCTGGCTGTTGTCAAAAAACTGCTGGGTTGAGGTCAGTCTTCTCTTGGAAAAAAGAATACTAATCGTTGAAGATGAAGGTATAGTCGCCCTCGATATCCAGTCCAGGTTGGAAAGCCATGGATACGGTGTCATTGACATAGTCTCAACCGGCAGCCGGGCCATTGAAATCGCCAAAGAGGAAGTTCCTGATCTGATTCTTATGGATATCAACCTCAAAGGCTCGATTGATGGAATTGAAACAGCTTCTCTTATAAGAAGGGCTGTTGATTGTCCTATCATTTTTCTCACAGCTTTTGCTGATGAGAAAACAATGAAAAAGGCCAGGATCTCAGATGCGTCAGGTTACATCCTGAAACCTTTCCGGGAGGGAGAACTTCTCGTTACCATTGAACTGGCTATCAAGCGTGATGATGTCAGAAAAAAAATCCAGGATAACAGCAACTGGCTATACAGCACTCTCAATAATATGAACGATGCGGTTATTACCGTATCGGAAGAAAACAGGGTGATATTCTTTAACAGGAAAGCCGGGGAACTGATGGATTATGATTTATCTCCCGGTGATATTTTCGAGATCGACGATTACATTTTTTCAGAAAAAGGCAGAATGCGATTTCGAAAAGGTGAGCGGGAGATTGAAATTGAGTACTCCCGAACAGAAATCTTTGAGGATGATCAGAAGCTGGGCCAGGTGCATTTTATACATGACATCACCAAACAGGTCGCCTATGAGATCGGTCTGGAGAAAGCCCGCCGGGCGGCAGAAGATGCCAGCCGGGCTAAAAATGATTTTCTGGCCAATATAACTCATGAACTGCGAACTCCTCTGAATACCATTATCGGAATGAACAGCATAGTATCAGAGCTCTCGACAGATAGCGAACTAAAGGAAATGCATGAGCTGATCGGGAAGGCCGCAGACAGGTTGTTGAAACAGGTTAACGAACTGCTTGAACTGGCGGAAATTGATAGAGGTGTAATAAAGATTTTAACCAGCCGTTTTTCCGTAAAAGCATTGATAGAAGAGGTCGCGGAAACTTTCCGTCAGCAGGCTGAATTAAAATCTATAGATTTGCTGGTTTCCACAGGAGATCTGCCTGTGATCGTTGCAGATAAAAACAAAATACGCGAAATTATCTCCTGTCTGCTCAGTAATGCCTTTAAGTTTACCCAGAATGGACATATTGAGATTTCAGCCCGTGTCGATAAAGGGGCTCTGATTCTTTGTTTTAAAGACACGGGAATCGGTCTAAGCGACGATCAGAAAAAGAGGATTTTCCAGCTTTTTACACAGGTCGATGGCTCGAGAACCAGATATTATGGTGGAGTTGGAGTCGGTCTGACTCTGGTGAATAAATTGGTACAACTGCTCAACGGCTCACTGGAAGTGGAAAGCGAGCTTTCAGAAGGCAGTACTTTCACTATTCAGATCCCTGTAGAAATAAGTTCCGATCAGAAAACTGTTGAAATCGTTCAGGAAACCGAAGCTGGTGTTTCCCGCGAAGCCAGCGGGATGGAAAAGGAACTGATCTCTCTGGTGGAAGAACTTAAAATATTTTTTGAAAAAAAAGAATATGATAAATGCAATCGCAGAATACGGGAATTCCGCTCTCAACATAAAATCGTGGAACTGAATTTCGAATCGGAAGCTCTCTTCAGATTAGCAGCTGCGGTTAAGTTGAAAAACATAGATAAATTAAATAAGATTCACATGGAACTGACCTCACATATCGTCAGTTCTTCAGGAGGAGTTTATGAGAATTCTTATAGTTGAAGATGATTTTGGAAGTCGAGTTCTTATGAAAAAGCTTCTGGCCGGATACGGGAGTTGTGATGTCGTTGTCGATGGAGAGGAAGCCCTCAGCTCTTTTAAAATGGCATGGGAAGAAAAAGCTCCCTACAACCTTATTATGATGGATATCATGCTGCCCGAAATGGATGGGCAGGAGGCGCTCCAGCAGATCAGGGCTTATGAAAAAGAGATCGGTCTTTCCGACGTCGACAGAGTTAAAGTCATTATGACCACAGCTCTGGGAGATCCCAAAAATGTCGTTACGGCTTATAATAAAGGTGAAGCGTCGTCCTATATTGTCAAACCTGTGGAAATAGCTCAGCTAAAGCAGGAAATGTCCAAATTGGGTTTTGAAGAACAATAACTTGATTGATGAATAAAAAATCTATCCTCATTGTTGAAGATGAGGCGATCGTTTCGCTTGATCTCTCAATGCTTCTTGAAAAAGCCGGTTATGATATCAATCGTATCTGCAGTTCCAGTGACGATCTTTTTAACGATTTCGAAAAATATCCCCGCCCGGACCTGATTCTGATGGATATTAATATAAAAGGCCTTCTCGATGGCTTGGATTCTTCACTTAAAATTAAAGAGCTCTATGACATCCCGGTTATTTTTCTGACTGCTTATGCAGACAAATCCACACTTGAAAAAGCAAAAAACTCATATCCCTACGGATATATTATAAAGCCTTACGATAAGCGAAGGCTGCTCGTCATTATTGAAATGGCTCTGAATATGATTCATCTGGAAGAGAAACTCAAGGAAAGAGAAGCTCTCTTCGTTTCTACATTCGACAGCATTGATGATTCGGTAATTATCTGTGACAAAGAAAATATCATCAAATATATCAATCCGGCAGCGGTAAAGCTGGTAGGACCGGGAGAATTGACTGGGCGTTTATTTGATGATGTCTTTAAGATTAATTACTCCCTCAATGGAAAAAGAGGAGAATTTACCGATACTGAAGGCAATTTAAGAACACTGGAGATTAACCAGACCTATTTACAGGGAAATATAGGAAATAAGGGTACTTCTGTAAGAATCCTGACGGATATAACGCTGCAGCTTTATCTCGAAGCGCAATTGAGAGAGTCTCATAAAATGGAAGCGGTCGGCCGTCTGGCAGGAGGTGTGGCACACGATTTTAATAATCTTTTAACAGTCATAATGGGATACTGTTCTCTTATTCTCGATAATGAGAATCTTATGCAATGTGAGCCGACTCTGGAAAATGATATTAAAGGAATACAGACCACATCTAAAAAAGCCGTAAAGCTGACAAAGCAGCTTTTAACTTTTTCCGAAAATCAGGTACACAATCCCAGAAACATTGATCTTAACTCAATCATAATCGATCTGGAAAGAATTCTCGAAAGAATGGTTCCTGAATCAGTGTCTCTTGATATATCGCTTACTCCCTCCGAAGCCATAATCAGTATTGATCCTGTTCAAATGGAACAGATTCTCATTAATCTTGTTGTGAATTCCCGTGACGCCATTCAGGAGAAAGGCAAAATAAAAGTCTCAACGGAAATTGTGAAAAACGCCAGGGAAATATATCTCCGATCCGGAAAATTACCTCCGGGAGAATATGTGAAAATCAGTGTGGAAGACAGCGGAACGGGGATTCCCGCTGAAATTCAATCCATGATATTTGAACCGTTCTTTTCGACAAAGGGGGGGAAGGGCAGCGGACTCGGCTTATCCACAGTTTATGGGATCATACAGAATTCCGGTGGTTTCATAGATCTCAAAAGCAGCGCAGGTCAGGGAACCCTTTTCGAACTCTATTTCAAAAGACTTGAATCAGTCGTCACGGGAAATAAACCCTCTATGAAATCTTCTATCGATGACCTGGGAAATGAATCCATTCTGGTTGTAGAAGAAGATGAATTTGTCCGCTCTATCATGGTGAGAATTCTCAGGAACAAAAAATACAATGTAACCGATACCGGATATGCGGGAGAGGCTATTCTCATTGCCGAAAAGAGGAATCCTCCTTTCGATCTTCTCATAACCGATCTCTATATGCCGAATATTTCCGGAGAAGAGCTGAGTCGTCGAATTACAGCATTTTCACCATCTATGAAAACTATGTTTACTTCGACGGCTCATAAAAGTAACAGCCAATTGAGCTACTTTATTCAGAAGCCTTTTGACCCCGATGATTTTTCCGGACTTATCAGGAACTGTCTCGACAGTAATTGATGATTTCGCCTTCTTGAGATATGATTCCTCCTATGAATAGTGACCAGTCCAAAATAAGGAATTTTTGCATCATCGCCCATATCGATCATGGTAAATCAACTCTGGCTGACCGTTTTCTTCAGAAAACCGAAGTCGTTAATGATCGGAATTTTCAGAATCAGATGCTCGATTCCATGGATATTGAAAGAGAAAGGGGAATCACAATTAAATCTCAAGCCGTCACAATCCCTTTTCACAGTAAAGACGGAAATGAATATGAATTGAATCTGGTCGACACCCCGGGACATGTCGACTTTTCTTATGAGGTTTCCCGGGCAATTTCCTCCTGCGAAGGAGCCTTACTTCTCATTGATGCTACTCAGGGCGTGGAAGCTCAGACCCTGTCCAACATGTTTATGGCTATGGAACACGATCTGGAGATCATACCAGTCATTAACAAGATGGATTTGCCAAGTGCTGATCTCGAAAGAGTCAAGCATCAGATTGAACATGATCTCGGACTTGATTCTGAAATGGCTTTTCCCATCTCGGCAAAAACGGGATTGGGCATCGATGAACTGATGGAAGGACTTGTCGAGTGGATTCCCGCACCATCAGGCGAGAGATCAAATCCCCCTAAAGCTCTAATTTTCGATTCTCATTATGATCCCTACAGGGGAGTTGTCATTCATGTGAGAATGTTTGATGGAGAGCTGAAGGAAGGAGATGAAATTAAATTCATGTCCAATAATGCCGAGTACAAAGTGGAAGACGTCGGGGTATTTAAAATCGGACTTGATAAAACCGGGAAAATACAGGCTGGCGATGTCGGCTATTTCATTGCGGGAATAAAAAATATTTCCGATGTCAGAGTCGGTGATACTGTAACATCGAAAAAGAATCCCTGCTCAGAGCCCTGTGAGGGCTTCAGAGAAGTCAAACCGGTTGTTTTCTCATCCATATACCCGATTGATACAAATCAGTATCAGGAGCTTCATACAGCCATCGATAAACTGAAGCTCAATGATGCCTCATTGATTTATGAGAAAGACTCATCCGCCGCTCTGGGATTCGGTTTCCGCTGCGGCTTTCTGGGACTTCTTCACCTCGAGGTTGTCCAGGCAAGGCTGGAAAGGGAATTCGGTTTGAACATTGTTCTGACTTCTCCTTCCGTTCGGTACAGGCTGACCAATATGAAAGGGGAAACATACTATCTCGATAATCCGGCCGAATATCCCGATCCCGGTTCAATCGAAAAAGCGGAAGAGCCCTATATCAAAGCGGCAATTATCACACCGACTGATTATCTTGGAAATATTATGACTCTCTGTATGAATAAGAGAGGCATACAGCAGGAAATGAATTACCTTGATGAGAAGCGCGTCGAGATTTTCTATGAAATGCCGCTCGCCGAGGTCCTCTTCGATTTCTATGATAAACTGAAATCCATCAGCAGGGGTTATGCTTCATTTGACTATGAATTACACGGATTCAAGGAAACCTCACTCGCTAAGCTGGACATTCTCCTCAACGGGGAGGTAGTCGATGCTCTCAGTCAGCTTGTCTTTAAAGACAATGCCCATGAAAGAGGCAAAAGTGTCTGCAAGAAGCTCAAAGGTGAGATTCCCCGTCAACAGTTTAAAATTCCTATCCAGGCGGCTATCGGCAATACAATAGTAGCCAGGGAAACTATCAGCGCCCTCAGAAAAGATGTAACGGCAAAATGCTATGGCGGTGATATTACCAGGAAGAAAAAGCTTCTGGAAAAACAGAAGGAAGGAAAGAAGCGAATGAAGATGGTCGGTAATGTGGAACTGCCTCAGGAAGCTTTCCTGGCGGTACTGCGCACCGATGAAGACTGACCTATTAGTTTTTCAGTATTCTTTCGATAAGCCCGGAATATTCCCGGGCTTTTTTTACAGCTCTTGAAACAAATGACAGATCGTTAACAGGATGAGGAAGTTTGTCCGGAAAATCTATATAGATATAATCTACCTGAACTAAAGCATTCATAAGCTCCTGAGGTATCTCTGAATTGTTCGACTGAATAAATTTGTCCCATAAACTGATGACGAAAGACAGCAGATTCTGCTCATTCTCCAGAAATCCCCTTGAGTCAAATGTGTGAATTGTTTTACAGGGAATTTCTGCTCCGGTATTTTCCTGAGAAGAGATGATCTCTGATAACTCTTTCTCATCGACAAAGGGAATATTCAGGGGGAATCCTTCCCGGGATAGATCAAAAACCCTGTTGCTGTCTCTCAGCAGCTCGCTTAACAACCGGCCGTATCCGCTCAGAATGGAATCTGTTGTGATTTCCGTCTCTGGTATCTTGCCTTGAAGTTTTATTATGTTTCTTCTTCTGATACCGGAATTGTTGGTCAGCGGATGTAAACGGTCGTTCGATCTGAGTATGGATTTTATAAAAGGACTGCCTTTGCTGTGACTTTTTCCGGGAATATAAGAGAAATCAAGACCGGTCAGGAAAATCGGTTCGCTGAAAATGGTTAAGGCCGAATAGACAGCGGCAACACCGACTGAACCTAATGGGGGAATTTCAATTAATGATAACCCGAATTCTTTCAGGCGGTTGATCAGAATCGTTTCAGCAAAATCTGTAAAGGTAAAATACACCCGGCCATTGTTGAGACGGCATACGGCGGGATATGACGTTAAATCCGCCAGTAGTTCGAAAGAGCTGCTTCCCGTATTGTGAAAGTCCCCGAGATTATAAAATTGCGCTTCCAGGGCAAAAACAAGATCAGGTTCAATATGGGCATCGAGCAGAGTTGAAAGGGCCGTATCGACAGCAATTAAATATAAATGATTCCTATGCTCTCTGATAATATTAATTGTTGAGTCCAGGGAAGGACCGGCTCCGCAAACCACAATCATTTTACCCGAATTATCCGGTAAATCAGATTGGACTAATTCCAGATTTTGAAAGATGTTGCGAATCCACAAAGCCCCCAGTTTGTTCAAAGTCAGCCGGTTTTTCCAGAAGGTATTTAAATGCAAGGCGGCGAAGTTGATTAATGTATCATAAATATCTTTATTCAGATTATAGCCGCTATTGAGAAATATGGCTTTAGATCGTCTGAACCGCCAGGATCCCAACCTGTCAATCATCGTTTTCAACTGTTCTCGCGTATCGAGTCTGACCAGTTCAAATCGGCTATGAGATTTCAGACTCCCTGAGCTCATAGATAATTTCATCAATTCCTGATCACATTCTATTCCCAGAAGAAAAGATGACTCGGGTAAACGGGTTAATAATATATCGACACCGTACATGAGGAGCGGCGAGGGTAAAAGATAAAGCGTATCCTCATCCAGTTCCTGATTCAAAGCGATACGTTCGGGAGTTTTAGAGGGATTGTAACGGGAGTAAAGGCTCTGACCTTTGTAATTAATTGAAAAACCCCTGCCTGTATCTACAGTCAGGGGTAATTCGGAACTCACTGATTAATAACCTCAGTTAGCGTAAAATATTTTAGCATAAGTTCTCAGAAAATTGTTTTCCAGTTTGTCTGAAGAAAGAACGATATTCTGAAGATCCGACTGCATATATCCGGTTATTTCAGATTCAATCTGATATTTGTAATAAGCCATGCTATCTTCGGGAATCGCAGTCGATTCCTGGGTTCCGGCCAGCTGCGCGACAATGATATTGTTTCCCAGAACGAGGGGATCGGAAACTTCACCCTCATCGGAAAGTGCGAAAAGTCTTTCCAGGAAGAGTTCGTCATATGCTGCGCTTGAGAACGCCGGATCCTGATTTGTTGCATTTGTTATGCTGCTGGGAATCATTCTGTTGTTTCCGTAGTTCACTGCGAAATATCCGGAAGTACCGTTCTGTATATTCATGGCAGCTGCTGTTGTAAGGAAATCGGAATCATTCTCCAATCTTCCTGAGAACTCATTTCCTTTTGCTACGAGACTGTCTTCGATGAGACCTTTTTCATTGCGGGACATATAGACTTTAACGTCGTCCAGAAATTCTTGTGAAACGAGATCGGGCATAGAAGGAGTGCTTATCATCTGATAGATAACCCAGCCGTATGTTGTCTTTATTACAGGGCTGATCTCTCTATCATTCAAAGCGAATATGTTGTTAGTCGCATCTTCTGATTCCACATCATTAAGAACTTCGTAAAAGTAAAGTTCTCCGGCATTTCCGCCTTCAGCTGCAAAATTGTCCTGTGATTCGGCAATAGCGGCATCTCTGAAAGAGATCTCCTCTTTGTTGATCCTGTCCAGAAGTTTTTCAGCTGCTTCCTGTGATGTATATACAGTAATTTTGTTTAGCGAAGCTTTTGTAAATTTTTCGAGGTTGGTTGAGGCATAGGATCTGAAAAAATCATCATCCAGACTGTCGGCATTGAAAACAGCGTAATTAAACTTTTTCTCTTCAGAACCCATATTCGCTACAAAATCGAGAAGCGAATCATTTCTATAAGCACCGTACATGACATCAGTAAGGTACTGTTCACGCAACAGCTCTTCTTTTAACTGATTTCGTAAATCAAATTTAACCTGAGTGCTGGCGTTTCTGTAAGCTTCTTCATTGAATACACCATCTACTTTAAAGGGACCTCTTTCTACTACAGCTTTATCAATCTGTTTGTCTGAGATCGTGACACCGCTGTTCATAAGGCTGTCTTCTATGGCTTTCTGAATAACTGTCTGATTGAAAGCGGTCTGCCATACCAGCTGTCTTTTGTATTCGACATTGTCGGAAAAAGTATCGGAATCTCTGTAAATGTTGTTGATATACTCAATCTGTCTTGCAAAATAATTACCGGGGACATAATCTATCTTTGTTTTTCCGTAACGTCCGAAAACCAGTTCTTCAGCTGAAGAGGCAGACTGTGACAACGCCGGAACCAGAATGAAAGCAACGATTGTAATAACAAGAATCGTACTTGTTCCTATCAGAACCCCTATATTTCTATGATGTTTCACACCTTTTTTCTTAAACGCATTTGACTTAGTGTCTTTTGACATGATTTTTCCTTATAACAGTGAAGTAAAACTTAGAAAAAAATAGCATGAAGAGGAATAAACTGTCAACGATAAGAACCGCCTGTAAAGCTCTCAAAAAAAAAGCACATGATTATCTGTTGTATATATTGACAAATCATTTATATGCGTTTAATCTCACATCGTTATGGAGGCGTAGCGAAGTTGGTTATCGCGCCGGCCTGTCAAGCCGGAGATCGCGGGTTCGAGGCCCGTCGCTTCCGTACATCGGGAACATCGAAAGATGTTCCTTTTTTATTACCCCGAGTCTCATGTCGCTTCATTACACATATATCAGTCTTTTTATATAAAACAGTGATTTTTCCTTTAATATTTGCTTCGGGAAAGTCGTAATTATAAGAGAAATGATAAACAGACATACTCTTTTAAAAGTTATATTGACATCTTTTATTGTAATCTCTCTAAGCGGCCAGTCAATCAATCACACCGTTCAGAAAGGTGATACCCTATATAGCCTGTCCAGAAAATACGACGTTACCGTAGATCTGATCATGGAGCGGAATGGACTTTCGTCTCCAAATGAACTAAAAACGGGAATTATTTTACAAATTCCTCAGAATCATTTGGATTATAATGAAAACAACTGGTATATTGAAAGTTCAGAATACTTTGTGAAAAAGGGGGATACTTTATACAGCATTTCCCGTAGAAATGGAATGTCTGTTGAAGAACTCAGATCTCTTAACAGTCTATCGGATAATCATGTACTTCATATCGGCGACAGGTTGCTGGTTAAATCGAGTTCCGAAGCTGGTAATGGGGGGCAACAGCCATTACCGGAACCCGAAAAGCCGGATAGCGGAGATAACGGTCTCATATGGCCTGTCTCAGGTACGAGGTATAAGATGGACGGTAAGCTTGAAGGTGTGAGAATCAACGGAGAGGCGTATTCCTACGTCAGGTCCATCGCTGCAGGAAAAGTCGTTTTGGCTGAACCGTACCGTGGGTTCGGCAATGTCATATTGATAGATGTAAATGGTTACATTTACCTATATGGTGGCAACGAGGACATCTTTGTGAATGTCGGTGAAGAAGTAAAGGCCGGAACCCGAATAGGACGACTGGGAGTATCTGAAGACGGAAAGCAGGATATGTTTTTCTCCGTTTTTAAAGATGGCAAACCAGTAGACACTTATACTGCGCCGAGAGGCTGATCCGATTAGTATCAATCATTTGTTCTCATCCACTGCAACAGGGGCAAACATTGAAACAAATGATCGAAAGTGAGACCGTTTCAAAGGTACAGACTCTCCCATTCAATTCGGATGATGGACAGGGTTACATCAATGAAACAGATCCTCTCGCGCTTTACTTGAAACAGATCTCCCGATATCCGCTTCTCAATGTCGATGAAGAACAGGAAATCGGTGCAGGAATTAAAGCAGTAAAAGACGAAATTGAAGATCTCAAAGAAAATTTAGCCAACGGGGCATGCCTGCAGGCTGATTTTGAAATTCAGAACAAAGTCGGGGAAGAACGTCTTCTCACTTTAAAAAACCGAATGATTAATGCCAATCTCCGATTGGTCGTTTCCATCGCCAAAAAATATCAGCATAGGGGACTGTCTTTGCTGGATCTAATTGATGAAGGCAACATAGGACTTATAGAAGCAGTAGACAGGTTCGACTACACTAAGGGCTGCCGGTTTTCAACTTACGGAACCTGGTGGATCAGACAGGCTATCATTAAATCTCTTGCCGATAAGGGACGGGTTATCCGGATCCCTATTCATATGCTCAATACCATAAAAAAGTGTTATTTCGTTGCGAAATATCTCACGCAGGAATATGGGCGCGATCCAACGGCGGAAGAGCTGGCTGACTACATGAATCTTCCCACTTCAAAAGTGAAAGAGATCATGAAATTGTCACAGGAAACAGCTTCTCTCGATATTACTGTCGATGATGATAACGTAACGAGACTGTCCGATCTTATTAAAGACGATAATTCTCAGGAACCTTTTGAAAGTGTTTTTAATATGGCTTTACAGGACACTTTGGAAGAAGTTCTGAAACAGCTGAGCGAACGTGAGATGAAAATTATTCAGTACCGTTACGGTCTGGCCGGAGAAGGACCTTTTACACTTGAGGAAACCGGAAAAATGCTCGGAATCACTAGAGAGCGAGTCAGACAGATTCAGGAAAAAGCTATCTGCAAATTGAGAAAGTTTAAAATCATCAAAGATTTACAGGAATATATTTAAATAGATAAATCCTGATAAAAATCCCGGTTTACGGGATTTTTTTTTTGTTCGAGATATAAATCATATTGTGCAATTATCTGATTCCAATCATATCGTTTGTTCTTTTCAACCAGTTTACGTAATAGCTGGGGATCGTAATGACTGATCAGTTTCTTCAGTTTGTTAATCAGATCTTTTTTATTTTTATATAGGCAGAACTTATGAAATTCTTCGGGTATTATCTCTTTATATGATAGGCGGTTCGGTAAGAGAGGAAAATTTCCGCTTCCGATGGCTTCGATTATCGAAATTCCGAAATTTTCCTGAAAAGCCGTGCTTATTACGATATTTCCCGAATTCAAAATGGCTTTGTAATCTGAATAATTTTCAGCATAGCCGAAGTGTATAATCCGGTCTTTCAGTTTTTGTTCAGCGATTGAAAAAATTTCAGGAGATGTTGTATACCGCTCCCCCAGGACCGCGAGGCTGAAAGGAATGCCTTCCGAGTCCAGCTCAAAGAGAACTTCAAAAAAATCTTCGGGATTTTTGTCATGTTCCCAGCGGTGATTCCAGATTATCACAGGGTTTTCAGGTCTCTCTACAGGTATATATGGTTCCGGATCAAGATGACATCCCGGAGGGATCACCTGACATTTTGTTTGTATTTTCTCTATTGAACTCGAAGGTCTAAAGTCGGGGAAACGGGAGAGAAAGGGAGGTATCCCTTTCAGAAAAGCCTTCATATGAAATTCTGAGTTGAAAATGATAGAGTCTGCGCAAAGAGCTGATATGAAATCAGTAAATCCATAGTGAAGGTCTTCTGTTTCGCCTTCAGCTAAAGGATAGAGAATCTGATTTTCGTGGAAATAGAGAATAACAGGTGGTAAGTCCGGACCGGCGAGTGCTTTAAAATCACTGACAGAAAGCATATTGGAGACTATTATCGCCTCATATCGCATCAAATCTTTTATGTGTTGAACTGCGTATACTGAAGCGCCTCTCATACGCCATTTCCAGAATCTGGCCGGAAGTGAATATAAATCGATTTCATGACAGCTTTTTTGGATTAAGCCATCTGCAAAGTATTTATGAGAGCCACCGTAAAAAGGTTCAATAAATAGAAATCTGCTCATTATTCTACTATATAATTAAATAAGATTGTTTTCAGCGGCACTACTTTAATAAGAGGTAATTATCAGCTAATATTTTCTGACAGGAAAAATTGCAAATGGAGATAAATATGGATAAAAAAGAGATATTGAATAAAGCTAAAGCCTATATCGAAGAAGAAAAGAACCCTTTTTTCAGAAATCAGGTTCAGGAACTGATTGACAGGAATGATCTGGATGAACTGAATGAGAGGTTTTACAAGGAACTGGATTTCGGAACAGGCGGACTTCGGGGTGAAATCGGTGGAGGATACAATCGCATGAACTCCTACACTGTTTCCAAAGCGACCCAGGGACTGGCGACCTATATGGTTAAAAATGTCAGGGAAGAGGATCGTATCGCCGTTATTTCCTATGACAGCCGGAACTTTTCCGATAATTTTTCCGAAGAGGCGGCATTAGTTCTGGCGGGGAACGGCATCAAAACCTATCTTTTCAGCGGCTTAAGGCCGACTCCTGTACTTTCATTTGCTGTTCGTGAACTCCATGCAACGGCCGGCATCATGGTTACGGCCAGTCATAATCCGGCAAAATATAACGGTTATAAAGTGTTCTGGAGCGATGGGGCTCAGGTCACTCCTCCCCATGACACTGGAATAATCAAAGAAGTCAGGGCCGTTACATCGGAAATAAAAAAAATCTCCAGAGAAGACGCTATCAGCAAAGGTCTTCTGGTTATGATTGACAGTGAAGTGGACGAACCATATGAAAAAATGGTTGTATCCCAGACACTGCGTCCGGAACTGGTTAAAGAGAAAGGTAAGGATCTAAAAATCGTTTATACACCACTCCACGGCGCCGGAAATGTTCCCGTGAATAATGCACTTAAAAAAATGGGTATTGCGGTCTTCACCGTACCGGAGCAGGAAAAACCCGATGGAGATTTTCCTACGGTGGCTTTTCCCAACCCGGAAATCACCGAAGCCATGGAGCTGGCTCTCAAATACGGTAAACAGGAAAACGCCGACCTCATAATGGGAACCGACCCGGATTCTGACCGGCTGGGTATTGCCGTGCCGGAGAATGGAGAATTCCGCTTAATTACCGGTAATCAGCTGGGAGCACTTCTGGCGGATTATATTTTCAGAACGAGAAAAGAACTTGGAACCCTTCCTTCCAACGGCGCATTTATCAACACGATTGTCACCTCGGACCTTCAAATCAAAATCGCCGAAGCCTATGGAATAAAGACTTTTAAAGTTCTTACGGGTTTCAAATATATAGGTCTGAAAATCAGAGAGTTTGAAGAGAAGGAAAACTATACATATTTATTCGGCGGGGAAGAGAGTTACGGCTTTCTGGTCGGTACAGCTGCCAGAGACAAAGATGCTGTTTCTGCTGCGACCATGACGGCTGAGATGGCATTATGGAACGTTACCCAGGGAAGATCGGTGCTTGATCATCTCAATGAGATTTATGAGAAGTACGGATATTATCAGGAAGCTCTGTTTTCCAATTACTTTGAAGGTCAGCAGGGAGCTGCCGTCATGGATAATCTTATGGCCGGTTTGAGAGCCGAGCCACCGGTGTCGTTCGGTGGAATAAAAATCGCAGAAATCATTGATTATAAGAATGGAACAACGAAATACACCAGTTCCGGAAAAGTCGAAAAGAATATTGAACTTCCATCATCCAATGTTCTTCAGTTTATTCTCGAAGAGGGAAGCCTTGTAACGGTCAGGCCCTCCGGAACAGAACCTAAAATCAAGTTCTATGCGTCTTGCTGTGAAAAGCCGGGTATGGAAATCGAAGAAGCGAAAGCCGGTACGACAGCCAAGATCTCTGCTATTGAAGCACAAGTAAAGGAAATGGTCAGCCGGGCGGCGAAATAGGTAAAACAGAGGGGGGATTTGCCCCCCTTTTTATTACCAGCTACATTCAGATCTTAATTCAACAGGATAAGGGATAGAGCCGATCAAAAATTCTTTCGTTTAATAGCTGCCAGCTCGGCTTCTTTGAAGATATCCCTTATATCCGATTCATCGGTAATATTCCGATCCATCTGTTCCTGAAGGTTCTCGAGGTATTTTTCTTCCATATTATAGAGATTGGTTTCCAGTTCTCCTGACCAGATATACCGGATAAGTTCTTTGCGATCCTGAGGGAAAGAGAGCAGCTTCTGCGCTTCTCCGATAGATAGAAACCAGCGTATATCATCAATTTCAAGATTGTACTCTTTCATTAGCTCTTTGATTGTCATAAAAGAGATAGTAACAGCAAAATGACATTTCAGGAAGATTGCTTGATTTAATATTTAAGTCACTGTACAGTTTCAAAATATGAAAATGATCTATAAACTGGATTTTCTTAAAAGCGAAACTCCGGATTTTACAGTTTTTGATCTGGAAACCACCGGATTGAGCAACAGAAGAGACCGTATTGTTGAAATCGGAGCCGTCAGGTATTCGGGAGGAATCATTACCGATTCGATGAATGAAGTCATCAATCCCGGTATTCCGATCCCTCCCTCAGCCAGTTCCATTCATGGCATTTATGATAGGGACGTTATAGGCAAACCGTTTATTGAAGAGGTTCTTCCGCGATTTCTCAATCTGATCGCAGGGTCGGTTCTCGTTGCACATAATGCCTCATTTGATGTGGGATTTATGCGCAAAGCTTTAGGTCGGGCAGAAATGGATGTACCAGAGATTCCGGTTCTTGATACAATTGCTCTGGCTAAAGCTGCCTGGCCGGGAAGAAGAAGCTATTCTCTCCAGAATCTGGCCGTTTTTCTGGCAATAAATGTCAGAAAGGCCCATAGTGCTGAAGACGACAGCAGAGTCTGTCTTGAACTCCTTAAAAAGGGGCTTGAAGTTTATCGAAAAGGAAGTGTAAATGAATGATATTACTGTTTATACAGATGGCGGCTGTACGGGAAATCCGGGACCGGGAGGCTGGGCCGCTGTATTATTATATGACGGAAACGAAGTCCGGTTGTCAGGTGGAGAAGAATCCACGACAAATAATAAAATGGAGCTTACGGCTGTCATAAAAGCTCTGTCCCATATCAATGAGAACAGTGATCTGAGAAACAGAAAAGTTGAAATATTTACAGACTCCCAGTATGTGAAGAACGGATTGACACAATGGATTTTCAACTGGATCAGAAACGGTTGGAAAACAGCCGCAAAAAAGCCGGTTAAGAATAAAGAATTCTGGCTGGCTCTGAAAAATGAAGCCGATAAGCTCGAACTGATGTGGAATTGGGTAAAAGGCCATTCCGGCGATGAGTATAATGAACTTTGTGATTCCCTGGTTGAAGAAGAGAGATTAAAGTTCAGCTGAAATTGAAGCATCGTTATGGAAATCTCCGTATTCCAGAAGTATGGAGGTTTTCATGGGTGTTTTCAGTTATGCATCGGCCGGATTTGATGGTACGATTATTTCCATTGAGGTCGATGTCAGAAGGGGTATTCCCGGTATAGATATCGTCGGCCTGCCCGACGTCGCTGTCAAGGAGTCCCGGGAAAGAATCAGAATTGCCGTAAAAAGAAGCGGTTTCCAGTTTCCCCGGGACAGGCTGCTTGTCAACATGGCTCCTGCAGGTGTCAGGAAAGAGGGTGCTTCACACGACCTTTCCATCGCAGCCGAGATCATGTTCGCTTCCGAAGCTATTGCAAGACCTCCTGAACTGAATATTATGATTCTCGGAGAACTGATGCTCGGCGGAGAAATACGCCCCGTCAAAGGCGTGCTTTCAGCTGTAGCATCCGGTCTGTCAGAGGGGATCGATACTTTTATAATACCCGATGCGAATGTGGCGGAAGCTTCCGTACCCGGAGGGGGACGAATCTTCGGTTTATCCCACCTGAAAGAACTTCCGGAAATTATTCATGCTGTCGCCTCCGGTTCGAAGGGGAACAGGTCGAATCCGGTTATATTAAATAAAGGGAATACAAAAGACTCAGCTCCCGATTTTGAGGATCTGATGGGACAGCCTGTTTTACGTCGTTCCATGGAAATCTGTGCAGCCGGTATGCACAACATACTTCTTTTCGGGCCTCCGGGCTCGGGAAAAACCATGGCCAGTTTGCGGCTTCCGGGAATTCTTCCGGATTTATCCATAGATGAATCGCTGGAGGTAACGCGCATCTGGTCTCAGGCCGGAAGGCTTCCCGAAGGCGTCGCTGTCATTCGTGACAGACCTTTCCGGATGCCCCATCACTCCGCTTCTAAAGAGGGTATTGTCGGCGGCGGTTCGGAAATCCTGCCCGGAGAAGTTTCTCTGGCTCACCGGGGAGTGCTGTTTCTCGATGAAACACCGGAATTCGGCGCCAGTTTGCTTCAGGGGATGAGAGAGCCAATCGAAAACGGGAAGATTTCCATCGCCAGAGCGGGAAATTCCTATTGGTATCCCGCCGACTTTCAACTGGTCATGGCGGCCAATCCCTGTCCCTGCGGTAACCTCGGGAAGGAGGGCAGCGCCTGCGTCTGTTCGGCTAATGAGATCCACCGGTACTGGAAGAAGATCGGCGGGGCGCTGCTTGACCGGATTGATATGCGGGTGCCTGTGAAGCCCGTCGATCCGGCTTATCTGCTGGAAGGGGTGAGCGAATCAAGTCTTAGTATCAGGACTAGGGTTGAGTCCGCTGTGAAGATGCAGGAGGAACGGTTTGCCGATGAGGTTTTCTCACGGAATGCAAGGATTCCGGCGGGAGCAGTGAAGAAATATTGTAAACTCGATGAGGAGACCCGTGTTTTGTTCACTGAAACAGTGAGTAAGCTTTCGCTATCCTCCAGAGCTTGTCATTCGGTTTTGAAGATTGCCCGGACCATTGCAGATCTGGAGGAAAGTTCTGACATCCAAAAAGATCATTTTCTGGAAGCGGTGTATTACAGGCGTTATGGTGATCGGGATATATTCTGGAATGCATATTAAAAAATTTCATTCAATAACTGCATTTATGGGTAGGCATAGAGGTAAATGGCAAGAACAGGAACACAAAGGTCCTTTTCTCCATAAAGAAATTGATAAAAAAAGGCACTCGCAGGGGGTGCCGTGTCTTTTATGAAGAATAGGACAATTCTGATTCTATAATGGCTGTCAATTCGAGGATCTCAGAATTGACGCCGGTTCTTTTTAATCTTTCGATAACCCTGGTCAGTAATTCCCGATCGGCACTTTCAGCCAGAGAAGATATAAAATCTGTCAATTCTCTGTCTTCGCCCATCATAATGAAATTTTCATATCCTTCATCAGTACCGCTCAGGTAAAATGAGTAAGCCAGACGTCTTTTATCTCCTATGGTCTCCAGATAAGGTTTAAGTTCCTTTGCGAAAGATATAAAACTATCATTTCCGGCTTCACCGAGCAATTCACAGAATTGAATAGCTATAGATGTGTTTGTGCGGGGGTTGAGTTTTTCCAGAGCGGATGAAATAAGATCCAGTCTTTCTTTGCCGGCGATTCCGATCGATGATAGAGTTCTTACAGCTTCTTCCCGTATAGACATATCTCTTTCCCGGCCGGCAATTGCAATGATCTTTTCTACTGAGTCGTCGGTGAGACCGGACATCTGCCCCAGAGCTTTCAGTGAAAAGTATCGGAGCTGAGCATATTTGGCGTCTCTCATATTCGCAGCGGTTATAAGAGTCTGTTCCACATTCACAGAGGGGTGGTCGAAGCCAGCAGCGCCGAGGGCTCTGACCGCATTGATTCTCACATCCAGAGGTTCGGTTTCATTGGAAACCATTTTATTGAGGGCTGTCGTGATTCTCAGATTACCAGCAGGACGGATTCTGTACAAAGCCAGGGTTGAGAATCTTTTTACTTCCGGATCTTCCGAGTCCAGCATAGCCAGGAGGCTGTTAATTGATCCCTCATCGGGCAGTTCGGCAAATAACCGTGCAGCCTGTTGTTGGAACAGCAGATCCTTGTTTATGTTGACACTGCGTGCGAGGGATGCCGTCAGCGCAGTGCTGTCCGATCGAAATAAGGCTTTTGAAGCGTCATAAGCGGCTCTCCTCAGCTCCGGTTCAGAAGAGGATAGCTCTGCAAGTATGCCATTTACCCCTTTTATTCCGTCTCTGTGATTGCCTATTGCTTCCAGGCAACTGATTTTGAGCTCGAGAGATGTCTGAGGATTCTGTAACAGATTGCTGAGAGATGGGACAATGGACTGATTCTCTATCCCCGCCGCTCTGTCTACCAGCGTAAGAAGGACAGTTTCTGACCTTTCTTTTTTGAATAATCCGAGAAGTGACGCCACTGTCGCCTGGTCATTAAAGGCGGCAAGACCGTTCACTGCACTGATTCTCAATCCCGGATCAGCCGAATTCAGATATTCGGCCAGAGCTGCGGAGATCCGGCGGTCTTTTGTCCCGGCAGCCGCAATTTTTCCAAGAGAATCCAAAACCGCTTTAAGAAGTGGTTCCGATAACTCTTCTTCATTGAGGATCGACAGAAGGGGTTGCAGGCTTTCTCTGGCCCCCATTGATCCGAGCGCCCGTATAATCTCTATTTTTTTATTATCATCGGGGTTTTCCTCTAAAGCGATAAGAAGAAGATCCAGCGCCTCCAGGTTGCCGATCGCTCCCAGAGAACGAATGCTGCTTACGGAATAAGAAGTATGGGAGACCAGGGGAATTATATAAGGTATGCCCCGGGAAGAGCGGATCAGACCCAATGTGTATAAAGCGGTTTCAACAGCTTCGTTGTTACTCTGTTCCCGTATAAGAGTGTTTATAAGGGTTGATTCGAGAATCTCTTTTTCGTTTTCTGTCATGGGTTCCGGAAGAGGATAGCCTTTCTCAAGCATGGAATACAGAGAGCTTTTTGCAGCTGAA